>JBHJGR010000075.1:0-9243 GCA_050331615.1 Elainellaceae cyanobacterium
CCCAATATCTAGATAGTTTGACCATTTTGGTGCGGCTGTTTGGTGAGGGGTTGCGGAGTTTGAGATAAAACTCTCAGATCAGTTTTAAGGATGGTGGATGAACCAAGAATCCCCTAGCTTTTAGCTATGGGGAGTGTCAAAGCGCCAGAATTTCCACAAATTTATTCACCCCATCATGTCCGTGCAATCCGACTCCCAGCCATCCCCAAGTTCTCCGCCAAATAATTTTCTTCCCTCCGGGGAAGCATTTGACGTGATCGTCATTGGTTCCGGCATCGGCGGACTGGTCACAGCCACCCAGCTAGTCGCGAAAGGGGCGCGGGTGCTAGTGCTGGAGCGCTACCTCATCCCCGGCGGCAGCGCGGGCTACTTCGAGCGCAACGGCTACCGTTTTGACGTGGGCGCATCCATGATATTTGGCTTCGGCGAAAACGGCACCACCAACCTGCTCACCCGCGCCCTCCAGGCGGTGAACGTCGAACTGGAAACCATTCCCGACCCGGTGCAGATCCACTACCACCTGCCCAACGGTCTGGACTTCAAAGTCCACCGCGACTACGAAAAGTTCCTACAGGAACTGATCCAGCGCTTCCCCCATGAGGCAAGGGGCATCCGCCAGTTCTATGACGAGTGCTGGGCTGTTTTCAACTGCCTGAACGCGATGGAGCTGTTGTCCCTTGAGGAACTCCGCTACCTGACACGGGTCTTCTTTCAGCACCCGTTTGCCTGCTTAGGACTGGTGAAATACCTGCCACAAAACGCGGGAGACGTGGCGCGGCGCTACATCCACGACCCGGAGTTGCTTAAGTTCATCGACATGGAGTGCTACTGCTGGTCCGTGGTGCCCGCAGAGCAAACCCCCATGATCAATGCGGGCATGGTATTTAGCGATCGCCACTACGGCGGCATCAACTACCCCAAGGGCGGCGTGGGCCGGATTGCCGAAAAGCTGGCGGAGGGGCTGGAAAAAGCGGGCGGCATCATCCAGTACCGCTCGCGGGTGACGCAAATTCTCATGGAAAACGGTCGGGCCATCGGCGTGAAGCTGGCCACTGGACAGGAATACCGGGCCAGGCGCATCGTCTCTAACGCCACCCGCTGGGACACCTTTGAAAAACTGCTGCCCACTGAAGCCATGCCCCGCCGGGAAACCCGCTGGCAGCACCGCTACGAAAAGTCCCCCAGCTTCTTTAGTCTACATCTGGGGGTCAAGGCCGAGGTATTGCCGCCGGGAACCGACTGCCACCACATCATTCTGGAAAACTGGGATGACATGGAAGCTGCCCACGGCACCATTTTCGTCTCCATTCCCACCCTGCTCGACCCCGACCTGGCTCCTCCCGATCGCCACATCTTCCATGTCTTCACGCCAAGCTGGATGGCGGACTGGCAAGATCTGGCTCCCAGCGTCTATCAACAGGAGAAAGAGGCGATCGCCACCCAGCTCATCGCCCGCTTGGAGCAGGTCTTCCCCGGTCTGGAAGCGGCCATTGACTACCAGGAAAGCGGCACCCCCCGCACCCATCGACGCTTCCTGGGGCGGGAAGACGGCACCTATGGACCCATCCCCTCCGGGAAGCCACTGGGACTGCTGGGCATGCCCTTCAACCGCACCGCCATTCCTGGCCTCTACTGCGTTGGGGACAGCACCTTTCCGGGGCAGGGGCTGAATGCGGTCGCCTTCTCGGGATTTGCCTGCAGCCACCGGGTTGGTGTGGATTTAGGGCTTTAAAAGATTCTGGAGAAGGCCCATTCCTCCTGAGAAGATGGCCAAACGCGGCATCATCAAGAGCCGCCTAACAAGGTATATTGAGAATGACTGCTAACAGTGAATTCCTCCTTGGGGGAACGGCAGGAGCGGTTTACTGAAGAGGTAACGGTTATTCCAGTGGTTGTAAAGGCTCTTAAACAGGTTCCCCCACCGATTCGATGGCTGCTGCATCCCATGGGGCTGCTTTCCCTGGCGCTGCACGGCGTTTTGATATTTCTCCCCATCGCCTCTTCTGAGAAAGATGCTCAAGAAACGGCGACGGAACCCATCTCCATCCAAATAACGGCCATGCCGGAGGTGCCCGATCGCCAGCTTGATGCGCCAGCCGTGCTGCCGCCTGACCTCGTTGTTCCCCCCATAGCAGAGCCGTCATCCCCATCGCCCGCCCCCGTAGCGTCACCCTCCCAGGCTGCTCCCCCTGCCGCGCCCCAGCCTCCGGAGCGATCGCCATCAGCAGCCAGTCCCACTTCTCCCGTCCCCACGCCAGAGTTACCCCCACCCGATAGCGCTCCCCTCCCCTTTGCCAACTTTCCCCATCTGCCCAGTGCCGCAGCCGGATGCTTTGGTCTGGGTAACTGCCACCAGGTTGAGGGAGAGAATTTTCGCCAGATGGGTACTAGCCTGGTGGATCAGTTGGTAGCTGAGGGCTATGAGGTGCGATCGCGCGATGACCTGGACGATAGCGGCATCAAAGTCTACGAGGTGACCCGCAACGGTGAGAGCCAGTATTTGAGCCTGCTCCAGCCAGACCTGGGCACCTCAGTTTACGTGCTGGCGGCTGCCCCCGTCACCACCGCCGATTTACAGGCAGCCCAGCCACTACAGGAGCAGTTTCATGACGTTTTGAGCCAGGTTTCCAGGGAGGTATCCGTCCAGCCTGCCGACTTCTCCTATCCTGACTTTTTCTTTGAGGGCACCGTCCCCCGACCTGAAATTGGTCAGCCCTTTTACACCGTGACTGACACCCAGCCCGATCGCCTAGCGGTGGCCCTCATGCCGGAATTAACTGCTGATGGCTTTGCAGTAGAATCCTTTGGAGAATATGCCGGAGCGCCTTTCTACAAAATCAGCCAGGGAGCTTTTGTTGCATATTTGAGCGTTGTGCCCAGGGGCGATCGCACTGGAACCCTTCTGGTCGCCTGGAATCGCCTGCCCGATTAGAAACCCAACTAAAATCTACCGACTTTCTTTTATCACTCCACTATGTTCAAAGCCACCACCATTACTCTCGGCTCCGCTTTAGGCATCACCGCTTTGCTGCTGGGAAGCTGTGCCCAGCCTGACCCCACCGCCTCCTTCCCTGAATCAAAAGAGTGTTTGGAGTGCGACCTGCAAGGGCAGGACTTTAGCCAGCAGGACTTGAGGGGTGCCAAGCTCAACCGCACCATCCTCAAAGAAAGTAATTTAAGCGGCACCAACTTCAGCGGCGCACTGCTCGACAGCGTTGACCTGAGCGATGCAGATTTGCAGGGAGCGGACCTGTCGAGAGCCGCCCTCACCCAGGCCAATTTGTCGGGGGCTAACCTGACCAGTGCCAACCTGAGCGATGCCTTTCTCCAGGGAGCTGACCTTACTGGGGCCAACCTGGACGGAGCCAACTTTGAAAATGCCAATTTGAGCGGAGCCACTGTGGATGAGGGCAGCCTGGACGGAGCCAGCACCAAGGGGGCGATCCTGCCGGATGGCACGGTCAATTAGGAGGCTTTGCGTCAAACTTTGGGTGGGCAGTGCCCACCCTACGCTCGATGCTACGCCTAGGTAATTTTGTAGGGGCGAATGGCATTCGCCCCAGGATAAATCGCTGCACTTACACCCAACCTGCCCGGTCGGTGATTTGCAGCGCCAGCGGATTATTGCGGCCAAAGGCGGCGGCACTGGTGGTATCCGACTTGAAGCTGCCGTAGCTCTCTAGGGTTGGGTCGAGGGGCACGCCATCGAGAATCGGATACTCATTGTTGCCCAGAGCGAAGACTTCCTGGGCTTCCTCACTTGCCAGGTATTCCAGGAACTGCTGGGCACCTTCGGGGTTGGGCGCATTCTTCAGGACGCCGCCGCCGCTGATGTTGACGTGGGTGCCCCGGCCCCGCTGGTTAGGGAAGAACATGCCGACCCGACGCACCACTTCCTGGTCCGCAGGATCGTCAGACTTAGCCAGCCGCACCAGATAGTAGTGGTTGGCGATCGCCAGGTCTCCTACCCCAGCCGCACAGGCCCGAATCTGAGCCGTGTCGTTACCCTCGGGCGGACGGGCAAAGTTGGCCACCAGTCCCTCAGCCCAGGCTTCCGTTTCTTCGGCACCGTGGACTTCAATCAGGGACCCCACCAGGGACTGGTTGTAGATATTGGTGGAGCTGCGCACCAGAATTTTGCCCGCCCATTTTGGATCGGCCAGGTCTTCGTAGGTGGACAGATCCGCTGGATTCACCCGGTCTTTGTTATACATAATCACCCGTGCCCGCTTGGTGAGGCCAAACCACTGACCACTGGGGTCCCGCAGGCTGGCGGGGATGACCGAGGTCAGGGTCGAGGAGGTGATAGGCAGGAGCAGGCCCTCTTCCTCCGCCCGCCAGAGGCGACCGGCATCTACGGTGATGAACACATCGGCGGGGCTGTTGGCCCCCTCGCTCTTGAGCCGCTCAATCAGTTCGTCGGAGTCGGCTTCGATCAGGTTAACTTGCAGGCCGGTGCGATCGCTAAACCCCTGATATAGGGCATTGTCGGTGTCGTAGTGGCGGGCCGAGTAGAGGTTGAGTTCCCCCGTTTGCTTGACGCCCTGTTTAGCGCGAATTACCGTCTGGCGGGCAGGCCGAGCCACCGCCCGACTCCGGGGAGCAAACTGCCCCAGGGCAAGGGTTGCCGCTGCTGCACTCGCGCCCAGGAACGCGCGTCGAGACATTTTGTTCATAACTCTATCTGTGCTTCCTTAAGCAGAATGTTTGGACTGAAATTTGGACTGGAATAACTGTCGCGGGCTCATGCCACCCGCTGTGTAGAACATATTATGGCAGATATTGAGATAAATTCTTAATTATGAAATGCCTTCTTCTATCAGGTTTTTTAGATGAATGGGCTGAAACGCGCTTTTGGAGAGAAATCCAAGAACGGGGCGATCGCCATTGGCAAATCTTATTTCCAAACGATTATCAATGAGGAAGGCTCATAGGCCTGATCATTGAAAATGAATAGCAACAGAAGGAGTATACATGATCCTGTGCATTGGCGATGTCCTCACGGCCGATGAACTGGCGATCGCCGCCACCAAGTTAACCGCTGCCAGTTTTGTAGACGGCAAAACCACCGCAGGCTGGCATGCCCGTCTGGTGAAGCACAACACCCAGCTCCCGAAAGACTCCCCCGTGCTGGCAGAATTGCGATCGCTCATCAGCCGCGCCCTCCAGCGCAATCGCCTGTTTCAGATGGCGGCCCGTCCCCGGCGCATTCACCCCATGCTGATCAGCCGCTACAAAGCCGGGATGGCCTACGGCACCCACACCGACGACGCCCTGATGCAGGCCCAAAACCAGATGATGCGCTCGGACCTATCCTTCACCCTGTTCCTCAACCCGCCGGAGGACTACCAGGGCGGCGAACTGGTGGTGGAAGGTCCTCAGGGCGAGCAGGACTACAAGCTGCCAGCGGGGGCCATGATCGTCTATCCCTCCTCCACGCTACATCGGGTGGAACCCGTAACGGACGGGGCGCGGCTGGCGGCAGTGAGCTGGGTCCAGAGCCTGGTGCGCAATCCCCAGGAGCGGGAGATTCTGTTTGACCTGGACACCGTCCGCCAAACCCTGTTTGACCAGCAGGGCAAAACCCGCGAATTCGACCTGCTATCCAAAACCCACGCCAACCTCCTGCGGAAATGGGCCGAGGTCTGACGGTAGAGTAGGTCAAGAGCAGGCGTAGAGCAGGCGTAGGGTGGGCAATGCCCACCAACCAAAAGCTTGACGCGATCGCCCAATGCAGTCTCCCAATCTGGTCAGCCCCCTACAGCGATCGCAAAAACTGCACCAGGGCGGCGCGATCGCCCGCTGCCATTGTCCGGAACGCCTCCTTCGATGCTTCCGCCTCCCCCCCGTGCCAGAGAATCGCCTCCTCCAAGGTGCGGGCACGGCCATCGTGGAGATAGCCCGAATAGGGCAGCACCGTCTGGGCCAGCCCCACACCCCACAGCGGCGGCGTGCGCCACTCGGTTCCATCCGCCTGAAAGTCGGGGCGGTTGTCCGCCAGCTCTGGCCCCAGGTCGTGCAGCAGCAGGTCTGTGTAGGGGTGAAGCGTCTGGTTCACCAGGGCGGGGATTTCGTGATCCCCGGTGCGTAGCTCAGCCACGTGACAGGCGGCGCAGTTAGCCTGATCGAACAGCTCCTCGCCCCGCTGCACCTGGGGATTGTCCAGCATCGTGCGGGCGGGAACCCCCAGGGTCTGCACATAAATGGTCGCCGCCTCCAGGACGGGCATGTCGATGTCCTCGCTGCCGTCCATCGCTGGAAACAGGGGATTGGTCACCCCCATATCGTTGATGTAGGCCGAAGCGGACTGCTGTAGCAGATTGGGCGTGTTCGCCTTCCAGCCAAAGCGCCCCAGGGCTTCCCGCTGCTTTACCACATCCCACACCCGATTGGTCCGACCGGAAATACCGTCACCATCGCCATCTTCCGGGTCCGCCCGCTCCAGGATCTCCGCTTCGGGCACCGCTTCCAGTAACCCCGTGCCAAACACCGGCTGGGGAATCCGGTTGGAGAACACGACGTCTTCTGATAAGGGCGTGCCGTCCCAGCGGGAGAGGGTCAGGTGGGGCGATCGCAGCGTATAAGCCGTGCCGTCCCCATAAGTCCCCGGAAATTCCTGCCACTCCACCTGCACCACCGCCTCCGGCGCATAGCCATACACTCCCTGCTCCTGCACCTGGGTGCCGATGCCCGGCACGGCCAGCACATTACCGTTGGGAGCCATCGCTTCCATGGCGAAGCGATGGTCGGCGGGTAGGGAGTCCTCCCCAGGGGTCACCAGGCTGACCCGCACCACTCGCTGGCCCTTCTCCGGCATGCCCCGCCCGTTTTTGATGTGGCAGGCAGCGCAGGCAGTGCCGTTGAACAGGGGACCCAGGCCGGGATTGACGTTAGCAGGGGCAGTGACAAAAGCGGCTTCAAAAGCCAGATCGCCTACGGCATGGCGATCCGACCAGTGCTCGTTCAAGTTGGGGGCGGGCTGCTCATAGGCGCGGGACGAGCGGTTTTGCACCGTGGTGTCGCCCCCCGCTTGCGGAGCGAATTGGGATTGGGCCGGAAGTTGCAGCAGGGCAGAGAGGAGGACTCCGGCGATCGCCGCCCCCAGTGCCAGTACTAAGCTTCGTAGCCCCAGGCTCATACCCCGTTGCATTTGTCTCATTGCTGTACCAGTGGAAGGACGTGCTGCTCAAAGGTGGCAAATAAATCCAGGACGCTTTCCTGGGCGGCGACGATTTGCGGCTGGGCGCTGCGATCGCACAGGGTTTTCTCAATCGGCCCAGGAATGGCCGCAATGGCCGCCATCGCCGTTTCCATCTGCTGGCGAATTTGGGCGTCTAGTTCTGGATCAACCGCAATAACAAACTCGCTGATGCCGCGTCCCTCGGTGCCGCTGGGGGGAAAGTCTCCCAGATAGGCATTGCGGGCACTCAGGATATTGGCCTCAAAGTCTTCCAGGGAGCTATTGGCAAAGCGGCTCTCCAGCAGGAACGGATTTTGGGTCTCCAGCGCTTCCCCAATCTTGACGTTGCCCAATTCGTCCAAGATCCCCAGAATCCCCTGGACAATTTCCTCACCCGCCGCCTGCACGGTGGGATAGGCGTTGCTGCCCTGACCCGCGTTAACAAACTCGCTGCGATAGGGCGGGAAGCCGTCCACCCCTTCGGTCCAGCTGCTCAGCAGGTCATTAGCGGTCTGGTCGAACACGGGGGCGATTGCCCCCAAGTACTCCAGCTCACGGGCAGTGAAGGCATCTAACGGCTTGTTGTCGTCTGTACCAAACAGGAGAAAGCCAATGGCATGAAAGCCCTTCTGACTGGTCTGCAGGCTATCGACGTATTCCGGCGTCAGGGGCTCGTCGCTATTCAGCACTGCCACGACATCTGTTTCATTCACGGGCCAATCGTCCAGTTCCGCATCCAGCCCCAAAGAGGCTGCTGGACCAAAGGCAAAGGCTTCACTTTGCTCCCAGGGAGTGCGGGCCACCAGCCACGCCTGACGGGCAGTTTGCAAAGTGTCAGCAGCGGGATTCTCGACGAAGGTGGCGATCGCCCCCGCCAGGTCCCCCGATTGCTCCGTCAGAAGCTGGTAGTTGGGAATAATGAGCTGGTCTACAAAGTCGGTAATAATCTGGCGATCGCTAAACTGCTGCGACTCCGGCAGAAAGACCATGCGGTTAGCGGTGTCGCCGCCTTCACCACCCTCACCGCCTTCGCCGCCTTCACCGCCTTCGCCACCCTCCAGCATTACAGCGGCTTCAGCTTCGCCCTCGCCGCCTTCACCGCCGCCGGTAACGGGTACGGCTACACAGGCATCGTTCTGGCTGACCAGGGCGGGCGATGATGGGTCTGCCTCGTCCAGCAACTCGCTGCTGTGGGCTTCGGTAACGGTGAGGGCGATCGCCCCTGCATTGGCCAGGGCGTAGGTGCCAATTCCCGTCCAAATTTTCAGTTTTCGTTTCACCGCAATTTTCTCCTTCGGCACGTTGAGTTTTAGTCGAGTTAATGCTTGCTGAAATAGACCTGCCAGAGAATCCACCCCGACAGGCTGACAAAGGCTATTACCAGTAGCCAGTGATCCCACTGCTGCGGATCAAAGTTTGTGTCGCCCATAGAGCGATGATTTAGGTTTAGACATTGACATGGGCGGGAGTGCAGAAGCGAGTTCTGGGGCAAAGCTGAGAACCAGTCCTACTAAAACCCCGCTGTCAGCACCTGCGCTATTGAGAATTATGCTTAACTAACTCACTTCCTATGTACTATCGGTCTGCGCCATCAGCTTGTCAAGGGTTTAGCGATTAATTATTCCCACGCCATTGCTAAGCTGGCGATCGCAGTAGCTGTCAACTTTGGAGATTCTGCCCATTCCTCACGCCCTGACCAGGATATCCGTTAAGGAGCTAGCCAGAGATATTTGCCCCTGAGGTATTGGAATTCATTTGCATCTGACGCTCCGTCGCCTGTTGATAAACTCTTTCACCTGGTTCAGCGGACCCACCTACGTACCGCTCAGGCCGCGTTCGTTGCCACCCTTCTCGCGCATGTCTAGTGGGTCATTTGCTTTGCTCCCAGCCATTTCGCCCTCACCCCAAACTCCTCTCCCAATCTGGGCTACTACATACACACATCTTGGCCCTCACCCCCTCAATCCCCCTCTCCCAAAAATGGGCGAGGGGGAGGTAAGACAAGGCTTTCCGGCTCCCCTTCTCCCGCTCTGGGAGAAGGGGTTGGGGGATGAGGGAAAAGC
>JBHJGR010000076.1:0-41210 GCA_050331615.1 Elainellaceae cyanobacterium
TATAGACAATCTTCGATTGGCAGTCCTCGGATTGTCAACGTTGCAGCAGTGCCAGCGTCAGAGAAGAACGACCGAGAAGCATGGATGAACCCTGATAAGAGGCTGGATGATGTAGGTCTATCCGAGAGCCAGCCAGAGTCAGGTGGATTCCATGAACCCCCGCCCTTCTAGGGCTGGGGAGATGTCAGTAGACGTCATCGGACTGGTGGCGTCCCGAAATTTCCCTGATATTAGGGATAACGAATTGAACAAGTTGGTTATGTTAAGTAGGTAGCCATAAATAAACGACGCTATGGTGGGGTGCGCCCCACTGGCTTTATTTATGTCCATGGACTTAGGAAGTACGATATTCAGCCACGGGGCTGGGGCTCGGTCCAGGCCTGTCCTGTTGGGATAGGACAAATTGGTTTTTGGTGATGGGTGAGGAAGAGGTTATGGGCGATCGCACGTTTTGGCAATCTTTACCTGCCGTTTTACCAGCCGTGGGTAGTTGCCTGGTCTATTCGGCAACTGAGGCATTGGCGGCTCCAGAAGTGGAGGTGTTTCCCTCTGTGGCGTCTGCAGTGGAGTTTTCCCAGCAGCCCGACCCCAACGAAGACCGCTTCCTGCAGCCCGCCCCAGAGACCTTGCCGCCTGAGAATCGGGAAGACGAGCCGGTCTTGCCTGATGAAATTTTGGAGCCTGATCTGGTCGACCCCGAGGAACCCGATGCGCCGGAGGGTGACGCCGACGAAGCGGTCAGCTTTCCCGTCCAGTCCATCCAGGTCGAGGGTAGCACGGTCTTCGAAGCCGAGGATTTTGATCCAATCGTTGCTCCCCTGGAAGGGCAAACCGCTACCCTGGAAGACTTGCAGCGGGTGGCAGATGAGATCACCCAGCTCTATTTAAATGAAGGGTATCTGACCTCCCGCGCTGTGGTGGTGGACCAGGTGGTAGAAGACGGCGTGGTGCGCATTCAAGTCGTTGAGGGACGGGTTGGGGAGATTCAGATCGAAGGGACGCAGCGGCTCAACCAGGGGTATGTGCGCGATCGCATCGAACTGGGCACCACCCCTCCCCTGCGCACCGATCGCCTGGAGGACCAGCTCCGCCTGCTGCGGGCCGATCCGCTGATTGAGAATGTGGAAGCCAGCCTGCGGGCCGGAGAGGCGCTAGGAGAGAGCATCCTAGTGGTGCGGGTGGTGGAAGCCAGCTCCATCCTGTTCAACGCCCAGGTGGATAACTACTCACCCCCCAGCGTTGGCTCCGAGCGCTTTGGCTTTGACCTGGGCACCCGCAACCTCACCGGCATTGGCGACACCCTGGCCATCTCCTACGATCGCACCACTCGCGGCGGTTCTAACGTTTTTGAAACCCTCTACCGCGCCCCCATCAATCCGATGGACGGCACCATCCAGGCCCGCATCACCATCGATCGCAACGAGGTGGTGCAGGAGCCGTTCGACGAGTTTGACATCGAGGGAGAAACGGAGCGCTACGAAATCAGCTACCGCCAGCCGCTGATTCGTACGCCACGGGAGGAGCTGGCCCTCTCCCTGGGCTTTGCCTACCGAGACGGGCAGACCCTGGCCTTTGATCTGATCCCCATTTCCCCCGGTGCCGATGTCGAGGGCGTGACCCGCACCAGCGTATTTCGCCTGGGGCAAGACTATGTGCGGCGGGATGTGCAGGGGGCCTGGGCGCTGCGATCGCAGTTCAGCATTGGCGCGGATCTCTTCGACGCCACCATCAACGACAGTGGTCCCGATGCCCGCTTCTTTAGCTGGCTGGGGCAGGCTCAGCGGGTGCAGCGCATTGGGGATGACCATTTGCTGATTGCCCAGCTCGACCTCCAGCTCAGCCCCGACCCGCTGCTGTCGTCAGAACAGTTTGTCATTGGCGGCGGCCAGTCGCTGCGGGGCTTTCGCCAAAACGTGCGGGCCGGAGACAACGGCGTGCGGTTTTCCCTGGAGGATCGGGTGACGCTGGTGCGCAATGAAGCGGGAATAGCCACCTTCCAGCTCGCGCCGTTTCTGGACTTGGGAGCAGTTTGGAACGATTCTGACAACGTGGATCTGCCTGACCAAACCTTCCTGGCAGGTATCGGTCTGGGCATCCTCTGGGAAATTCTGCCCGACCTTGATGTCCGTCTTGACTTTGCCGTGCCCTTGATTGATCTGGACGATCGCGGCGTCAACGCCCAGGACGACGGCATCTACTTTAGCGTCCGATACGAGCTTTAAGGGGGGAGGAGTCAGGAGTCAGAATTCAGAATTCAGAATTTGATCTGGGGAGATTCCTTGACAAGAATTTATCCAGGAATATAGACAAGATACCGGCGCGACGCGAAATCCCACGCAGGCAAATCAATCCAAAATCCAAAATCCAAAATCCAAAAATCCCCTATTTTCCCTGAATCCGACTCATCTCCTCTAAATTCAACACCTCCGCCAGCTTGGCCTCATCCATCAGTCCTTTTTCCAGCACAATCTGGCGCAGGGATTTGCCTGTTTCCAGGGATTCCTTGGCGATCGCCGCCGCATTTAGATAGCCAATGTGGGGATTCAGAGCCGTCACCAGGGCCAGACTGCCCTCAGCATAGGCCAGGCAGCGATCGCGATTCACCGTGATACCCTGCAAACACCGAGTCGTCAAAGCCTGGAGGGTGTTGCCCATGAGTTCAATACTGTGGATGAGGTTGTAGGCGATCAAGGGCATCATCACGTTCAGCTCCAGTTGGCCGGCTTGGGCAGCCAGGGCGATCGCCCCATCGTAGCCCATCACCTGAAAGCAAACCATGGAGGTCATTTCCGCCATCACCGGGTTGTACTTGCCGGGCATGATGGAGGAACCGGGCTGCACCGGGGGCAGCTGGATTTCCTTCAGCCCCGTCTTGGGGCCAGAATCCATCAGCCGCAGGTCATGGGAGATTTTGGCCAGATCTTGAGCCAGGTTTCGCACTGCCCCCGAAACGGCTACAAAGGGAGCCATGCTCTGCATCGCTGCCATGGGATGGGGCGCAGGCTTCAAGGGTTGATCAAGAAGGTCACCCAGCACCTCGGCCACCCGCTGCCGGTAATGGGGATGAGTGTTCAGCCCCGTACCCGCCGCGCTGCCGCCGAGACCCAGCTCCATTAGGTCCGCCGCTGCCGTCTGAATGCGCCGCCGATGGTCGCTGAGCATCTGCGCCCAGGCCCGAAACCCTTCGCCCACTCGCACGGGGACAGCATCCTGCAAGTGGGTGCGGCCTGACTTCACCACGTCCTGAAACTCATCGGCTTTGGCCTGGAGGGTGGCGATCGCCCCCGCCAGTGCTGGATAGAGAGAATGGGTCAAGGCGAGCAGCCCGCCAACGCGAATAGCGGTGGGAATCACGTCGTTGGTGGACTGGCCGTAGTTGACGTGGTCGTTGGGGCTGACCCGCTGATAGCTGCCCTTGGCTTCGCCCAGAATCTCTAGCGCCCGGTTGGCCAGCACCTCGTTGACGTTCATATGGTGGGAGGTGCCCGCCCCCGCCTGGTACACGTCCACAACAAACTGATCGCGGAACCGTCCCTGCAGCACCTCATCAGCGGCGGTGGCGATCGCCCCACTCAGCTCATGGGGAATGCAGCCCAGCTCGCCGTTGACCATGGCCGTGGCTTTCTTAATCAGCACACAGGCATCGACGTAGGTGGGCAAGGGCTTAAGACCGCTGATGGGGAAGTTCTCCGTTGCCCGCAGGGTCTGAATACCGTAATAGGCATCGGCAGGAATGGAGCGATCGCCCATCGAATCAGTCTCGACACGGACAGCACTAGATTGACGGACATCGGAAAAGGAAGACATACGGACCCCCAACGTTAAGCAGCGGAAAGGAAATTACCAGTCTCGCTCATCCTATCAACAATCGCGCTGATCGCTGGTTTCGGGCACCGCGACTAGCTTGGGTAGTTTCGCCCTGGGCCTCGGCTGCGGCTGCCGTACAAATGGGCGAAGACATAGGTGAACACATTGCCGATAAAGAAGATTTGACAGGTCAGGTAAAGCCAAAGCATCAGCACCATAACCCCACCAATGAGTCCATAAGACTGGTACTGGCTGCCGATGCGAATGATGCTGTTGCTGATGAGTTGCTGCAGCGCTACCAGCAGGCTCGTGGTCATTAGGCTTCCCGGCCAGATATCCCGCAGGCGAACGCAGGTAGAGGGCAAAATCTTGAACAGAGTGCCGATGACTAGACAGAGGGTTAGGAACGATACCCCGATTTGGATGTTCCTTAAAAGGGCAACTTCATTCAGGTCAATAAATGTAATGAACTCATTGAAGTTGATGAGGATGCTGCGCAGCGTTTTGAGGGCAATGTTAGACAGCAGCGAAACAATCATCAGGGCCGATGTGCCGATGACTAAGGCAAAGGCCAGAAGCCGACTTTGCACGACTTTAATCAGGGATGCTCGCAGCGAGGGCGTGTCTTGCTTGGTGCCATAAACTCTCCAGATCTTATCGACGAACCGATCCAATGCGCCGAAAACATTGCTAGAAGTAAACAGCAGCAGCCCAAAGCCAATCGCGCCTGCCCCAACGCTGCTCTGATTTAGATGGGACATCGCATCCTCGAAGATTTGGTAGGCCATCGGCGGCAGTGCCGTCTGAGCATAGCGCAGAACTTGATCGACGGCGTTGGTATCTGGTCCCAGGAAAAACCCCACCACGCTCAAAACAACCAGGAAAGTCGGAAATAGGGAAAACAGGGCGTAGTAGGAAAGGGCCGCCCCCATTTCAGAGCATTCATCCCGCTTCCATTTCTGAAAAGTTTGAAGGATGAGCTGGGTCGGTCTTGCCGGGAGAATGCGAGTTCTGAGTTGGTTGAGCATAGAGCGGATTCTGCGATCGCACCGGGTTACATCTGCAGAGTATATACCCCCAGAATATTGAACGCTACTGCGCTCTAGAGGGACGAAGTTGAGCCAAGCGCGATCGCCCCAAAGATGTGCGAGAACTTGCAAAGTTTGGAGGCTAGGCGACAACTTCCTGCCAGTATCCTAGAATTAGCTGAAGCATCTTCAAAGTTAGAGGTAAAAATGGTTTCTGCACAGACAGATGAAATGGTGGCCCAGCTAGTTTCAGTAGATGCCCAACTGGCAGCTCACGAAGCACAATTAACCGCCCAGATTCAGGCAGTTCAAGAGAAACGGCAGAGTCTACGATCCGTAATTCAGACCTTCAGCGAGCTTTCATCTCCCGTCGCAGCGGCTCAGGAAAAGGTGCAGACTCCAGCATTTTTGAAGGCTAGGCCCGAGAGCAGTGACGAGCCAGAAATGAGTCGAGCTGTCCAAGAAACGGCAACATCAGAACCATTCGCTGATTTCCCGGCAGATGCCCAGGTCAAGGAAGATCCGGAAGCTCAAGATCAGACCGAGCTGACTCAAGCCGAGCCTGCTCGGAGCAGCGCGACGGATTTTGAGGAAGACCCAGAGCCTGCAGCAGCCCCAGCGGAGCAGACTGATGGTGAGCTACCGTGGCAGTCCTACATCAGAAAAGATTACCGAGATCTATCTTTGCCTAAGGCGGTTTTAAAGGTGCTTCAGCAGCGACCCGAGGGCATAGTATCGGTTCCTGAAATCATCGATACGATCACGATTAAGAGCGTACCCCAATCGGCCCTAACAACAATTCGCACTCGGCTATCGAATGCGCTGTCGGTGGGGTTGAAGAATCAAAAGTGGTATCGGGGCAAGACGGGGCAGTATAGCCTCTCAAAGGAGGCAGCGGTATCGGATGCGGCTTCGTAATCAGAATGGCCGATCCCCAGACTTCATAAGTTCCTCACATTTTTTAGCTAGCTTTACTTCAGGGCTAGAAACGAGCAGTAAGCCTTGAGTTTACTCCACAGCGCAGCTTGCAAAGGAGTTGCCCCACTCTTGGCGGGCAGCGCGTTTTCAGCCTTCCACATAATAAACAGCAGCTTCATTCAATTTCTTTAAAGCGGAGCCAACGCGTTATGCCTAAAACCATTGTCAACCTCACCATGCCGCTGGTGGTTGAAACGATTGAAACCACGTTAGAAACCTTTCCCCGACATCCCTACCGCCAAGCCTTTGCCAATCCAGACCTGCGCCGCAAACTGGTGGCCTACGTACTCAGCCATGTCCCCAATATTTATGATGTTGTTGACGATATGGAAACGGTTGAGCCAGATTACAGCCGCCTCTGCCTGTCGCGAAAAGATCGGGCAACGATGAAGTCTGCGATCCTCCAAGGTATTCATAATTTGCTAGACAGCAGCCCCAACGAGATTGCCCACCACCTTCCGAATGCGGTCGATGCCGGGCGATCGCCCTCCCACTGGTTTGGCTAAGGTATGTAGTTAAGCAAAATTTCTCTGCCCCATGCCCGGCTACGTCTCGTCTAACTCCTCTACCAGTTCTGGTCTAGATTTGGCGGCGTTACAGGCGCTTCTCCAGCGTCCCCTGCTACCGCACAGCGGCCTGAACGCCCCCTTTCAGCTTGAGGTCCACAGCTTTGATCGGCTGGCGTCTACCAACCAAACCCTTTGGGAGCTGCTGCGGCAGACCGGCAAAGAGGGTACGGTGGCGATCGCTCGGCAGCAAACGGCAGGGAAGGGGCAGCGAGGACGGCGGTGGCAGTCTCCGCCCGGTGGCCTATATCTCTCAATTGCCCTCTGTCCGGATTTGGCGGCTCGTCGAGCGGGGGAGCTGATGGTGTGTAGTGCCTGGGGCATCGCGATCGCCCTGCGGCACTACCAGATTCCCGTACTGCTGAAGTGGCCAAATGATTTGGTAATCAACGCCAGAAAACTGGGCGGTATCCTGCTGGAGACCCGCAGCCGGGGCGATCGTGTCCAGCAGGCCGTGGTCGGGGTGGGCATCAACTGGGCCAATCCTGTTCCGCCTATGGGCATCAATCTCCAGCATCCGGCAATCCATTCGTCCTCGCTAGCGCCGTTAGGCCAGCCGCCGCCGCCAATTGCGTCTATAGAAATGCTGGCTGCCGTGACGCTTCATGGTTTGATGACCGGTTATCAGTTCTGGCAGCACTACGGCATTGACAGGATTCGCCCAGCCTATGAAGCGCTTCTCAGCGGTCTGGGGAGGGTAATTCCCCTACCGGCGAGGCTCCACCAGGCCGATGGTCCTAGCCACGGGCAGATTGCGGGAATTACGCCTCTGGGACAGTTGCGCGTCCGTCCACTCCATCTGCAGGAGACGCTGGGGCGAGAGCAACCCGAGCTAGTTCTTGATCCCGGTGACGTCCGCTTGGGATATGGCGCGGAGTGCCCTAAGGAATCGCAGCCAACGCATCCTGAAATTTTCTGATGGGGGCATATTTTTACAACAAGTTCTAAATCAATCAACTTATGTGAAGTTTATGTAAACGATCGGGTGGACACAATTGTCAGAAACTCTGATACGGGGGTAGATTCTTCGATAACACTCTGCACTAGCCTAAATTTTCAGCGACGACCTGTGTACTAACACGTATTTGAACTGACAGTCTGCGGTCTGGCATCAAGCCAGTGTTCGTAGGGTAGTCCTATTAGCATCTACTTATCATTGATTAATCACAGTTAGCAAATCATTGATGACTGATCATCCTGATCAGAAATTACCCATCCGTAATTCTGACTAGTCATCACTGGCCCGAGAGACGATTGACTAAGTGCCTAGAGGGTGCCCCGAGTGTCTGCGACCTAGCTGATATTTCCCAAATCGCTAGCCTTCGATAGCTCTTTTGAGCTATTGGCGGATGCGGCTGCTTAAAATTTGTCAAGGCCGCTGCTGTAGATCTGAAGCTGGAAGCATCGGCTGTGGCGTTGCGCCTTCGCATTAGGCCCCTCAAGAGGCGTGGAAACCCCGCGGCGGGAGGTTCCACATTCAAACCTGAGCCCGTAGAGCTATAGATGCAAGTGACGACCTTAAATCAGGCGTGAATTGGAGTCTATCAATCTGTCTGTTTATCCGTGATCACCGTTGGAAAGCCTTAAAAGCTCTGGGGCTGACGATGACACGCTTTAATGATGGTAAGTAGTGAGTGAATATGGCAAATTCAAACTTTAGCGTTACTGACGAAGATCTCCTTAAATTCTTGAGAAGGTATCCGGCGCTGTCGTGTTCACTCTTTGCCGATTGCGAACGCGACATCCGTGAGGTAACTACGATTATTGAACCAGTCTTAGAAGCCCACAAACGCTGTCAAGTTACGTCTCTCTATATTCAAGCGGTATCAATTGGGCGGACGGCTTTTTTGACCACAAACCTCTCTGCGGACGGCAGCGCCCAAGACATTTATGTTACCAGCGCCGCATCTAGCTGGCTGATTGGGCGAAGCTCGAGCTGTGCCATCTCTTTGAGCGATCGCTCTATTTCTCGACGCCATGCCGCTATTGGCCACCACCCCCGCGACGGCTTTTTCATTGCTGATGTCGGCAGCCGCAACGGCACCTGGGTTAATCGCAGGCGTCTACAGCAGCGGCAAAGACGAATTTTAAGTGACGGCGATCTGCTCCAGATTGGTAATACGCGCGTTGAGTTTTTCATCGTAGATCGTTCTCTGGCCGAGCTGGATGCCGAAGAATCGGCAGTCTTTATGGCCACCAGCCCCATGAGAGAGTAGTTCCCGTCAGAACACGGGCTGGATTTCAGTCGGGGGGCGATCGCACACCGCGATGCCCCCCGATTCTAGCGATTCCCAATCGCTTTAGGACACTCAGAGATGTGGAACCCTCGCGACGCGGGGGCTCTACACTCAACCCTTAGCCTGTAAGGCTATAGTGGCGCACCGCGCCACGACCGCTAGTACTCCACCAGCGTGAGAATTGCCACAATGTCGCGCTAGGGGAGCCCGAGTCACAGACTATTCGGGCGAGGAACTACCGCTAGATGGCTGCATTTCCTGTTCTTCACTTGGCAGGGTCGCTTCCAAACTGAGACAGTTACGCCCATTAACCTGGAGGCGATACTCAACCTTGTCCATCAGGCGATTGAGGATGAGCCACCCATAGCCACCCTCCTGCATGTCTTCGGGCTTGGGCGGCAGATAGGTAGACAAGTCATACCCGTTGCCATAGTCCCAAACTTCCATCAAAATATCTTGGTCTTTAAGCTCCAGCCGAATCAGCACGGGCAGATTTGGCTGATTTTTATGGGCGTGGCGCACGACGTTTGAGTAAGCTTCGACCAAAACCAGACGCAGGCGATTCGCCAGGCGAGACCAATCAACCGAATCACCCAGCTCGGCTTCCAGGCTGCCCAAAAGCCAGCTTTCGACAATTGTCAAAAACCTCAAATCGCTGGGTACGTGTAGCTCAGTTCTCATAAACTACAAAATCTCCATCGAAAGAATGGTCTGGTCGTCTCCCTGGACTTTGTTATGTGACTGAATGTAGTTGAGGATCCTGTCGATGTCAGGGTCGCCCTGCTGCTGTAGGATTAGGTGCCACAAGCCGTGTTGGCCTAATAATGACTGGGAGAGAAGGCTTGACGCAGCGGGTGGGGGCAGCGATTCTGTCTCAGGCATGGGCTGGCGGGCCACGGTAGCTTCGGTGATCCCGTCACTCGCCAGGAGTAGAACATCTCCAGAGCTTAGGGTTCGTGATTCAGCAGATGCAGTCCATTCGGGCAAAATTCCCAGGGGAATGCCTCGCTGCGTTAGGCATGTCGGCTGGATGGGTGGATTCTCCAAATGGGTCAACCCGTCCGCCACATCATGGCGAGACCAAACTAACGGATAAACGTGCCCAGCATTAGCATAAATCAATTTTTCTGTTTGAGGACAGTATTGCGCTAGGACCATCGTAATTAAACAATTGCTATTAATCAGGCTATCCATCAAGGTTTGGTTAAGAGCCCGCAGAATACGAGCCGGTTCGGGTGCCGGCTGTTGGGACAATTCTCGCCGCAGCACTGAGATTACGCTGGCCATCAGCAGAGCGGCTGGCACTCCCTTGCCGGAGACATCCCCTACCGCCAGCCAGATATCGTTTCTGGGGCTGACAAATACCTCGAAGAAGTCTCCCCCGATCGCCTGAGCCGGTCGACAGCGAGCCTGAATTTTCAGGCATTCTGGAGCTTTCCAGCTATGGCGGAGCAGGCTGGTTTGAATCTGGCGGGCCACCTCCAGCTCGGCCTGCATGCGCTCGGTCTGCTCCTGAACGCGGTGGTAAAGCTTGGCCTGCGACATCGCCAGAGCGGCCTGCTCGGCAGTGCTCTCAATCAGCTCAATATCTTCGGCGTCCCAAGGCTGGGTGCTCAGGTCTCGATACAGGATCAGCGCGGCCAGCATTTCCTGCTGATAGATCAGGGGCACAATCAGCGAATCGGTCGCCCCGCTGGCGGTGCAGTGTTGAAGCTGCTGGACCTTTTGTTGCTGAACGGCAGAGCGAATGTGGTCTTGGGAAATGGGTGTCTCTATCCGCCCGATGGAGGCCGGCTTGCTCTGATGGGCTGGGTTTGCTGGTTCCGGAACCGAGGAGGCCCAGAAGCGGCAGGCTTGGGACAAATCGCCTGAACTTAGCCAGGCTTCTGCCCCTTCCATGGGAATCAGCAGGCTCTCGGCAGCATCAAAGGTTTGGGCAAAGGTCGTCGCGATCGTTTGGAGGATCTGGTGGTAGTCCAGCGACTCGCGCAGGGCCTTGGTAATGGTGTTAAAGGTAGATTCTCGCCGTAGAGCACGACGCAAAATGTCTGTGCGCTGCTTGATGGCTTTGTAAGTGTCAGCAGCTTGCTGCACGACCGTTTGCAGGTCAGTTGGCTTCCAGGGTTTGGTGATGTACTTAAAGACCTGCCCAGTATTGATCGCATCCACCAAGTCCTCTACATCGGTGTAGCCCGTCAGCACGATGCGGATAGTGTCGGGGTATTTTTCAACCGTGCGTCGGAGGAACTCAGTTCCCTTCATTTTGGGCATGCGCTGGTCTGAGATAATCACAGCCATCTCCCCTTCCTGCTCCAAAATCTGTAGAGCATCGAAGGCGCTCCTCGCCTGAAAAACCTCAAAGCCTTGCCGAAATGTTCGGTACAGCAAATCTAGGTTATCAGTCTCGTCGTCGACGACTAACAACTTCAGCGGGTCGTGGCCTGATAGCGTCATCTAGATGTTACGTCTCCAATCATTACGGGGAATGGTAGTCAGCGATCGCCGCTCCCGTGTATCAATGTTCTGTAACTCAACTTCCGGATCCGAACATTCGCGGGAACTTTGTCGACTGCGGGAACTATGGGCTAACTTAAGCCAGGAATTTCTAGGGAGACCAGTTGACCGATGCTTGCTCATCCAGTTTAATCGCATTGATTCTGCTGAGCCTGAATTTTTTCCTGGAGCCAGGGGGGGATTCCCAGCTCTGTATTGCGATACAAACGCTCAAACTCGCGCTCGAAGTGGGCCGCAACGGTGGCATTATCGATGACGAGCACAACTTCATCATTGTGGTGATTAGCCGCCTCACTCCAGTTCTGTGATCCGGTAATCACGATGCGGTCATCAATGACGCCGAACTTGTGGTGGAGAACGTCACCATCGGGTAACTGAGGGCTACCAACGGAGGTGAGGGGCGTCTCCCAAGGGTCATTGTTTTTCCCATAGCGACACTGGCGATCGCCCAGTTCCACCCCCATTAAATCCAGCGCCTCACTATAGTTGCGGTAGGCAAACCCTGGGTCAATTAGCGCCCGCAGCTGCACGCCCCGTTGGTGGGGGGCCTGGAGCCGGGTGCTGAGGGCCTGATCGGAAAATACAAAAAGGGCCAGGTCGATGGATTGGGTAGCGGTATCGAGGGTTTGGCTGATCAGGCCATTGCTGCTCTCTTCCCAAGTCAGGCGGCTAGCAGAGGTGGGGGAGAACTGCACCGTAACTTGGGAAGCGGGAGTCAGGGCTATGGTCTGGGGCGGACGGTAGGGCTTTTGCAGACCAAACTGGCTGTCGGTAGCTCTGCCGGGGCCATCACCCCACATCAGGTTGAACTCGCTAGTGAACTGCTGGGCGATCGCCCCGTCCTCAATCTGCACCAGATGGTTCACGTTCCCCAGACTGGTGGCCGAGCCATAGTCACCGTGGATGCCGCTCAGGGTAAAGTTGGCCGATCCCGTTACGACCGTCTGCCCGTCGATGACCACAAACTTATGGTGCATCAGGTCGCTGCCCTTGGAGCCGTCTGCCGTGTCGTCCAGCATGGGAATCCCGGCCTGGGTCAACAGCCACAGGGCATCAGCCTGGGCCGCCTCGCTGGCGGAAACCTGGCCGTCCTGGTTGTCGTCCGCCAGCAGCAGGAAGTCAGCATACTTCTGGCGATCGCGCTCATCCAGTTGGCGCACCTGGTCGGCGGTGAAGGTACTCCAGGTGCGGTTGTAGCTGTTCTCGACAATCAGGCGCACGGGGACCCCAGCCCGATGCTTCTCCACCAGGGCTTGGGCGATGCGGGGCAGAGTGAGTTCTTGGACCGCGACATCAATCGAAACCTGGGCAGTGGCGATGGTATCGAGGATCACCTGCTCCAGATCATCTCCAGGGCGATGGCGATCGCGATAGGGTTCGTTGTAGGCAGAAGCTTGGGACTGGTTGAAGTAGACGCGAATGGAGGAATCCTGCGGCAGTGGGTCAAGGAGTACGACTTGACGGGGTTGGGCCTGGTGCTGCCGCCAGACCACTATTCCCATCGCACAGGCTAAGCCCACAGCCAGGGCAATTCCCCAGCGGTAGCGCGACGACAGCGGTAGAGCCATGATGGAGATTTGAGAGAGGGCCAGAAACCGCCGCTAGCTGAGCTTTGTCAGCCTCCAGTTGGTTTCCTCCCTTAGGTTTCCCAAATTAATCTTCTAAATAGCCCAAGTCTCGCAGGCGGCGCTGCACCTCTGGATCATCGAAGCCAGCGGCGCGGGCAGTGGCCATTGCTGGGCGATCGTAGTCATTTACAAACGCCTGCAGGCAATCCTGCAGCACCTCCACATTTTCCGGGAAGATGGCGCTCAGATTGAGACTTTCCTGGGGGTCTTCCAGCACGTCATAGAGTTCTAGCACCTGTCCCCCCGTCTCAATCAGCTTGTGGTTGCCTAGCCAAATGGCACGACGGGGCTGGTCGCAGTAGCGATCGCGAATTAGGTCGGGCTGGCGCTTTTGCAGCAGGTTGACCACGTTTTGGGGCGGCACCGCTTCCGAGAAGACCCGATTGCGCTCCGGGTCAGATTCTGGGGATTGGGTGAGGGAGAGGGACTGCTCCTCCTGGCTAGCGAGCCCGGCCACCTCCAGCAGCGTGTGGAACAGGCGGCGGGTGGACACCACGTCTTCGCGGGTTGTGCTGTGAGGGAAGCGATCGCCCGGGTCCCGAATAATTAGCGGCACGTTTACCAGCTCGTTGTAGAGGGAGATGGAATGGCCGATGAACTGCTTCTCGCCCAGGTGCTCTCCGTGGTCAGAACAAACCACCACAAGGGTGTTATCCAAAACGCCGCTCTCTTGCAGGCGGCCAAAGAACTGCCCCAGGTGGTCGTCCTGGCAGGCCACCTCGGCGTCATACATGCCGTCTAGCGTCGCCTTCTGTTGTTCATCCAGTGCCCCTGTCAGCGGCGCTAGCCAGCCGTAGACATCGCTGTTGAACTGGCGCAGGAAGTGCCGCGCCCGCTTATCCTGCAGCACATGGGGTGCAAAGCGCTCCACATACTTGCGGGGCGGATGGTAGGGCATGTGGGTGCCCATCAGGTTGATAAAGGTAAAGATAGGCTGGTCTGGGTCGGCTCCCCGGCGCTGAATCAGTAGCTGGGCCGCGTCATCTAGAGACTTGGCCGTGTTGCCCTTGAAGCTCAGGGCCGTTTGCCAGAGGGGCACCATCAGCGGCGAAAACGACAGGGCCAGCAGCAGTTCCGACCGGGCAAAGGAGTCCTGTACCTGGTTGAGTCCTTTGGCCAGCAGGCGCTTGAATAGCTGGCGGTAGCGATCCAGTAGCCCCTTCCGTAGCCCTGCCTGGTTGGGATAGGAGGTGAGCAGGCCGCTGTAGTTGAGGAAGCTGTAGAATCCCCGCCGCAGACCGTTGTTGATGACGCCCACCAGGGGATTGTTGCAGAAACCGGCAGTGAGATAGCCTCCGGCGCTGAGGCGCTCGGCCAGGGTGGTCAGCTCGTCGGGCAGCACAGAATAGGATTGCAGTACCTGGTGGGCTGAAGGATAGAGGCCGGTAAACATGGAGGCGTGGGAGGGCACAGTCCACTGGGCGGCGGCGACTGCACTGCGGAATATCGTGGCATCGGCAGCCAGCTCGTCCAGATGAGGGGAGGTCTGGAGGGGGTAGCCGTAGCAGGAGAGGCGATCGGCGCGTTGGGTATCCAATACAAGGAAGACGATATCGGGGCGCGTTGCAGTCATAACTTACCTATACGGACGAATGGGATGGGGATATGGACCTATTTTGCCGTGACTCTCTCTGGGTTAGCACGATCGCTGTTGAGAAATCTTCTGGATTAGGGCAGATCTTATCCGATTATGGGTGGGGCGATCGCCCCAAATCCCCACAATTCCCTCTCTCGGCTGAGCTATGACTGAAATATCAGTACCCAAAATCTACCGCCAGAATCCAACGGTCGATCCAGGTCTTTCCCTCAGAAACTCAATACGATCGCAATAGAGACGCAGAAGGAAAGGAATACGATGACTATCTCAAAGCCCAGCCTGAATCATACCGTGCAGCGCTTGCCGAAGGCAGTTAGGGTAGCTTGTGGGCGAGTCAGTTCTGGGCTGCGATCGCTCCCTGCCATGGGTGCCGCAGCAGTGTTGGGAATTGTCGGCGGTACTGGACTGACGGGAATTGCCCTCCCTTCGGCTCCTGCCCAAGCCCAGACGGCACCGCTGAGTCAATCCCTGCGGCGGCTTCCCCAGGAGTCTTTTGAGCAGTTCGTCCAGCGGGCAGAGAGCACTGCCGATACGACTGTAGACCGGTATTTCAGCCTAAATCCTCAGGCTAACCAGGTTGACTTGACGATCATTGGTGCCAGCGAGGGACTGCAGGCTCCGGTGCTGTCGGTGGACGTGACCCGCAGTGAGTGGCAGGGGCGCTCTGGCCTAGCCAACCAGACCACCTACTTCCCGAGTACGCGAGTTCTGCTGGGATTTGCTGACCCCGCCCTAGAAGGCGATGATGCAGCGATGCCTGATGCCACAGCCGACAGCGACAGCGGTACTCCCGAAGCGGTGACTTCGGAGACGGTGATCCAAACGCCATCGAATGATTCCCTAACTGGAGGACGCTCTATAGACACAGACGACTCGACTGAGTCAGGACCCATTCAACCAGAAACATCCTTCACGACCCCGCTTGAGCAAGTCGCGCCCCTCGACTTTGACCCAGACGCAGGCGTGACGGGTAGCGGCAACAACTTTGATTTCGAAGACACCAACGACTTCGAGTTCTTGCCCGATGAAGATGACCCCAACCCCTTTGACGTTGACCCAGCCTCAGAAGCACCCGATAGCGACGCCATCGATGTAGAAGGCAACCCTGAGGTGATCGAGGAACCGGCTGGCCTGTAGGCGATCGCCCCTCACTGCGGCAATATGGCACGGCCTAGCGGAACATGCTGCTGACGGAACTGTCTTCGTGAATGCGCCAGATGGTTTCGCCCAGCAGGTTAGCGACCGACAGCATGGTGAGCTGCTCAAACCGACGCGGCCCGGCCACCGGAATGGTGTTTGTCACGATGACCTCTTCAAAGATGCCGCTCGACAGTCGCTCTGTCGCTGGCGGGGAGAAGACGGCATGGGTTGCACAGGCGTAGACCTGGCGCGCCCCCTCTTCTCGGAGCAGCTTGGCCCCTTCGCAAATCGTGCCTGCTGTGTCGATCATATCGTCGACCAGCACAGCGGTTTTGCCAGCGACGTCGCCAATCACGTTCATGACTTCAGCCACGTTGTGGGCCTGTCGGCGCTTGTCAATGATGGCCAGGGGAGCGTCGTTGAGCTTCTTGGCAAAAGCTCGCGCCCGGGCCACACCGCCCACGTCTGGTGAGACCACCACCAGATCATGAAGATTCTTGCTGGCAAGATACTCCAGCAAAACTGGAGAACCATAGACGTGATCAAAGGGAATGTCGAAGTATCCCTGGATTTGAGCTGAGTGCAAATCCATTGCCAGGATGCGGTTGGCCCCGGCCTGGGTAATCAGGTTTGCTACAAGTTTTGCGGTGATCGACTCACGACCTGCCGTTTTCCGGTCGGCTCTAGCGTAACCGTAGTAGGGGATCACTGCCGTAATCTGGCGGGCAGAGGCCCGACGGCAGGCATCGATCATAATTAGAAGCTCCATCAGGTGGTCATTCACCGGATGGCAGGTTGGCTGAAGCAGGTAGACGTCACATCCCCGGATTGATTCCTGAATTTGGATGTAAAGCTCCCCGTCTGCAAATCGTTTTCTCACCATCGGCCCCAGATCCATCCCCAGGTAGCGGGCCACCTCTTGGGCAAGAGGCACGTTCGCTGAGCCAGAGAACAAACGGAGACGGTTATTGTCAACGATTTGCGAGGCAGGAGGCTGGAGCGTCAGAGTTGCAGAGTGAATCACGACAAACCCTCAAGCGCAGTCACCGAAATATTAACACTTGATCCAATAAACCTTATTGGGGTTTATTCGGACATAAAAAATATCTGTAACTAGGTAGGTGTTCATGAGCGAATCCCCCACGGCACGGCGAATTCACTTATGCGATGGCCTTACGCCACGCATAGCGCCACAAAGCAAAAAGAAGAGGGAAATAAATCGCCCTTTGTGCGATCGCTTCCCTCTTCCTTTCCCTAATCAATGCCCCAGGAGATCGGTGCGCTAGATTAGGTGTGTCTAGTTTTAGAGATCGCCGCGGTTGACGGCGAGTAAAAAGATGACGACAGGCCCAGATATCATAATCATGGCCACCAACGTGAGCTGAATAATTGCTTCTAAATTGATGCCACCAATTACGCTTGTAAGGGAATCCATTGCTCCTCCCAAAATGACCCAATAATAAAGATTCGACTCGGTGTTTACCAGCAAATGCCTGCCATCCATTCTACCCGATTCGATGTCGCTTCTTTACTCGATTTGCCAAGTCTCACAACGGAAATCATCAAGAAAAAACTATGGCTACCTGGCGATGCATAGAGCGCTGCGGTGCGTGCTGCTACCTCGAACCGAGCGATCGCCCCGATTTGGAAGAGTACCTGACGCCCGACGAGCTGGCCCTTTACCTGAGCATGGTCGGAGAAGACGGTTGGTGCATTCACTTTGACCGATCGCAGCGCACCTGTTCTATTTATCGCGATCGCCCCCGCTTTTGCCGCGTTGAGGCGACGGTTTTTCAAGACCTGTTTGGCATTGAACCGGAAGAACTCAATGATTTCGCCATCGCCTGCTGCCTGGAGCAAATTGAATCGATGTATGGCGATCGCAGTCTGGAGATGCTGCGGTTCCAGCGCGAGGTGGGGCTGTAGCGCGTTGGCTGCTGCAGCGTGGCTTTAACGGAAACGTAGCTGCGCCAGCTCAGCCGCAAATTGGATAGATGCCACCATGCTTGTGGCGTCAGCAATGCCCCGACCCGCAATATCAAAAGCCGTGCCGTGATCGGGGGAAGTGCGCACAAAGGGCAGGCCAATGGTGGTATTGACGGCGCGGTCGAAGCCCATAAGCTTGACGGGAATCAAACCCTGATCATGGTAGAGAGCAAGGTAGGCATCGTGGGCCTGGGGGTGGGGCGTCGAGCCGTACCAGGCTTGGGCAGGGCGTACCCAGAGGGTATCGGGGGGAATGGGACCTTCGATTTGGGCAGCGGGATGGCGATCGCCCATTTCTCGAATCCAGGGAATCAGCCACTCCTGCTCTTCGGTGCCCAGTTGCCCCAGCTCGCCGCTGTGGGGATTGAGTCCTGAAACGGCAATGCGGGGATGGGAGATGGCAAAGTCCTGCTGCAAACACTGGGTCAGCAAATCCAGCTTGCGGGTCATGAGATCAGGGGTGAGGGTTTGCACGACCTGACTCAAGGGAATGTGGGTGGTGGCCAGCAGCATGCGCAAGCTCCAGTCGGTATGGGGCGATCGCGCCACAAACATCATGCCAAAGCGCTCCACTCCGGCCCGCTCTGCCAGCAGCTCGGTCTGGCCTGGGTAGAAATGCCCCGCCGCCTTCCAGGCCGACTTGGCAATAGGAGCCGTCACCACCCCCTGGGCCTGCCCCGCCATCGCCTGACTGATGGCCGTATCCAGAAAGCGAAAGCTGGCCTCACCACTGGCCTGGTTGCCCGTGCCCGCGTGAATTTGCTCCAGCAGGTCAGCTTCCAGAGGCACATCTACAATTTCGAAGTCGGCGGGGTTGGCTAGGTGCTCCACCGATCGCCCCTGGGCATAGAGCTGGTCAATCTCCGCCTGGATCGTCCCATAGATAAGAGTCAGCAGCTCCCGGTTGCCCACCAACAGGATGCGGCAATTATCGGCGATCGCCGGGTGGGCCAAGGCTTTGAGCACGACTTCGGGACCGATACCTGCCGGGTCACCAAGGGCGATCGCCAGGGTAGGGCGGTTATTGGACGGCATCGAGGCAGGGGTTGGAGAAGTCTGAGATGGGAGAGACATGGCCGGGGCCACTGTGAGGTCTACCTCAGAGTCTAACGTGAAAGCGTAATGCCATAGGCAGGACATTGAATCGAGACCGATGGAGGTTGAGATGGGAACCGTCTTGCTTAAACAACAAGTTTTCTGCTTTAGGCAGCATCGGTCTCGCTACCAACGAGAATCGTTCAGTTTGCATCGGCAAATGACTGGGGCGATCGCCGACAGACTAGCCATTCTCCGACGAAAAATAGGGTGGGATCTGATCTGTCTTAGGGTTAGTTGTCCCGACTGCTGTCGCGGACCTAATCGGACGCTTCGCCGCCCACGATGACATTGCGAATGCGTAGGCTAGGGCCACCGCAGCCCACGGGCAGACCACCCTGACCGCCCTTGCCGCAGCCTCCCGACTCATCCCAGTAGAAGTCGTCGCCGATCGCCTCGATATCGGCCAGGGTGCTGAACACATTGCCGGATAGGGTGACATCCCGCACCGACTCGGCAATTTGGCCGTCGCGGATCATCCAGGCTTCGCCAGCGGTGAAGGTGAACATTTCGCCGTTGGTCATGCCGCCGAGCCAGTTGCGGGCATAGACCCCTTCCCGAATGCCGCTGAAGAGGTCGGCCACGGGGGTCTGGCCTCGCTCGATCCAGGTGTTGGTCATGCGCACGATGGGCGGGTAGTGATAGCTGAGGCAGCGGGCATTACCCGTAGGCGCTTCCCCCAGCTTGCCCGCCGTCTCGCGGGAGTGGAGCCGTCCCACCAGGGTGCCGTCTTTGATCAGCTGGGTGGTGGTGGCAGGGACGCCCTCATCGTCATAGTAGTAGCTGCCCCGATGACCTGCGGGAGCCGCGCCATCGAAAATCTGTAGATCCGCGGGGCCGAAGCGCCGCCCCAGGGTCATCACCTCCAGCAGGTCGGGGTTTTCATAGGCCATGTCGGCCTCAGAGAGGTGGCCAAAGGCTTCATGGACAAACAGTCCGGAGAGAATCGGGTCGATGACCACGGTATAGCTGTTCCCCCGTACGGGCGGCAGAGCCAGGGCATCGACGGCTCGCTGGGCAGCGCTGCGCACCTGGTTGTCTAAATTCTCCAGGTCTTCATAGGCTTTGCGCGACCCGGTAGTTTCCCGCCCCGTCTGCACCGTTTCCCCATTGCGGGCGGTGGCGGCAAAGCGCATCTCCAAATCCACCCAGGACTGCTCCAGCATGGTGCCGTCGGAGGTGGCGAGCACAATACGCTGGGCACTGTCACCGTAGCGCACGGAGGTGGTGGTGATGCGATCGTCAACGCTGCGGAGGATGTCGGCGTAGTGGCTGCACAGCTCTTTCTTGCGGGCAAGGGGAATGTGGCGGGGGTCGGTGCCGGTCAGGGGCAGCATCCGACTATCCTGCACCGTGGCGACGGGGGCCAGCAGGGTTTCTTCGTCACCCACCAGTCGGGCCGCGGCGATCGCCTCCTCAATGCGCTCCTGCAGGGTGGCCACCCGGTTGAAGCTGGCAAACCCCCAGCCTCCCTTATGGCAGGCCCGCACCTGTCCTCCTAGGGAAATGCCCTCGCTCAGGGTTTCGATGCGATCGCCCCGCAGTAAGATATCGGTTTCCTCCGACTCCTCAATCCGAATCGCTAGGTAGTCTACCTGGTGGCGGTAGCGGGCGATGAAGTCGGCCAGCAGATTTTTGGCGTCAATCAATACGGAAGGCATGGCGGCAAATAGGTATAAGGACGCAGCGCCGTTCACCCACGGGTGAACGCCATGCCTTTATTGTGCAGCATCGAGCCGCCCGATTGGCACTCTAGGAGGGCTGCACAATGGAGCGAGGTGGCGGCAGCTCAGCCGAACCGAAGACGGGCGTGGGATCGAGCCCGGTGATCTGCTGAAACTGCTCGGGGGTCAGGGTGCTGACGATGGGCTGATTTTCCCAGTGCTGGAGGCGGCTGTGGGCCTGCTTGAGAAATTTCACCCCCCGGACGAGGGGCACCGTGGCCCAATTATCGACGATGGTTTCGGCGATCGCCAGCTCGATCAGGGGCGACGGGTAGGTGTTGAGCAGGTCGTCAACGTAGGGATCAAACTGGGCTGATTCCTGGCCAGCGAGTTGATAGCTGCTGATGATATGCTTAACACGCTGCCGATTCAACTGGTCCTGGAGTTCCATTGAGTCCTCAGCGAAAACACAATTGTTGATTACCGTCAACTGGTCCATACAACCTAGTTGCGATCTGGTAATCCTAACCTGCGGCTTGCACAGTTTCTCTAGGGTTGACGTAATTTGAAACAATTCGTTGCGTTCTGCCGTCCTCCTGGCCAATCTGGCCATCTCGAACTAGCTCGAACTCAGGTATTAAACGAAATTATTTTCTTGGGGATGTGCGCGCCCACCGGAGGCGCACATCCCTGCAGGTTGTGTTTGAACAGCGAGTCCTGAGCATTGAGTCGTCATCGAGAAATGGGTGCCCTAGGCCAGACGCTCCCGATCTTGCTGGAGAGACCTGGTATAAAAGATGTGGCTGTTTTACACCAGAGCCGATTATGGAAATGCGTCGTTCTTCTACTTGGTTTATTCGCGCGATCGCCCTCCCCGTTGCGTCGGGGCTAGTCGCTGGGATGTTTCCCGCGGCGGCGATCGCCCAGCTTGGGTTTGGTTCCGATGTGTTTGGGGTCGACGATGTCGATGCTGGCGATTACGAAGACTGCATCAGCGATCTGCTGGAGATTGGCGTTGATGTGGCCGAGGCAACCAATGCCTGCGCTGCGGCCTTTGACCCAGATGAGATATCTGACTGTGCCGAAGAGATCGCCGACGACACCGAGATTCCGCCAGCGACCATTCTGGCGGCCTGTGTGCGGGTGCGCCGTCCAGAGGAGATGGCTGACTGCACGACGGATATTAATGATGAACTGGAAGGGGCGCTGCCGTTGGCGGCTCTGGAATACTGTACGCGCACCCTGCTGCCCGACCGCTTTGCCGACTGCGTCACGGGGATTCAGGGCGAGGCGGGCCTGCCGCCTATCACGATTATGAATGCCTGTAACAGCACGGATTACCGCGCCACGGAGCTGTTTCTACCGGGCGTGAGGCTACCGGCTGAAACCCCGGCTGAAATCCCTAGCGATCGCCTCGATGCTGAGTAGGGCAAATGCCATTTGCCCCTACTAACCGTTTAACCGGGGTAGGGGTAAAACTTTTTGTCAGAAAACGCCCTAATTCTCCTGACCGTATAGGGCCATCACATCGGCGATCGCCATCCGTGACTCTGCCCCCAGGGTGAGCGGCGACTGGTGCCCGTGGTTGAAGTGCTCAGCGGCAGCGCAGGCAATCATGGCGGCGTTATCCGTGCAATACTTCAGCGGCGGAAAGAGGACGGTGAGCTGGTGGGCGGCTGCCGCTGTTTGGAGCTGGGATCGTAAGCCGCTATTGGCCGCCACGCCGCCGCCCACGGCAATGGTTGTGAGGTTGTGGTCAAGGGCACAGGCGATCGCCCGTTTGGTGAGCGATCGCGCCACGGTAGCCTGGAAGCTAGCAGCCAAATCCGCGACGGGCAGCTCGGTGCCCTCGGTCTGGAGCCGCTGGGTGAGGCGCAGCACGGCAGTTTTTAGACCGCTAAAGCTGGAGTCGTAGGGATGGTAGCCCCCCGCCGGCAGGGACACATTGCCCTCTGGCAGCGGATACGTCGTTGGGTCGCCCTGGGCCGCCAGCCTGTCAATCACTGGCCCGCCCGGATAGCCCAGGTCTAGCAGCCGCCCCACCTTGTCGAAGGCTTCTCCGGCGGCATCGTCGCGGGTCTGCCCCAGGGTTTCGTATTGGCCGCAGCCTTTGACGTGAATCAGGCTGGTGTGGCCGCCCGACACCAGCAGACAGAGAAAGGGCGGCTCTAGCTCGGGGTGGCTCAGGTAGGAGGCGTAAATGTGCCCCTCCAGATGGTGCACCCCCAGAAACGGCTTTTGGTGCAGCACGGCCAGGGTTTTTGCCGCCGTTAGCCCCACCAGCAGTGCCCCCACCAGCCCCGGCGCACAGGTGGCGGCAATGCCGTCGATGTCGGCCCAGGTGAGGCTCGCCTGTTCCAAAGATTGGGCGATCGCCCCGTTGATAATCTCCACGTGCTGACGGGAGGCGACCTCTGGCACAATGCCGCCGTACTTTTCGTGGGTAGCGACCTGGCTGGATACGATGCTGCTTAAAACGGTGCGATCGCTCACGATAGCGGCGGCGGTTTCATCACAACTTGTTTCAATTGCTAAAATTTTTGCCATCAAATTACCTGAATCAGTTACGTTATGAAGTCAGCAGAGTCTCATCTGCAAGTCATGATTGGGTTGTAAGTGACTGGCCATCAATAAATCGGTTGGGGTATGTCCCCACCGGGGGCACCCCCGGATGAGAACTAGGTTTATTTGCGGTCACCTGATTACAGCTAACTTAATTTTTGTACAAGAAACTTTGCCTTTTGTAATCGAGGGAAACGATTTTATGCGTCGATTATTTGCGTTGGCACTGGTCATTTGTCTATGGTTTGGGTTTGCTGCCCCCGCGTCTGCTGATGTCGCTGGCCTCACTCCCTGTGACGAGTCTCCAGCCTTCCAGGCCCGGGCTGCTGCTGCTAGCACGCCTCAAGCAAAGCGCCGTTTCGAGCTGTATGCTGATTCCAACGTCCTCTGTGGCCCTGAAGGTCTGCCCCACCTAGTGGTGGATGGCCGTCTGAGCCACGCCGGAGAGTTCATCATTCCCAGCATCCTCTTCCTGTATATCGCAGGCTGGATTGGTTGGGTGGGTCGGGCCTACCTGATCAAGGTGCGTGACGAGAAAAATCCCGAGGAAAAGGAAATCATCATCGATGTGCCCCTGGCCCTCCGCGTCATGGCGGGCGGCTTTGCCTGGCCTGTGTCTGCCGTGAAGGAATTCCTGAGCGGTGAGCTGGTTGAAGCTGAGGAAAATATCCCGGTTTCGCCTCGCTAGTTGCCGCACCAAATTTTTGCAGTACAGCATTAAGTGCTTGAGCCGTTTTAATTACATTTTCTTGGGAGATCACCCCCTGCGGGGGGCGCACCCCAAGAAAATAAGTTTGTCTAACTACTGACTGGAGTTACCAATGGACAACTTTTTGAAGTATTTGTCAACCGCCCCCGTGCTGGCCACCGCCATGCTGTTCGTCACGGCTGGTATTTTAATTGAATTCAATCGGTTCTTCCCCGATCTCCTATTCCATCCCTAGGGCAGCGTCACGGTTAAAAACTAGGGGGAATCCCGCAGGGATTCCCCTAGTTTTTAGTCTTGATAGACCAATCAATATGTTATTACGCTTTCACGTTAGGACATTCAAGAGGTGTAGAACCCCCGCAGCGCGGGGGTTCTACACTCAAAACTTAGTCCATAGGGCTATATCTGGACGCAAGTAAAGCAAGTTGGGTGCGCCCCTGCCCGAGGGCGCACCCAACCAAAGCTGCACCCAACAAGGGGCTTAAGCCCCTTGTCTGCCCGAACTCTTCCTATGCGTCTTTACACGAAATTGGTATGAGGACGTGGAAATTTGGTAAACAATTTCGCCCCTATACTGATGCCTGTTGGCGCTGATACAGAGAGTAATACAGCCCCTTCTCCTGAAGCAGCGATGGATGGGTGCCCCGCTCAATCACTACGCCTTTTTCCATAGCCAGGATGAGATCGGCGTTCTTCAGGGGGGCGAAGCGGTGGGCGATGAGGAAAACGGTGCGATCGCGCGACGCCTTACGCAAATTTTCCAGCACCTGCTGCTCCGTCTCTGCGTCTAAATTGCTGGTGGCCTCATCCAAAATCAAAATGGGAGCCTGGGAGAGGAACATCCGGGCCAGGGTGATCCGCTGCCGCTGACCGCCAGAGAGGGCGACGCCCCGTTCCCCCACGTTGGTTTCGTAGCCGTGGGGCAGGTCGGAGATGAAGTCGTGGGCCACCGCCATGCGGGCCGCTTCCACCACCTCTTCGGCGCTGACGTCGGGGTTGCCCAGGGTGATGTTTTCCAGAATGGAGCCGTTGAAGAGGAAGTCGTCCTGCAGCACCACGGCGATTTGGGGACGCAGGGAAGCCAGGTCGGCGCTTTTAATGTCAAAGCCGTCCACTGTGATGCGTCCCTCCTCCGGGTTGTAGAGCCGCTGAATGAGCTTCGACAGAGTACTTTTACCGGAGCCGCTGCGCCCCACAATGCCCACAAAATGCCCCGGCTCCACCTCAAAAGACACCCCCCGCAGAATCGGCTCCTGCTCTGAGTGGTAGCGGAAGAACACCTTGTCGAACACCACCCGCCCCCGCAGGGAGGGCAGCACCAGGCCCGTACCCGGCTCCGCCTCCGGCGGCACGTTGAGGATGTCGCCGATGCGGTCCACCGCTAACAGCACCTCCTGGAGGTTTTGCCAGAGCTGTACCAGGCGCAGCAGCGGCCCCGTCACCCGCGCCGAGAGCATTTGAAAGGCGATCAGCTGGCCGATGGTAAACTCCTGGTTAATCACCAGGCGCGCCCCTACCCAGAGCAGCAGCAGGCTGGAGAAGCTGGTGAGAAAGTCCCCAATGTGATTACTGACGTTGGCTGTCGTGTTGGCCCGGAAGCCAGTGCGCACAAAGCGGGCGTAGAGACCTTCCCAGCGATCGCGCGCCGCCTTTTCCGCCGCATGGGCCTTCACCGTATGAATGCCGGTCACCGTCTCTACCAGGAAGGACTGGCTGTCGGCACTGCGGTTAAACGTCTCGTTGAGCCAGTTGCGCAGGATGGGGGTCGCCGTTAGAGTCAGCACGGCAAACAGGGGCAGCACCGCCAGGGCCACGCCCGTGAGAGTGACGCTGTAGTAGAGCATCACCAGCAGGTATATCACGGCAAAGATGCTGTCGAGAATCACCGTGAGGGCGGTGCTGGTGAGAAACTGGCGAATTTCCTCCAGCTCCTGCACCCGCGCCACCGTGTCCCCCACCCGACGGGCCTCGAAGTAGGCCAGGGGCAGCCGCAGCAGGTGGCGAAAGAGCTGGGCCGACAGGCTCATGTCCAGCCGGTTGGTGGTGTGGGTGAAGATGAACATGCGCAGGACGCCCAACACCGCCTCGAAAATGGCCACGGCGAGGAGGGCGATCGCCATCACGTCCAGCGTGGGAATGCTGCCCTGCACCATCACCTTGTCGATGATCACCTGGGTAATAATCGGCGTGGCCAGTCCCAAAAGCTGAATCGTGAAGGAGGCCAGCAGCACCTCCCCCAGCAGGTGGCGGTAGCGCATCACCGCCGGGAGGAACCAGCTCAGGTTGAAGGTGTCCCGCTTTTGGACCAGATCTACCTGCCACAGCTCGCCGTCCCAGTTTTCCTGCACCTGGGCGCGGGGCAGGCTTTCGCAGGTCTGGCTGGGGTTCATGGGGTCGGCCAGAATGAAGCGATCGCCCCGCACCGCGTAGAGCACCACCCAGCGCTCCCCGTGCCAGTGGATCAGGGCGGGCATATCCAGCTTTTGCAGATCGTTCCAGTTGGTCACCAGCAGGCGGCGGAGCTGTAGCCCCACCTTCTCCGCCCCAGCCACCACGTTGCGGGGACGCTGGCCCCGGAGCTGGCGCTGAATCCAGTCGAGCTGGACGGGGGTTTCGAAATATTGACAGACCATCGTCAAACAGGCGGCGGCGGTGTTGGTGCCCGTGACGAAGGGGTAGCCGTCTACCGGCTGGGGCGTGTCGGAAATCTGGGGCTGGTAGCGCGATCGCAGGGTTTTCCAGAAGCGCTGGAGGGTTTCTGCCGTCTCTGCCGTGCCGTTGCGCCCGTTGGTGGCCAGCATGGCGGTCCATAGGGACGCCTTCCAGCTGAGAACCGTGACCTCGCGGCTGGCGGCGCGGGCTTTCCAGCGATCGCTCAGCTGGGGCAGTTCCCCAAACCAGTCCCCCGCCTTCAGCAAAATGGGACTGCCCGCCTCCGGCACCAGCCGCACATTGCCCGACAGCACCAGAAACTCGCGATCGGACTCTTCGGTGGACCAGATCACGTCTCCAAGACGATAGGTATGGGGCGCGGCCTGATCCTTCACCTGGGTTTGCTGGTCGGGGGAGAGCCAGCTCAGGGGCGGATGCTGCCAATCTAGCTGGGCGCGGGGGTCGTCGGAAATCATGCGTCTACCTGCAGCTTAATGGGCATGGACTGCATTTTCTCTGCCAGCCACTGCTCAAAGAGTTCGTCAATCAGGGATTGCTTCAGTTTGCCATCCTCCAATGAGGCGGGCAAGAACTCTTCGATGCGAAACAGCCCCCAGCGCCCCTCCAGGCCCACTGGCCCAATGGTTTCTCCGGCGCTACCGTCATCGATAACCGCCCGCAGCACGTCGGGCATGGTGCCCCGGCTCACTGGCCCCACCATACCGTTGACGATGCGATCGTCGGTAAGGGAGTATTCCCGCGCCAGTTGTTCGAAGGTGGCGGTTTGCTCCAGAATCTGGGTCTTCAGCTCCTCCGCCAGGTCTTTGTCCTCCACCACAATCCGGGACAGCACCACCCGGTCCAGGTAAACCTTGCGCTCGATGAAGTACTCCTGGAGCTTGGGTTCGGCCACCACGTCCTTGAGGCGCTTAACCTTGAAGCCGCTGGACACCTGGGCATGAAACGTTTCGTAGTCCATGCCGTTACCCGCCAGCCACTGCTGGAACTGCTGCGGATCGGTGAGCTGGCGCTGCAGGCGGAAATCGATGATCGCCTGCTCGGTGGTGGCGGAGCTAACGGCCAAATCGTCGCGGGTTTCCACTTCACGCTCAATCACAAACTGCCGCAGAATTTCGCCAATGAAGGCGTCGAACTTGCGCCCCGCCTGAAGATAGCGGATGGCCTGGGCAATGGAAATGGGCTGATCATCGATGGTGAGAAAAGGGGCCGGGGTCATGGAAATTACCCAAAGGAATTTCAGCATCCCCATTATGCCCAAACTCACCGGCGCATCTTCACATGGTTAAGCCACATTACAGATCGTCGCGATCGCCCCTTGCGTATCCAGCCGCGGCGTCAGGGTTTGGGACTCAATTCCCTCGCTTTTCCAGGCGGCCACCATCGCCCCAGCCACCGCCTCAGCTCGTTCGAAAGAGACCAGGGCCAGCAGGGTCGGTCCCGCCCCGCTGATCACCAGTCCGTAGGCTCCGGCATCCAGGGCAGCGGTGCGCACGGCGTCATAGCCCCGGATCAGAGACTGGCGGTAGGGCTGGTGGATGCGATCGCCCAACGCCGTTTGCAGCCAATCCACCCGCCCCGTGCCCAGCGCCCGCACCAGCAGCCCCAGGTGAGCCGCATTAAAAATCGCATCGGCCCGGCTGTAGGACTGGGGCAGCACCCGCCGCGCCTCTGCCGTAGACAGCTCGAAGTTGGGAATGGCCACCACGGGAATGATGTCGGAGTGCCAGGGGATTTCGCAGGTCTGGTAGCGATCGCCCCGCTGCACCGTGAGCTGACAACCTCCCATCAAAGCAGGCACCACATTGTCGGGGTGGCCCTCAATGGCGATCGCCAGATCCAATACCTCGGCCAGATCCAGGGGTGATCCGGCCAGGGCGTTTGCCCCCAGCAAACCGCCAGCGATCGCCGTTGCCGAACTGCCCAGCCCCCGCGCCAGGGGCACTTCCAGCTCAATGGCCAGCTTTACCGCTGGGGGCGTTTGCCCAATGTGCTGATAGAGCCGACAAAAGGACTGGTAGGCCAGATTGCTCGCGTCAGTGGCAACCCGGTCGGCATCCTGACCAGTGACCGTGATGACCAGAGGCGCACTACCTTCCGTGCGGACAAAGTGAAGCTGGTTGTAAAGAGAAAAGGCGGCTCCCAAACAGTCGAATCCAGGGCCGATGTTGGCCGTTGTGGCGGGAACGGAGACTCGGACGTTGGAAACGGTGGACATGGCGATCGCTCAAGTAATGAGTAGACAAAGGGTTGACTGTCTACTCTACCAGGTTGGGGAACCTGCGAATTAAACCCAAAAATCCGGAGTATTACCCCGGATTTCTAGCGGCCGTATTTCGTGCCCGCGGGACGTTGACGCTGGAGAAGAAGTCATTTGCCCCGAACGATGGGTCGCGCCGCTGTTAAATGGAGGCGACGCAGACCTTGGTATAGCCGTCGCGTTGGTCGCCAGGCCAAGAGAGCACCGGCAGACCGCGACCCGTCTCAGATTAGCTACCCATCACTACTTGGGCAAGCCCGATGAAGAACGGTATGCAGACGGCAAGTGCAATCGGTGTACCAACGGCTGTGGACGCACCGATGTAGGCGGAGGGGTTAGCAGACGGGATACCACCGCGTAAAGTGGGCGGCCCTGAGATGTCTGAGCTGGAGGCGGCAATAACGGACAGGAGCACGACGCCGCCAGGACTGAAGCCTGTGGTGATGTGGGCAATGTAGCCGAAACCGAAGCCAATAAACCCATGCAGCAATGGCGCTACTGCGGCATAGACGGCATACCACTGGGCCACCTTACGCAGCTCACCAATCCTTGCCCAGGCTTCCATACCTAGAATCAGCATCAGGATCGAAAGCAGACCGCGGAAGAGGGGGTTGTAGAAGCTTTCATAGACGCTTTCAGGCTGGGTAAACAGACCTAGAGCGAGGCCGACCAGCAGTGCCGACAGAGCGAAGCCCTGAAGACTATCTTTCACAATGGGCCATATCTCGACCCGCTTGTTTGCAGCACCACGCTGCTGGCTGAGATACTCCTGCCGGGTGGTGGGATACTCTGGCTCGCTGGGATACCCACCTGCAGAACCGCCTGGCTCGCCGGGATACCCGCCTGCAGAACCACCCTGTTCGCTGGGATATCCGCCTGCAGGAACGGCCTGCTTGCCAAGATACTCCTGCTTGCTGACATACCCCTCATCGCCAAGACTCTTGTCGCGCTTGTGCTTGCCGACATAAATACTGGCCAAGACAATTGCAGTTACCAGCGCTGGGATGTCCATGAAGGGATAGAGTGCGCCAGCCCATGCCTCGTATTCGATGCCTTCTGATTCCAGCAGCGTGATACCAGCGGCGAGGGTAGAGCCGCTCACGGCACCAAACAAGCCCCCGGTGGCAATAGCATCAACGGCTCTGACGCCCGGCAGCCTAGCTAACGTATTGCGCGCGATGAACACGATAAGGATTCCGGTTACTGCAGCGAACACTGCAGGCAGCAGCATCTCTGCTAGATTGGCATTACGGATGGCAATGCCGCCGCTCAGACCGACTTTAATGAGCAGCATGAAAACGATAAACTTATAGATCGCATCTGGAATCTGCAGTCGGCTATTGAAGGCAGCAATGACCATACCGCCGATTAGAAAGCCGAGCGTCGGGGACTGCAGCTTATCCACGAAGCGCGTCAAGAAATCGAACAAGAAATCCACAAATACCTCCTTCCTCCTCCTCCAACGAGGAGCGATCATTGTGATAGGTGAACTTTAAAGAGCAAGGGTGAAACGCTTCACCCCTACAGCACAGGCGTTATGCGAGAACCTGTTAGCAGGGTATTCAGAGACGGCCGCTCTCCGAACTGGGCTGGAAATCGATAGCTGTCCCGCACCACCCTTCATAGATCCTCATCTATCAAGACCTGAATCTCTATGTACTTAAGTCTATCCTGAAATACTCAGATTTCTGCACCCCTCAATATGGATTTGAAACGCAATGTCAAATTCAAATCATAAGTTTTTCTTTTGTTTAGCGATCCCGGTGCAGCGTCACGGTTAAAAAAATTAGGGTGAACCCCGCAAGGATTCACCCTATACCTATATATGTTGAATATATCGAAGGAGCGATCGCCCTTACCCGCTTGTTGAAACTGACTTGACTCCACGGAGCACGCTTTTTTGCGACACCTAATCCAACTGCAGCTTGGGCGTTTCTAAAGGAGGCACTGGTTCCGGCGAGGGGCTATAGCGGGCAACGTTAATCCAGATCACCGCAACCAGCAGACCAACGCAGCAACCCATGAGAAAAATCCAGCCGTGAGACGGTTCTAAGACACAGAGCAAGCGGCGATCGCTGCTATAGACCTGTACCAGCCAGCCTTCATTGGCGTCGAATTTGGGCTGAGATTTTTTCGATTCAAACTTGTTCATGGTTTCAGCTCCATGCCTGTCAGTTTATTCGCTGGTAGCAGGGCAATGACTGCCCCTCGCGGAAACACTGGTGTGAAAGAATCACCTGTCTGTGATTGAGGAGAGTCAATAAGTACATGACCATAAATAAAGCCAGCGGGGCGCACCTCGCTACGGCGTCATTTACTTGTGGCTACCTGCTTAGCAGAGCTAGTCGCTGCCTGCAAGTCATTCACGACAGCCCAAGCAAAAATCTATGCTTCTGCTTGGAACCATATCCTTAAGTTTATGCTAAGCACCTCCCGGTCAACCACTCAATTTGAAAAAGATCGACATAGATTAGCTGAACATTCGCATAGAAAACATTTATGTTGATTGCTGTTTTTAAAGTCATTAGTCTGCTAGCCTTGGCGGTAATTTACTGAAGCCCCGGCTATCCGCTGCGTACTTCACCCCATCATATTGATGTACTCTTGTCCGACACTACGCTGCTCACTTCGGGGCATCCCTGCATCATCGTTTTACTTAGGACACTCACGAGGTTGGCAAACCCCGCGTTGCTAGGGTTCCACACTCAAACTCAGCCCGTAGGGCCATAGTCATAGCGCCAAAAGGATAAGTGTTTTTTATGAAATGCTTTCGCTAATCTGAGTTGATCTTTCTCGACAGAGGATCATGGATTTGTCGCTCTTTGGCATAAACTTAAAGATATGGTTCCAAGCAGAACCATAGAGCCTTATCTTTAATTTCTTGAATTGTCGCAACAGAACGCGTTAAGAGGTAACCTGCATGATCCAGAAAGCCAGTAAGCTCGTCATCGTCACGGAAAAGTTGCTGCTGAAACAAGTCGCCAAGATCATCGATGAAGCCGGGGCTACCGGTTACACAGTGGTGGCCGCTGGCGGTAAAGGCAGTCGCGACGTGCGCACGTCGGGACAACCCACCGTTGGCGACATCTACTCGAATGTAAAGATCGAGGTGCTCACCGCCAATCGGGATATCGCCCTGAAGATTTCGGATAGGATTGCAGCGGAGTTTTTCGACGATTATTCGGGCATCACCTATCTTTGTGACGCTGAGGTACTGCACGCGCACGTACGTGTTTAGCGTCTGTTTGAGCTAAGTGCTTGAGCAGTTTTAATTACATTTTCTTGGGGGCGCATTTCCAAGGAAGTAGTTTTGTTTAGCTACTTACCCAATTTTGCAGCACCACGGCATGGGCGAATTGTTCGATGAGCGAGTCGCCCATGCTGTTCGTGCGCCCGCGCTGAAGTGGCTTGAGTAAATCATTAAGCTGACGCTGGCTTTCGGCCACAGCAGCCAAATCTGCTGATGGCTCATCTGAGCAGATTTCCCAGAATACGCATAACCTCTTATAGCTTGAGGCGATCGCTAGCCCTCAATAAGTTATCGCTCTGGCAGATAGGCAAAGAAGCGATCGCCCCTATCTCCAAAAGCATCCACCCCATCAACTAGGGGGCGTTGTTATGCGGCGATCGCACTGGTTTTTCTGTCAATAACACTTGACCCATCCACGCTGACCACAAAATACTCAACAACAGCACAACAATTCCCAGAGGGGGTATCAGGCTAAGAACTCCGATGCCAAAGCCCAGATAGCACAAGCGGGTAGGTAGCTGCTGGCGCTTGAGTGCTGTCCAACTTAATAATAAAAACCACAAACCATCTAGGCCGATTGCCGCTACTGCTAGGATACCAATCACGGTGTTGAGATGATTACCAGATAGTGCTGCTTGGCCATGTGTGGAAGTCTGGGAAATCGCGTACAAGCTGAGAGTAGAATTACCCACCAAACACAAAACGGAAAGAAGGCCAAACCCAGTTGCAACGGAAAACACGGCTGAAGCGCCACGCTGTAAGTAGTTTGCTATCGCCAAAATCAGCACAATAGAAATTACCGCCGAGACCAGTTTTAATCCATCCTGGATTAGCAGTGGTGCGGGGTTGTGGATGGCTAAGTCTATTAATTGATTCGGATCAGCGATCGCTGAAAGCCCAATCAAAAAAAATACTGTCGCCAATGTCGCCAATGCCACGATGACATTGATAAATGCTGCGATACCGCCCAATTTTTGGAGATGAGTCATAAATAGGCTTCCTTCTACTTTGCCTAATACCAATTTTGCATAAAGACGCATAGGAAAAGTCCAGACAGACAAGGGGGTTAAGCCCCTTGTTGTGCGCAGCCTCACAGAAAAACGGTATGAGTAGGTGATCATCATTAAACGTAGCTATGGTGGGATGTGCCTCCTGCCGGGGGGCGCACCCCACTGGCTTTTATTTGTGGCCATGTACTTAGCCGTAGATTATGAACAGGTAAAAAAATAAGAAAATTAAATCAGAACTGCTCTTTGAAGATTCAAAAACTAAAGGCTAAGATTGACTCGCAAGTTCAACTACACCAACCTCCAGGTGGACTATGAAATACCTGATCAGCTCAACTATCAAGTTCTTGAGTTTAGCATTTTGTGCGCTGGCGATCGCAGCAGCCACTCTCGTGTTCACCAGTATCCCAGTATCAGCAGCATCCCAAGTGGTCGAGGCCGGGGTGGATGCAAATCCCCTCGCCTTCCTGCCAGCAGCGTTAACCTCTGCTCAACTCCCGGTCATGCTCGCTGAGACCGCCAAGAGCGAGGAGCAGGAGAAGGGTTTGACGGGGCGGACGCGGGACGAGTTCTTTGAAGGCTTGGGCAACAAAGGCATTAGCGATCGCACCAGGGAAGACTTTCTAGAGGAAGACTTGGGTGACAATGCCGTTACTGGCCGACCCTCCGTTCAAGAACTCCCACCTGCTAACGCGAGGTGGGAGAGTGGGGAACCAGTCCCGCTGAAACCTTGAATAGCCCATTGAGCCGAATCATGCCACGCACTTCCGGTTGCTTCTCTAGACCGGATTATCTGCAAGCCTCCTGGTTAGAGGCGTTGGGAAAGCCAAGCCATGTTTGATTCGGTGGGCGAAGAGACTCAAACTCGAAAGAGGATTATCTCAATGATCAAAGTTCCAGTTCTATCACCTAACGGAAAACCGTTAATGCCAACCAAGCCGAGTCGAGCAAGACGCTGGATTCGAGATGGGTTGGCAGTGGGTAAATGGTCAGATTTGGGCGTGTTTTACGTCCAACTAACACAGCAACCGTCTGGGGAAGAAACTCAACCCATCGCGGTTGGGATTGACCCTGGGAAACTGTATTCCGGTATTGGGGTGCAATCACCAAAAGCTACCCTGTTTTTAGCTCACCTGATTCTGCCATTCCAAACAGTCAAAGACCGGATGGAGCAACGTCGCATGATGCGACGTGGACGGCGCGGTAGACGGATTGACCGCAAGGTTGCTTACTCCAAACGCGCCCACAGACAGAAGCGATTCAGCAACCGCAGGCAAAACAAGCTACCTCCCAGCATTCGAGCGAATCGACAGCTTGAATTACGGGTCGTAACTGAACTGTGCCGACTGTTCCCTGTTAGCAAGATCGTCTACGAGTATGTAGAGGCCAGAGGGTCAAAGTCTTTCTCTCCAGTGATGGTCGGGCAAAAATTGATGCTGGGGTGGTTGTCAAAGCTCGCCCCTGTTGAGACTCAATTCGGCTACGAAACCGCTAATCTCAGAACCCAGTTAGGACTGGTTAAGTCAAAAGATAAACCGGCTCAAACCCCTGAGAGTCATGCCGTTGACGGATTGGCTCTTGCCTGCTCTGAGTTCGTCAAATACGAATCGTTCCATACTGCCAACACTCGCGGTCATACCTGGACGGGTTCAGTTGAGCTAACACCATCTGTTTTCAGGGTTATTCGCAGACCTCCAGTTTCCCGCAGACAACTTCACTTGATGGTTCCAGCGAAAGGTGGAATGCGCCGCAAGTATGGCGGAACCACAACACGGCATGGAGTCAGAAAAGGTGATTTTGTTCGTGCTGAAATGGCGGGTCGGATTTGCGTCGGTTGGGTGAGTGGTGACACCCAAAAACAAGTTTCTGTCAGTGATTCTAACTGGAGGCGGTTAGGGCAATTTACCGCCTCCAAGGTTTCTTTGATTTCGCGCAGTACGAATCTGGTGGTTTCGGGGGCATCGAACCCCGCTCAACCACCGCTCCTATCCCTCCCCCACCTGCTGCGCGAGGTGGGGGTATCTCGGAGGAATTTTTGATGAATTTTTCGAAGGCATGGGCAATTAGTAGATTGGCTGATAGCTAATTCGTCTGTCATGATCGCGATCTGAGACAGTCAGGGGCAAGCTCGTCAATTGATTCATATAGCCCTACGGGCTAAGGTTTGAGTGTGGAACTCCGCGACGCGCGGGTTCCACACCTCTCGAATGTCCTAACGCGAAAGCGTAACGCCATATGAAGTGATTAGATGCTGCGGCCATTGTTGACAGCATTGAACTGGACCAACTGGTGCTCACGGCCCGCAGCGAGAGCTATCGCTCTGCCACGATGCGGGAAATGCTGCGGAACGGCTTGAGCTTTTTGGATGAACACTTGACCGCTGACGGAGACCCCATTCCCTTCGTTGGTGACGACGAAACGCGACAGGCTCCCGTCAGCTATATCGACGGGATCTATAGGGTGTCGGGCCTCAACCAAGGACTGCTGCTGCTGGATCTGCTCGAACAAATCGACTTCAGAACTAATTGCATTTATGGGAGTGTGCACCCCCGCCGGGGGCGCACACTCCCAAGGAAATCACCTTCTTTAGCTACTTACCTTGTGGAGAGAATCATGAGTGACTTTGCCAAGCAGTACATTCAGGAGCACCTGTCATCGGGCAGTGATGAGCTGCACCGCCCCAATGCTACCTATCTGGACTTTGTGGAGGCGGCAAGAGCGTTAAACCTGAAGTACGACGCCGAAGATAGGGAAGACCGCACCTACATGACCATCTACTCAGACCAGAAGGAGGGCGATCGCCTCAAGCTAGTATTCGGGTAGTCGTGCCGTTTGGGAAGTGGAATTTTCCCACCGGAAAATTCCACCATCTCCCGATTGACCGAGCTTGAGCTTTCGCAGCATGGCGTCTTGACCGTCCCTGATCTCCTTGCGGAGTCAGATATGATGGCTGATGAATCAAAATAAGCTAATCATGAACCATCTCAGGGACGATCTCGGCAACATTCTTTACAGTTTCGCAAAATCCCGTGGCGATATCCGTAGCTAGCGGGAGGCGATCGCCTGCAGAGTACTCTGGGCCTCAGCAATAGACTGCTCTCGCACCGCTCCCTTAGCGGCTAGATGGTCAGGACTTCAAGTGGCCTCAAGCAACCAGGTCGAACAGTAGCGCTTCTGCCCGATCAGAGGTACCCTGCAGAGAAATCAGAGCTTCCTGGGAAATGGCGGCTCCATCACCGGCAGAAAGCAGTTGGCCGTTTAGCCTTAGGGCACCCCGCGCCACCTGCAGCCAGGCCACTCGCCCGTTTGCCAGGGCATAATTAACCGTTTCACTGTCGCCCAGGGTGGTGGCATAAAGGTTCACATCCTGGTGAATGGTGATGGAACCCTCGCGGCCATCCCGCGAGCCGACCAGCCGCAGGGTACCCTGCTTTTCTGCCTCAGCAAAGTTCTTCTGCTCGTAGCCCGGTTCAATGCCCTTCTTCTCCGGCAGAATCCAGATTTGCAGGAAATGTACTGGTTCGGTTTGGGAGGCGTTGTACTCGCTGTGCAGAATGCCCGTTCCGGCTGACATCCGCTGTACGTCGCCGGGACGAATCACTGAGCCAGTACCGATACTGTCCTTGTGCTCCAGGGCACCGTCTAACACGTAGGAAATGATTTCCATGTCGCGGTGGCCGTGCCTGCCAAAGCCTTGGCCGGGAGCCACCTTGTCTTCATTAATCACGCGCAGGTCAGCAAAGCCCATGTGGTTGGGGTCATAGTAGTTGCCAAAGGAGAAAGTGTGGCGACTATCTAGCCAGCCAAAGTTGGCTGCACCTCGCTCTTGCCCAGGTCTTAGAGTAATCATCTCGATACCTCCTGGCCGTTTCCTTCAGCCAATCAGAGTGGGTTACTTGGAACACTTCTATTGTGAATTGAATCTTACAAAAAGACAATACGGTAATTTGTAGCCAGACTGTCGCTTTAATTTCTACAGTCTTTTCTGGTGCGTCCCCGGCGACTGCTTAGCCTGGACGAAGCTCCAGCGGGCCTGGATGCCTTGGGGGAAGTGCGTTCTACCAAGTCCTCGCCGGTCATACACGTCCACAAGACGATCCAGAAACCCACGAGATGAATACCCGCGGGGGTACTGCCACGAAGGGGATAGCAGTGCCAGCATAGTGGCGTATCCTTCGTTACCCCGTTGTCGGGATTGCCCTGCTATGTCTCAAAAAATTGCGATCGCCGTCGTCCACGGCATTGGAAAAGCCGATCCGGAATTTGCCGAGCAAGGACACCCCAAGTTCCTCAGCGGCATCGTACCGCGTATCCAGAAGGAGTTTGCGGCAGAGTTGAAAATGGATATCAGCAGTGCCAGGCAAGAGCTGGAGTTCGTGCCTGTCTACTGGGCCGAGGTCATGCAGGCACGCCAGGATAAACTCTATGGACATCTCAATATCGAAAGTCGAGTCAGTCGTTTCCTCGGGCTGCGGGACTTCATTTTTCACTCTCTGGCCGACAGCATTGCCTACCAGCCCACCCCGCCTGATGATGGCCCCAATCTCTATGGCGAGGTTCATCGTGTGTTTGCCAAAGCCATCCACGAGCTAGCGGATAAAGCTGGAGAGAATGCGCCCCTGTGCATGATTGGTCATAGTATGGGAGCGGCGATCGCCAGCAACTATATCTGGGACACTCAGCAGGGACGCATTCCAGCGAACGCCCACGACAACCCGCTGGAGCGAGGGGAAACCCTGGCATCGCTGTATACCTTTGGTAGCCAACTGCCGTTTTGGGCCATGCGCTTTCCCGACTTTGGCAAACCGCCTCAGGTCCCATCTCCCAAGCTTTGGTCTCACTATCCTGAGGCCCAGGGCGAATGGCTGAACTTTTATGACCGGAATGACCTGCTGGGCTATCCGGTGAAGGACATTAATTCCCACTATCGGGCAGTGGTTTCAGAGACCGAAGTCAGCGTTGGTAACCTGCTGACGGGATGGAATACCTTTGCCCATGACGCCTACTGGCATAGCGATCAGGTCATCCGCCCGATTGCCCAGTCGCTGGCCCGTCTATGGAAACAGGTCAATCCCACGCCCCTGCCATAGGACAGTTGGGGAGCGGGAGTCAGGAGTCGGGAGTCAGAGGCATGATGGGCACTCGCTGCTGGCTCCTGAATTCTGAATTCTGAATTCTGTATTCTTAAACCTCATCATGTCCCGGCTAAGTAGTTCAACCCCGCATCGGCTTGCCCTCGGTGTCTGCTTGTGTTCTGATTAGCCTTGGCACGTAACCGGCACCTACTAATCCTGTCAGCGGTTACGCATCTAAGTAGAACTGCATTGAAAAACGAGGTTAGAAAACCGGGGGAGCGCCCCACCGGGGCGCTGCCCCGGTGTTCTACCATGAATTTAATTGTGCTGACCTACTTACAAAAACTCTAGGAGCGATTGCTATGGTTGGTTATGAGCCTGACTTTCTGGGTGCGGGTATTCGTCTGCCTTTCCCTCAATTCTCGCCCGCACTGGTGGGCAATGTGCTCAACAGGTCCGAGCTCAGGGACGGCATCTATGCAGACTATGTTAACTTCACGATTGTCATGAACCGGGTGAGGCGATCGCCCATTCTAGCCGCTCTCAACATCGACCAGAAATTGCTGAAGAACGTACCCCGCAAGCGAGGTTGGGAGACTGACACCCGGATTGGAATCGCTTTTCAACTAGACAATGATTACTACTTCGCCAATCCCTGGGATCGGGGCCATCTAGCCCGACGAGCCAGTGCAGCCTGGGGCGAGACTTCCCGTGAGGCGAAAAGGGCTTCCGATGCGACTTTCTTTTTCCCAAACGCCACGCTTCAGCACCAAAACTTTAACTCTGATGAGTGGCTGGCCCTCGAAGATTGGGTCAAGGATTTGACGCTAGACGATAGCGATCGCATTACCGAATTCACCGGACCAATCTATGGTGAATTTGGGCGAATGATTTCTCCCTCTGGACGGGAGCCAGCGGAAACTCCGTCTGCTTTCTTTAAGATAATCTGTTTCATCAGCAAGGAAACCAAGGAACTAGACGTACGTGCATTCATCATGTACCAAGACGTAGAAGCACTTGCTGATAAGGAGGGCAAGCGCCTCTTCAATTTCCAACGGTATCAGGTTACGGTTTCCGAAATAGAGGCTTTAACCGGACTGGACTTTGATGACCAAATCTATGAAAAGAATCCGCTGCTCTTTAGCGAAAATGAAGAAGCTCGGCGAAAGCTAAATGTTGAGGATTTCCCAGAGCGAATCGCGGTTGATGATCCCAAAGAAATGGTTGCCAAAGGAGAGCCGCGAGATCTGGTGGCTGATCGGGAAGTACCTGTCTATATCGCGGCAGCAATGGTAAATCCTCCTGGAGATGAGCGCCAGAATGAGTGGGTTTCAATTATTAATCTCTCTGCAGATACCATTGATTTAGACGGCTGGACTCTATCCGACTCGAAGCGCGAACCGCTGGATTTGGGTGGAGCGATCGCCCCAGAAAATCGCATCCTCCACCCAGGGGAGGCAGTGCGAGTACAGCCAGTCGAGCCGCTCATGTTGTCAAATAACGGCGGCACTATCATGCTTTTCGAGAAGCCGACTGACGGGGTAGGGCGAGGGCGAAGAATTGACCGGGTTCGCTACACTGAAGAGCAGGCAAGATCTGAAGGTGTGCCCATAGTTTTTGCCTATCGCCAGGAGTGAGCGGCTAGCCGAGACTCATCAAAAAAAATGGCTTCGCTTATGGCGAAGCCGCAAGATCATTGATGATATGGCGTAGCCCCACGGGCTTAGGTTTGTGGGTGAGTCCTCACTGGAGAACCTTTTTTGCGTCCGCTCTGTTCCAAAATTTTTCAGCCAATTCAATGCAGCTCTACAGAGTTACGTGCTATATTAGGAAAGCGAATTTCGGGGCGTAGCGCAGCTTGGTAGCGCACCACTTTGGGGTAGTGGGGGTCGTGGGTTCAAATCCCGCCGCTCCGATGCAGGCAAAACCCGCTCAGTGAGCGGGTTTTGTGCTTTCTGGTTTCGTCGCACCCCCACGCCAAACGCCTGCCTGATACTTAACCTATACTCATGGAATCACGGGGTTTCAAACGTTCTTGAGTACGGTTTGAGTACTAAAAACAGGAGGCAGTCATGGGCTGTGCAAGCCAATACTCAAAATCTCAGCGCTCTGAGAAACAGCGCTCCAAGAAGGGAACCGTCGGGGTCGAGTCCGTTAAGGGGATGCTGCGCCTCCGCTGGCGCTGCCCCCACCTGAAACGTCAGCGCTCCAAAAGCCTGAACCTGGAAGATACGCCGGTAAACTGGACGGTCGCCCAGCAGCGTGCCCTCCAGATTCAGCAAGACATCGCCACCCAAAACTACGACCCAACGCTGGTTAAGTAATGGGGAGAACCCGACCGGCAGAAGCAGCACCTTCAGGTCGTCCAGCTCTTCGAGCAGTTTACTGAGTACAAATCGCGGCAGGTGGAAAAGCGCTCCCTGGAGAAATACCAGGGACTGCTGAACCATCTGGAAAATTTCTTCAAGCAGCAGTTAGTGGACAGCATCACCACCGCAAAAGCGGCAGCTTTCGTGGAATGGCTGGCGAAGAAATTACAGCCCATCACGATGCGCGAACGCCTGGTGATGCTCAAGAGCTGCTGGGACTGGGGCATCAGCAAGCAGCTCGCGGTTGAGAACCCCTGGGCGGATCTTCGCATCAAGGTGCCGCCAAAGCAGCGGGCACGACCGTTCAGCCCACCGGAAGTCAAGGCAATTCTGCAGGGGTTCAGAACCCATGCCTACTACAGCTACTACACAGACTATGTCGAGTTTCTACTCACCTGCGGCTGCCGACCGGGGGAAGCGATCGGTCTGCAATGGAAGCACGTCAGCGAGGACTGTGCCCAAGCCTGGATTGGCGAAGCTTGGAGTCGGGGCGAGCAGAAACCGACCAAGACGAATCAGGCTCGCATCCTGAAGTTTCCGCCTCGGATTCAGGAGATGCTTAAGCGCCGCAAGCCCTCTCCCTACGACCCTGAGGCACTCGTATTTCCAGCGAAGGAAGGGGGCCATATCAATGACCGTAACTTCCGCCGTCGCGCCTGGAAAAGCGTGCTAGCTCAACAGGGCATCGATTATCGCAAGCCCTACACCACGCGGCACACGGGGACTAGCCATATGCTGCGAGTGATGCATCCCACGACGGTCGCAGAGATTACCGGACACAACGTCAGGACGCTTTACGACCACTACGCAGGGGACATCAGCACCAGCCCTGAAATTCCCGACCTGTTCGAAGACTAGTGCAACGTCACGGTTAAAAATTAGGGTAAATCCCCTGGGATTTACCCTAAAAATTAGTCTTGACAGACCACTAGCAGCCAGGAACGACTGCGTCACTTGCGAGACTTGAGGAAGGAGCGCTTGAAGTTTTCCCTGGAGAACTGCCGTCGAAAGTCCTCGACCACCTGCCAGTGGAGATTCAGGTTATCCTGGTTCACCAGCCAGTGCAGC
>JBHJGR010000077.1:0-11454 GCA_050331615.1 Elainellaceae cyanobacterium
CCAATATCTAGATAGTTTGACCATTTTGGTGCGGCTGTTTGGTGAGGGGTTGCGGAGTTTGAGATAAAACTCTCAGATCAGTTTTAAGGATGGTGGATGAACCAAGAATCCCCTAGCTTTTAGCTATGGGGAGTGTCAAAATCGCAAAGTGTTTGTTGCGCCCTGCTTTCCTTAGTCCGCTAACGGCCCCCGGTGTTATGAATTCAACGATCGCCCTCCTGACCGAACGCCTCGAAAAAGCGCTAGTTGCTGCCTTTGGAGATGAGATGGTCGGTACTGACCCCATTCTGGTGCCCGCCAGCAATCCCAAGTTTGGTGACTTTCAGGCTAACGCGGCCATGTCCCTAGCCAAGCCGCTGAAGCAGAAACCACGGGCGATCGCCGAGCAGATTGTGGCTCATTTAGACGTGGCCGATCTGTGCGAAACGCCAGAGGTGGCGGGTCCCGGCTTTATCAACCTGCGGCTGCGGGTGGACTATCTGGCCTCGCTGCTGAAGCAAATCCAGCCAGACGATCGCCTGGGGGTGCCGCCCATTGAGCCGCCCAAGCGGGCGATCGTTGACTACCCCAGCCCCAACATCGCCAAGGAGATGCACGTCGGCCACCTGCGCCCGTCGGTGGTGGGGGACTGTCTGGCGCGAATTCTGGAATTTCTGGGCTACGAAGTCCTGCGCCTCAGCCACGTGGGAGACTGGGGGACGCCCTTTGGCATGCTGATCGCCTACCTGCGGGAAGCCTACCCCGAAGCCCTCAAAGGTGAGGAAAACCTGGATCTGGGCGACCTGGCAACGTTTTATCGGCAGGCCAAGCGGCGCTTTGATGAGGATGCCGACTTCCAGGCCAGGGCGCGGCAGTCTGTGGTGGAGCTGCAGGCGGGGGATGAAGAGACGCTGAAAGCCTGGCGCATCGTCTGTGACCTTTCTAACCACACGAATCAGAAGATCTTTGACCTGATGGGGCTGTCGCCCCTGGTGATTCGCGGCGAATCTTTCTACAACCCGTTTCTCCCCAGCGTGGTGCAGGAGCTGGAGGCGAAGGGGCTGGCGGTGGAAGACCAGGGAGCCATGTGCGTCTTCCTGGAGGGCTTCACCAACAAGGAGGGGAACCCCCTGCCGATGATCATCCGCAAGTCCGACGGAGGCTACAACTACGCCACTACGGATTTGGCCGCCATTCGCTACCGGGTGAACGAGGATCAGGTGCAGCGGGTGGTTTATCCCGTGGGGGCCGAGCAGACCAACCATTTCGCCCAGATTTTCCAGATCGGTAAGCGGGCCGGCTGGATTACTGACGACGTGGAGTTTGTCCATGCCCCCTTTGGTAACGTGCTGGGGGAGGACAGCAAAAAGCTCAAAAGTCGTTCGGGGGACGCGGTGCGGCTCCAGGATTTACTGGATGAGGCGATCGCCCGTGCCCGTGCCGACCTGGAAGCCCGTCTCCAGGAAGAGGGACGGCAGGAGTCGGAGGACTTCGTTGACCATGCCGCCAAGGTCATCGGCATCAGCGCCATTAAGTACGCCGACCTCAGCCAGAACCGCACCAGCAACTACATCTTCAGCCTCGACCGCATGCTGGCGCTCCAGGGCAATACCGCGCCCTACATGCTCTATGCCTATGTGCGGGTGCAGGGCATCAGCCGCAAAGGCGGCATTGACTTTGAGCAGCTCGGCGTGGATGCTCCCATTGTTCTGGATGTCGAGGAGGAATTGGCCCTGGCCAGGCATATCCTCCAGCTCGACGAAGTGCTCTACGCCATCGACCAGGATCTGCTGCCCAATCGCCTCTGCCAGTACCTGTTTGAACTCAGCCAGAAGTTCAACCAGTTCTACGATCGCTGCCCCATTCTCCAGGCTGAGGAACCCGTGCGCACGTCCCGCCTGATCCTGGCCGACCTGACGGCTCGCACTATCCGACTGGGGCTGTCCCTGCTGGGCATTCCTGTGCTGGAGCGCATGTAAGGAGGAGTGACCGTGGAGCACATTCAAGTCACCGTCAAGCTATTCGCCGCTTACCAGGAAGCCTATGGCATGCCGGAGCTGGTGCTGGAGCTGCCGCCGGGGACGCTTGTGAAAGAGGTGCGCGATCGCCTCCTGAAGGACCAGCCCCAGCTAGAACAGTGGCGCGATGTGACCCGCTTTGGCGTTAACCTCCAGTTTGTTGATCCAGAGACTCCGCTACAGAACGGCGACGAGGTGGTGCTGATTCCCCCCGTGAGCGGCGGCTAGACCGTGAGCACCCGCTTGCCCGCCGTATGCTCCGTCTCGCTATCGGTGTGGGCCTCGCGGATGGCCGAGAGCGGATAGGTGCGATCGATCATAATCCGCACTTTGCCTTCATCAATGAGATTGTTGAGAGCCACCAGGTCGCCAGTTTTTACCTGCCCCAGAATAATCTTGGCCTTCTGTCCCGGCAGCAGGGCGGTGACGCCGCTCCAGAAAATGATGTCGGGGTTGGGCAGGGTTGAAATATAAATTCCCTCATCCGTGAGGGAGCTGCGGCAGTCGGAGAAATTACGTTTGCCTGCGGCATCGAGGATGAGGTCGTAGCGGGTGCTCTCCTTGGTAAAGTCTCGCAGCGAGTAATCGAGGGTGCGATCGGCTCCCAAATCCTGTACTAGGTCGAAGTTGCGAGCGCTGCATACCGCCGTGACTGTGGCTCCCATCGCCTTGGCAATCTGCACCGCAAAGGTGCCCACGCCTCCCGATGCGCCGTTGATGAGCACCCGCTGACCGCTCTTTAGATCGCCGTAGTCTTTTAGGGCCTGGAGGGCGGTGACCCCGGCGATGGGAATGGCGGCAGCCTCCTCGTAGCTGGCAACGGCTGGTTTACGGGCGATCGCCCCTTCAGGAGCCGCCACAAATTCCGCATAGGCACCCCCGGTGATGGGATTGAGGGAGCCGTACACCGCATCGCCCGACTGGTAGGCCCGCACCTGCGCCCCTGCCGCCACCACGTCCCCGGCAAAGTCCGCGCCGATGATGCGGGGCAGGCCCGCTAGGGGCAGCCATTGAAACGCCCCCTGGCGCACCTTCCAGTCCACCGGGTTGACGCTCACGGCCCGCACCCGCACCAGTAGCTGATCCGACTCGATGGCAGGCACGGGGGCGTCTTCCCGGTACTGCATCACGTCTGCTGAGCCGTAGCGATTGATGATGACCGCTTTCACTGCTCCCCCTTTGGTGTCAAGCTGGAAACTTGTTGTGAGGTGGGTAGTGCCCACCCTACTTGTGAATTCTAAACGGTGCCGCTGCGCTGGATCTGGGCGAAGATTTCGTCCAGAATCTCCTGGGCACCCTGGGCGCGGAGGCGGTGGGCCAGGTTGGTACCCAGTTGCTCGGCGTCAGTGGCAGCGGCGGTGAGGGTGTCTTTGATGACTCGCTGACCGTCTAGGCTGGCCACCAGCCCCGTTAACGTCAGGGTGTCTCCTGCCAGCTCGGTGTTAACGCCAATGGGCACCTGGCAGCCCCCCTCCAGCTCCCGCAGGAAGGCCCGCTCGGCATAGCAGCGCAGGGCGGTGGGGCGGTGCTCTAGAGCCTTGAGCAGGGAAAGCACTTCTGGATCATCGGTGCGGCACTCAATGCCCAGGGCACCCTGGCCAACGGCGTGGAGGGAAACGTCGGGGGGCAGAATTTGGTGGATGCGATCGCCCATGTCCATCCGCTTCAGTCCAGCCACCGCCAGAATAATGGCATCATACTCGCCGTCGTCCAGCTTTTTCAGCCGCGTGTTCAGGTTGCCCCGCACATCCTTAAACGTCAGGTGGGGATAGTGGTGACGGAGCTGGGCCAGGCGGCGCAGGGATGAGGTGCCAACTACGGCCCCATCTGGCAGGGTATGGATTTGCTGATCGCGATGCTGGGCGTGAACCACCAGGGCATCAGCCGGGTCTTCCCGCTCGGTGACGCAGCCCAGCATCAGGCCCTCGGGTAGGCGGGTGGGCAGATCTTTGAGGGAGTGCACCGCAAAGTCAATATCGCCCTGCAGCATCCCCAGCTCCAGTTCTTTGGTAAAGAGACCCTTGTCCCCGATCTTGGCGAGGGCCACGTCCAGGATTTTGTCGCCCTGGGTGTGCATGGTCTGGACTTCGAAGGAGCGATCGGGGAAGGCCCGCTTCAGCTCGCCCTGGACCCAGTGGGTTTGGATCAGGGCAAGCTGGCTTTTGCGCGAACCGATGCGGATGGGACGGGGAGGACTTGCAACCATAGACGACGACAGCAGCTAAAGGCTTTAGCTCAGGATAAGTTCACAGGGCAGAAAGGAATTTCAACCACTTTTGCCAGCTTACCGTAGTGGGTGACCCTGTTGACGCCACCAAATGTTGCGAGATGTTGCAGCGAACGGGAGAACTTGTGAGAAAATAAAAAAGTAGTGAGGCTGATGGTAGAGCAGTTTTGATGCCACGATTTTCCCAAAGACTTACCCTAGGGAAGATGTCAACAGCCGATATCTCAAGGGTGTGATAAATCGGCTGGGTGAAACTACCAAGGGGCCGTGCCACTAATCAAACTCGGTGTGCCATGCAGTCGGAGAGAATTTCGCCGCTGTCGATACCGCTCCATCGATTCACAGCGCTTATAATCTCACATAAGCTGCTTCGCCAGTTTTCCGCGAAGAGTGTTCTACCAAGTCAACTCAGGGGTATCTACAATAGGCTCATTTTCAGATAGATCTCGATGAAAATAAGTTTACCCACCTGAGAAGACGCTCGAAAAATGACTGCTGTTCCTCCTCCCGATCGGCCCGCCCTGGCTGGCAACTGTTCTGGTCCGCAAACCTCTCTCAACGGGTACCGGTCTGCTGACCAGCTCGCCATAGAAGATTCGCCGCAAAGTGACCAGCGTGAGCTGCAGCAGTTGCGCCAGCGGATCGCATCGCTTGAAGCTGAAAACTCTGCCTGTCGCCATGCTCAAGCGGCCCTGGAGGAAACGGTCCGGTTCTATCAGGACTGTATCGATCGCTCTATTTCAGGATTCTTTCAGTGCGACCCCGACGGGCACTTCAGGCTAGCCAATCAAGGCTACCGGCAAATTCTGGGCTTTGAAACTGAGGCAGAACTAGCCGCGGCTGTCCCTAGCATTGCTAAGCTGTATGTTCATGGCGATCGCTGGCAAGACCTCTGTCGGCAGCTCAACCAATCAGATACCGTTACCAGCGTTGAAAGCGAAGTCCGTCATCGGAACGGCGGTACCCGGTGGTTGCTGGAAACGGTTTGGGTTGTGCGCGATGAGGGCGGGGAACCTCTCTACTATGCGGGCAGCAGCCTCGACATCACGCCCCACAAGCTAGCGGGAGAAACGCTGCAATACGCTAAAGCCAAGCTGGAACAGGAGGTGGAAGAGCGCACGGCGGCCCTGCGGGAGTCCAACGACTATCTCATTGCCGAAATTGCCGAGCGGAAGCGCATTGAGATTGCCCTGCGGGAAAGCCGTCAGCTCATGCGAGCCGTATTCGACGCCATCCCAGCGATGATCAGCGCCAAGGACCGCAGCTCCCGCTACTTATTTGTCAATAGCTACAAAGCCAAAATCTACGGCCTGCATCCTCGGGAAGTGGTGCAGAAAACAATCGCCGAGCTGCTGGGCAGTGAGGAGCAGGCTAACTATGTCAAGAGCCTGGATGAACAGGTGCTCAGCAGCGGTCAGGCGATTCCGCTGTACGAAGAAGAGTTTGCCGACCATGAAGGCTTGGTCCATACCTGGCTGACGACCAAGGTTCCTCTCCAGAATGACCTGAATGGCGAATGCTACGGGGTGGCGACGATTTCGCTGGATGTGAGCGATCGCAAGCAGGCCGAAGCCGCTCTGTCGATTACCCAAAACCAGTTTCAAACGATTCTAGAAACCGTCCCTGGCATTGTCTCGTGGATTAGTGCCGACCTCAAATATCGGGGCGTCAACCGCCAGTTAGCCAGCATGTATGACCTGGAGCCAGCGGACTTCGTTGGCCAGGATATCGGCTTTCTCAATGCCAGCTCTGAGTTTGAAGACTTTATTCGGCAATTTTTCCAGAGCCCCGATCAAGAGTCGTTTCGTGAGTTCAACGCCAACGTCAGCGGTAAGGCCCGTACCTTTCTGATCATGGTTCAGAAATACGAAGGGGGACAGGCAGCTTTTGCAGTTGGCATTGACGTTACCGAACGCCGTCAGGCCGAGTCGGAACTGCGAACAACAAAGGACCAGCTCCAGGCAGCCCTAGACGCAGTTCCTGGCATTGTTTCCTGGATTAGCTCAGATCTGCGCTATTTGGGGGTCAACCGCCACCTGGCGCGATTGTTTAACCTGCCCCCAGAAGCCTTTGTGGGCAGAGACATCGGCTTTCTGCACACGGGAAATAGCTTTAGCAAATTTCTCAAGAGCGTGTTTGCCAATCCGCAGGCCGATGCCCGTCAGGAAATTACCGCAAACATCAACGGCACTCAGCGGGAGTTCCTGATCATGGCGCAAAAATACAACCACGATCAGGCCGTCTTTACGGTTGGCATCGACATCACAGAGCAGAAGCAGGCTCGTCGCGCCCTTGAGCAAGCCGAAAGTAAGTACCGCAGCATTTTTGAACGGGTGGTTGAGGGCATTTTTCAGTCCACGGTGGATGGGCAGTATCTCAGTGCCAACCCCGCCCTAGCGCGAATTTACGGCTATGAGTCGCCCGAAGAGCTGAAGACGGGCCTGACCAGCATTCAGAAGCAGCTTTATGTCCATCCCCAGCGGCGGGACGAATTTATTCAGGCCATCAAAGAAAAGGATGAAGTATTTGGCTTTGAATCGGAGGTCTATCGAAAAGATGGCCGTCCCATCTGGATTTCAGAAAACGCGCGGGCAGTGCGAGACGCGCAGGGCAACCTGCTGTGTTTTGAGGGCACGGTGGAAGACATCACCGAACGCAAGCAAGCGGTGGAGGCCCTCAAGCGGGTGAAGCAGGAGCTGGAGACAAAGGTAGAGGAGCGCACCCAATCGCTTCAAGATATCAATCACCGCCTACTGTCAGAAATCGCCGAGCGGCGACGGGTTGAGGAGGCTCTGCGCCACTCTGAGGCAGAGCTGCGGGCGCTCTTTGCGGCGATGACCGATTACATTGCAGTGTTTGATGCCCAGGGGTGCTACTGCAAGATTGTATCCACTAATTCAGAGCTGCTATACGATCCAGACCGGGAGCGGGTTGGTAAAACCGTTTACGATATCCTGCCCCCCGAGCATGCGGCCCTGTTCATCATCCATATCCAGCGGGCGCTCAATGCGGGGCAAACCATTAACCTGGAGTATTCCATGCCCGTTTGTGACGGCGAGACGGGCGAGACGACGGGCGATCGCGAAGCCTGGTTTACGGCCAGTGTCTCCCCCATGCCGGACAATCGGGTGATCTGGGTGGCTCGCGACATCACCCAGCGTAAGCGAGCAGAGTCGGCCCTGCGGCAGGCAGAGGAGAAGTACCGCAGCATTTTTGAAAACGCGGCAGAGGGTATTTTCCAAACCACTCCCGACGGACGCTGCATTAGCGTCAATCCGGCCCTGTCTCAGATGTATGGCTATGATTCGCCCGCTAGCCTGCTAGAGGATTTGCAGGATGTGGTGCAGCTCCATGTTTCTGCTTCCCGCCGTCAGGACTTCGTCAACCTAATTGAGAAATACGGAGTAGTTACGAACTTTGAGTCGCAAATCCGGCGAAAAGACGGCAAGATTATCTGGACTTCTGAAAATGCGCGGGCGGTGCGTGATGGGACCGGAGCGGTATGCTACTACGAAGGGACGGTCCAGGACATCACCACCCGCAAGCTAGCGGAGATGGCTCTTAAAGCTGAGCAGGATAAGTCCGAACGGCTGCTGCTCAACATTCTGCCCAAGGCGATCGCCCATCAGCTCAAGCAAAATTCCCAGGCGATCGCCAACCGATTCGAAGAAGCCACCATTCTCTTTGCCGATATCGTGGACTTCACCAGCCTGTCTGCCCGCGTCTCGCCGACGGACCTGGTAGACATGCTCAACCTGATTTTCAGCAGCTTTGACCAGTTGGCCGATCGCCACGGGCTGGAGAAGATTAAAACCATTGGGGATGCCTACATGGTGGTGGGCGGCCTGCCCACGCCCCGGCCTGACCACATCCAGGCGATCGCCGAACTGGCGCTAGACATGCAGGAGCAGATCGCCAAGTTCAAGCGAGACACGGGAGAGCCCTTCCAGCTTCGCATTGGTATCAACACTGGGCCGGTGGTGGCGGGCGTCATTGGCATCCGCAAGTTCATCTACGACCTGTGGGGCGATACGGTAAACGTGGCCAGCCGCATGGAATCGCAGGGCGTCGCGGGAAATATTCAGGTCACTGAACCGGTTTATGAAGCGCTGAAGGACCGCTATCTGCTGCAGAAGCGAGGCACCATTCACATTAAGGGAAAAGGGGACGTGATGGCCTATTGGTTGAAAGACCGTCTACATCCCCCGGAGCATTTTCAAATTTGAGCCATCGGCTTGAGTCGCCGGTTGGGTGCTGCCACTGGCAGCGGTAGCGCTAAGCCGCGGTGCTATCGTTGTCGGCCATTGCAGGCAGCGATCGCTCCAAACCCATGCGCTGCTGCGCCCGGTGCAGAAAGTAGCCATTCATCATGGCGTGGGCCAGAAGTCGCCCCAGGGCCTCGCGGCTGGTGGTGATGGTAACGCCAAACTGCTGTGGCGGCAGCCCCCCTAGCAGGCTACCCAGATTGTGCTCCATCACCTGCTGAACTTCGGAGTTGGGCGTGGAAAGTTGAGCGATCGTATCAGAATCGAGGGACTGAATGTACTGCATGAGCGAGTTGCTGCCCTCGAAAGGTGCAGCACCAAAGAAGCTTTGAACGGTGTTCTTAGAATTGTCCATTGCTCTAAGTCGGTTAACGGCTATCGATAGTAGCGCTTGATACATGAATAACGTCGTGGCGGCGATCGCCCTAGGCCAGCGCTACACAGTAGAGATTGTGAATTTCTATCAATATATTCAGGATACCGAGTGGCTTTTGAGGCGTCGGTAGGTGGAACCGAACCTCCCTAGGAGGGATTTCAGCATTAAGAAACTATACCGCTGGGTCACACCCCCCAGTTAGTTTGGGCACACTAGACCTAACCTGGTGCTCTCCTCACGACCCTGGACCTCGTCCAGGCTTCTTTTCATGTCTCAGCATCTGCCCCCCCCAGCTCTGCCGCGTCAGCGTCGTCGGTTTTACCAAACCGAGCAGTATCAAGACGCGATCGCCCGCTTCGACCAGGCGCTAGCGCAACATCCCCACAGCGCTGAAATTTGGACCAACCGGGGATTTGCCCTCTATGGCTTGAACCAGTGCGACGAGGCGATCGCCAGCTTTGAAGCAGCCCTACAGCATCAGCCCACCCTGTCGCTGGCCTGGCACGGCAAGGGATTGGCCCTGGCTCAGCTCAGCCGCTACTCGGAGGCGATCGCCAGCTTTGAAGCAGCGCTGCGGCTAGACCCTGCCGATGCCCAGCTCTGGTATAACCAGGGAACGGCCCTGAACCGGCTGCACCGCTACCGAGAAGCGATTGCCAGTTTTGACCGAGCCATCTCCATCAGGCCCCAAAACCACCGGGCCTGGTTCAATCAGGCGATCGCCCTGGCTGCCCTGGGCCGGTGTCGAGCCGCTATCGAAAATTTAAACAAAGCAGTCGCCATCAAGCCCGACTGTCACTATGCCTGGAGCTATCGCGGCTTTATTCTGGTGAAGCAAAATCGATATGATGAGGCGATCGCCAGCTTTGACCAGTCCATCGAGCTGGAATCTCAGAACGCCAGCGCCTGGTACGGCAAAGCACGGGTCTATGCCCGGCAGCAGCAGGTAGAGTTAGCGATTAAGTGCCTCTACCGGACCTTTGTCATCAGCCCTTACCTTTATCGACTGATTGCCCAGACCGATGCTGACTTCGACCCCATTCGCCACGATTCACGTTTTCAAAAGCTGATCGACGACGGTTGATTGCCTAAAGCGATGCCAGCACCTGGTCTACTTTTCGCCGGACGGCAGCAGCCGACTGGTGCAGGGCTGCCCACTCGGCGTCGGTCAGATGGAGCTCTAGCACACTTTCCACCCCGATGCAGGTGAGGCGGGCTGGAACTCCAACGAATAGGTCGTTCAGCCCATATTCTCCCCGCAGGTAGGCAGCGACGGGCAGCAGGCGCGACTCATTGCGTAGAATTGCCTTCACCATGAGGCAGATTGAGGAAGCCGGCGCATAAAATGCACCCCCAGTCCTGAGCAGGCTCACCACCTCCGCGCCGCCGTTGCGAGTCCGTTCCACCAGGCGGTCGATAGTGGCAGGGTCCATCAGCTCGGTAATGGGGACGCCGCGGACGGTGGAATAGCGGGGTAGCGGCACCATCAGGTCGCCATGTCCGCCTAGGACCATCGCCTGCACGTCGGCGGACGAGACCCCCAGTTCCATCGCGATGAAGGTCTGGAATCGGGCCGAATCGAGAATGCCCGCCATCCCCATGACGCGGTGGCACGGCAGCCCGCTGGCGCGCCAGGCGAGGTAGGTCATTACGTCGAGGGGGTTGGTCACAATGATCAAAATGGCGTCGGGGGAGCACGCGATCGCCTTTTTAGTTGCCTCCGCCACGATTTGCGAATTAGTCCGCAGCAGGTCATCACGGGACATGCCTGGCTTACGGGGGAGACCTGCCGTAATCACAATCACGTTGGAGTTGGCTGTGTCGCGGTAGTCATTGGTGCCAATGATGCGGCGGTTGTGGCCTTCTAGCCCGCTGGCCTGGGTCAGATCTAGGGCAATGCCCTGGGGCCGCCCTGGCACCACGTCTAGCAGCACCACGTCTGCCAAGTTGCTTTCAGCGATGCGCTGCGCCAGGACGCTACCGACGTTTCCCGCACCGATGAGCGCAACTCGCGGCGGATTGCAGGTAGAAACAAAGGGAGGACAAGAGACCATAATGCTTTCAAACCAAAACCATTTTGGGAAGCAGAGTTTCCGCCGTGGGGACATTCCCGTTCCCAATCTAGACGAGGTTCAGAACCCAAAACTGAAGGGGCGGCTATACTGGCGATCGCCCCAGTTGCGACTGCCACGCCTCGAACAGCTATTCAAACGGTTCGAGCTGGTCAGCCCGTAGCCAGATATTCGGCGTAGATACGTGGCCAAATTTGACCAGCATATAGTCGCCCCGGGTGTCAACAATTTCGCCCTTGGTTTCAAAGATGTATGGGGGCAGCAGCTCATCGCTGGCCTTGGCCTCAATGCTGTTCTCTAGCTTCTCCCGAACGGCACGGACAATATCGCCCTTTTTGACAGCCATAGCTTTAATTCCTTACCTCTCTGGCAAATTTTCTTCCTTTCAAGATCTAGTGAAGATCTGGGAATCTAGATTTTCTGGACATCTAGATCTTTCAGCATTGTAAGTGCTAAAGCACAGTTACAGCGCTTTGATGGAATCAGATTTTTGTTGGAAGCCGCGCGGCTTCCAACA
>JBHJGR010000078.1:0-30992 GCA_050331615.1 Elainellaceae cyanobacterium
GTTTTTAGAGAGGTTTTTCGCGCCTCTGGTTGCAGACTGGACTCTGCTTTCGGGTTCGAGGAGACTGACTTGGATGCTTCCACCCACCCTGGGGGTTCAAACCAGTTCTATTGTACCGCACTGGGCAGACTGCTGGACTTCACCCAGCGCGGGAACCATCTGTATCCCCACGTCTAAAACCAGGGGTTTTATCCGGTTCCCGAACCCTTCAATATTCGATAAGCAGGAGAACTATCGCTATGCACGGCACGGGGGCTGCAACATTTACGCCTGTTTGACAAATAGCGAACGCCTATTTAGTAAACGGGTTGGCCGATGAAGTTACCTGGGGGGCCATAGCGGCAAACTAAGATATTGTTGCCGCCCGCCGTTGACTGAGCACAGCCAACCCGCTCGGTATCTCGCCAAATTATCTGAGTGTAGTGACCAACATCTGCCCAGTTTCCCGTAGTGCTAACCTCTGGAAAAGTTCCTGGGCGGAAAAACTGCCGTTCGCTGCCCCAGGCATCTACTGCATCCACGACGCTAAAGAAGCCCGCCGTCCCTAACCAGAGATTTTCGCCCTGGCCGTTGCGATCGCGATCGTGCTGTAGCGTGTTCCCTCCCAGGGAAGCTAGATAATCTGCCCATGCCTGAGCATCTTGACTTAGCTCGTCGGACCAGGAGAGGGGAGGCACACCCACCTCCTGGCGATAGCGGTTGTGGGCCTCAAGAATTTGCTGAGATATCGTTTGGGTCTGGGCTTGTGCAAAGTAGCTCTGGTTCTGGGCAAGGGGAAGCAGGTAGGGAGCGACACCTGCGCTGCCCAAGCCAGCTACTACCCCGACTATCCCAGATATTGCCCCCATCGTCGCCAGACGTATCCATCGTTTGGAGTTGGGCATCGCTACGGTTCCTCCTGCGGCAAACTGAACTGGTACCTTGGCCATTTTCAGAATTGGCTCCACCCACTCTAGCGAAGCAAATTTACCGGGTGCCAGAAATTTAGTGCCAGTTTGCCGAGCGGCTGCGGTGGTTGCAGAGCGTTCCCTCAAGTTTTGCATCAATCGCTTCGTTTCGGGTCCAGTCAAGGGTTCACTAGCTACAAGCCCCATCGCCCCCCGATACTCCCATGGACACCATTGAAGTTACCGGCATTCGTGCCTACGGCTATACCGGCGCACTGCCCGAAGAAAACGTTTTAGGCCAGTGGTTTGAGGTGGATTTGACCCTGTGGCGTGATTTGCGGGTGGCCGGAGAGAGCGATCGCCTCACGGACACCTACGACTACCGCACCGCCATTCAGACCGTCCAAACTCTGATCAAAACCGCCAAATTTGTGCTGATTGAGAAGCTGGCCACCGCGATCGCCAATGCCCTGCTAACGGATCAAACCCTCGATCGGGTGGAAGTCCGGTTGACGAAGGTATCCCCACCCATTCCTGACTTCAGCGGTTCAGTGGTGGTCACGATTCGGCGCGATCGCCAGCGGCATCCCTAAGAAAAATCTCTCCCCCCGTTGTCAAGGGCAGACAAAGGGGAATGATAAAACGGTGATGCCCCGTAAAGCAGCGGTGAACTATGACCCCCTCCGTTTCGGTCGTGATTACGGCCTACAACCAGGCCGACTATCTGGCGCAGGCCGTCCGCAGCGTCTTCTCCCAGACCCTTTTCCCCAGCGAGTGCATTGTGGTCGATGATGGCTCGACGGATCAGACCCGTACCGTGGTGGCGGCCCTGGTGGAGGAATACCCGTCGCTGCAGGTGGTTCACCAGACGAATCAGGGCGTTTCGGCAGCACGAAATGCAGGGGCAGCCCTGGTCACCGGCACCTGGATGCAGTTTTTGGACGGCGACGACTGGCTGCATCCTGACAAAATTCGCCAGCAGCTTGGAGCCATCCAGGCTCTCCAGGGAGCAGCCAGCGCTACCGACGCAGCCGCAGTGGTGCTTTATTCCGACTATGAGCGGGTGTATGTGGACGAGCAGGGAAATTCGGTGCGATCGCACCCCTGTCCGGTGCAGGAGCGATCGCCCGACGAACTCATCCAGCGTCTACTCATCTGTCCCGACTATCTGGCGACCAGTCCCTTTCCCCTGCTGCAACAGGCCATGCTGCTGCCCACTTCCCTGGTGCGACGGCAGCCGTTTAATCCCCAGCTCAAAGCCTGCGAAGACCGGGAGTTCGTCCTGAATTTACTCATGGCGGGCATTCCCTTCCGCCACGTTCCCATCACCGCCGCCTACTACCGCAAACACCGGGCCAACCTTACGGACAACACGCCCCTGATGCGAGACGCTTACCTGGGCTTTTTTGCGCGAGTGATGGAGCGTCATCCCCAGCTCCGGCCCCAGCTCCAGATCAGCAGCCATCATTTATTAGAGAAGGCGATGGAGGAGAAAGACGCCGCTAGCGTTGCTCGTCTAGGGGCGATCGCCCCTTTCCCGCTGCGGTTGTTCAATGGTACCGTCACCGTCCAGTCATCTTTTCTCCTGGTCGTTCTGTTCCGCCTCAGGTGTTTGTTGCCCGATTTTGTGCTCTACCCCCATCGACGGGGTCCCCGCTCCCAGCGAATTTTTGCTGCTTTGGCGAAGTGGAGGCGATCTGTCCGCCGAACGGGTAAGCCAACGCCCGAAGCCATGCAGCAATCCGCTCCGCAAAGGCAGGCCCGTGGATAGATTTTGATATTACGGGAAGCATTGGGTGGGCACTGCCCACCCTACTCACTACTCACTACTCACTACTCACTACCCATCCACCCATCCACCCCATGTCCCCTCCCTCCCCCCTCACCCTTTCCCTCCTGGTCAGCGACCTGTCTGGCGGCGGCGCAGTGCGAGCGTTTTTGCTGGCCCAGGTGTGCCAGCGGCTGGGGCACCGGGTTGAAATCGTAGGCACTCAGTTTGGTCCAGATTTATATGCCATTCCTCCCAGCGGCATTCCCGTGACGGCAATTCCCGGTGCGAACTATCCCCAATACGTCCAAACGGCGCGGCGAGTGATGGGAGAACTAAAGGGGGACGTGATTTATGCAGTTAAGCCCAAGCCCACCAGCTTTGGGGTGGCCCTGCTGGAGCGCTGGCGATCTGCCCGTCCCGTTTTCCTGGATATGGACGACTGGGAGATGAGCTGGCACGGTGGGGATGAATGGCGCTACCGACCGTCGCCCAAACAGCTCTATCGCGATCTGGTGAAGCCGGGGGGGCAGCTCCGCGAACCGGATCATCCCCTCTACGTGCGCTGGCTGGAGGAACGGGTGGGGGCTGCCGATGCCCTTACTGTAGATACGAGTTTTCTCCAGAAGCGCTTTGGGGGCGTCTATGTGCCCAACGGCAAAGATACAGACCTGTTTGACCCGACGCCCTACGACGGGGCGGCGAGCCGATCGCGCTATGGCCTTGCGGATTACCGGGTGCTGATGTTTCCAGGGGCACCCCGACCCCATAAGGGAGTGGAAGACGTGCTGGCGGCGCTGGACCTGCTTAATGAACCCGACCTGCGGCTGGTGATTGTGGGGGGCAGTCCCTATGACGACTATGACGATCGCCTGATGGCCCATTGGGGGCGGTGGATCGTCAAGCTGCCCAAAAGCCCCGTGGAGAAAATGCCGGAGATTCTGGCGGCGGCCCATGTGGTGGTAGTGCCCCAGCGGGATACCCTCACCGCCCGTGCCCAGTTTCCCCTGAAGCTGACGGACGGCATGGCGATGGCGAAGCCGATTCTATCTACGCGGGTGGGCGATATTCCCGACATCCTGGAGGCGACGGGATATCTAGTGGACCCCCACGCCCCCGACCAAATTGCCGCCTGCCTCACCCAGATCTTTCAGGATTATGATGGGGCCAGACAGCGGGGTGAGCAGGCGCGGCAGCGCTGTGTGGCGCACTACAGCGTCCACACTATGGCAAAAACGCTGACAGATTTGCTGGCACAGGCGGGGCTGGGATGAGCGGTGGGACGGGTGCGATCGCCGTTGGTGTAGATGGTCGATGTTAACGGTATGACCGGAGTGATAAACCCTAGATGGCACGTAACTTTTTACTCCCTAAGCTAGCGCGACGGTATCCGCTTCAGATCACCCTGACCATTGTACTGGGGCTGTCGGGAGCAATTTTTAACGGGGTCAGTACGGCCCTGGTGGTGCCCGTGGTGCTCAGTATTCTGGATCAGAATATCGATTTGGGCACCGCTCCGCCGTTTCTCAAGCTGCTGCTGGCCCCCTTCGATGGCATCCCGCCCGACTATCGGCTGGGGGTGATGACGCTGGCGATCGTGGTGGCGATCGCCCTGAAAAACCTGACCAACTATCTCAATGCCCTGATGTCCACTGCCCTGAAGGAGGCGCTCTCTATCGATTTGCGGGAGCAGGCCCTGGCCATGCTGATGGAGGTGGACCTGGACTATTTCTGCAAGTCGGGGGTGGGGGATATCCTCAACCGGGTCAACAACGAAGTGGGGCGGGCAGCGGGTGCTCTGAAATCAGCCATTCGCATCGGCATTAACGCCATCACCATTCTGATTTTTGTCGCCCTGCTGGTCGCCATGTCCTGGCAGTTAACCGTGGCAACCACCGTGCTGCTGACCCTGGTGGTGGGGCTGAATCAGTATTTCATCGGTCGAGCCAAGGACTTTGGGCGGCAGCTCTCTAGCATCTCGCGGGCCTACTCCATTCGTCTTACCGAGGCTCTGACGGGAATTCGCCTCATCAAGGAAGCCGCCAGCGAACGGCGGGAATACCAGACCATCGATCGCCTGCTGCGGGAACGGGAACGGCTGGACTATCGCTCCCAGGCCAACTATGCGGCGATCGCCCCCATCAGTGAAGTGGCCGGGGTGATTGCCCTGATCGTCATTGTCTACCTGGGCAGTACCTTCTTCAGCGGGCAGTTGCGGGAGGTGTCGGCCATTCTGCTCACCTACCTAGTGGTGCTGTTTCGCCTACTGCCGGTGCTCTCCCAGCTCAACGGCTCCCGCAGCCAGTTCGCCAACTATTCTGCCAGTGTGGACATTCTGGCCGACTTTCTGCGGCGGGACAACAAGCCCTTCATGGCCAACGGCACCGTCCAGTGGGAGCCGATGCAGGAAGGCATTCAGTTCGTCCACGTCTCCTTTGCCTACCCCGGCAGCGACGAGCTGGCCCTGAGCGACGTCACCCTGTCTCTGCCCAAGGGGAAAACCCTGGCTCTGGTGGGGGCATCCGGGGCGGGCAAAACCACCCTGGCGGATCTGCTGCCCCGCTTCTATGACCCCACCGAGGGAGCCATCCTCATTGACGGACGGGATCTGCGGGAGTTTGACCAGAAGTCCTTACGGGGGGCGATGGGCATCGTCAGCCAGGAGGCATTTCTGTTCAACGACACGATTCGCAATAACGTCGCCTACGCCCGCCCCGACGCCAGCGAGGCAGAAATCATCGACGCCCTCAAGCGGGCCAACGCCTACGAGTTCGTCATGGACATGCCCCAGGGTTTGGAGACTCCTCTGGGCGATCGCGGCGTACTCCTCTCTGGCGGTCAGCGGCAGCGCATCGCCATCGCCCGCGCCCTGCTGAAAAATGCCGAAATTCTGATTCTAGATGAGGCCACCAGCGCCCTCGACACGGTGTCCGAACGGCTGGTGCAGGCCGCCATTGACGACGCCAGGCGCGATCGCACCACCCTGGTCATTGCCCACCGCCTGTCCACCATCCAGAACGCCGACCAGATCGCCGTCATGCACAAGGGCAGCGTGGTGGAACTGGGCTCCCATGAGGAACTGCTGAGCAAGGGCGGCTACTACGCCAACCTGCACGAAATGCAGTTCACCACCACCGACGACATCCAGGCCCACTCCCGCCACGACCAGACCCTGAGCAACGCCTCCTACGCCATCCGCAACCACCTGAACGGCATGATCGGCTCCCTCGCCATGATTGTGGACGACATGGTGGACACCCCCGAAGAAGAGCACGAACTGGTGCGAGGAGCCTACGACGCCGCCACCAGTCTGCTGACGGTCATCGAAATCCTGGAACGCAAGCAGCGATAGTTTGTCGGTGCAGCGTGATGTTTATCCGCAGATGCCGCAGATAACGCAGATAACGCAAATTACTGATATCCCACACCTGCTAATTCGCCCTCTGTGGACCCAAAATCCAAAATCCAAAATCCAAAGGATCCTTCCCGTGACCAAAAAAGTGCTGCTGATCGCGCCCCACTTCGGTAAATTCCCGGCCTGGATTGGCCTCACCTTTGCTACCTTTGCCCGCAATCGGGATTTTCAGCTTTTGGTGGTGACGGATCAGTGGGGCGATCGCTTCCCCCCATACCCCAACATTCGTTTCCAGCACCAGTCCCTCGCCGACCTGAGCGCCCTTGCTACGGAGAAGACGGGTACGCCAGTGGTGCTCCAGCGGGGCTACAAGGTGTGTGACCTGCGGCCTGCCTTTGGCGTCATTTTTGCGGACTATCTGGCGGGATACGACTACTGGGGCCACCTGGATCTGGATACCTTCTGGGGAGACATGGCTGCCGCCCTCAATCCGGCCCTGGCTCAGGACTACGACATCATCTGCGGCGATCCGTACCATGTGGGCGGCCCGTTTTGCCTATACAGAAATACTGAAGCAGTCAATAACCTGTTCAGGAAGAACCCGTTCTATATCACCGCTTTTCAGACCCCGGAGAACGTTGATTTTGACGAAATCGGCGTCCATATTGATAACCAGGGCTTTGAGCGCACGGTGCGGCGCAGTGAGGCTAATGGTGAGATTCGGGTGTGTCGCGATCGCCAGCATTACCTGCAGGACTTTGACGCCTCCTGGTGGGTCAGCCAGGTGAAAACGGCCTTTCCCGAAGACGCCAGGGAATATCCGCCCTTTGAGTTCGGTACCGGCATCTGGCAGGACGGCAAGATTCGCTCTGCCTCCAACGGGAAGTCGGCCCCGAAAGAATACCTGTTCTATCACTTCCTGGACGGCAAGCGACGCCTGTTCCGCCCGTTCGACATCAAGTGGTGCCAGCATCTCCGCTCCTTCTCCATCGGGCTGGACGGCATTACGCTGCACTACCAGCCGGGGGCTTACTGGCTGGCCCATCGGCTTGAAGTTCTGGGCATTCAGGCGCTGAAGTTCGCCATCTATGACCTGGGGCCGTGGCGACATCGGCTAGGACTGCGGGGCCAGAAATCTCAGCGAGCGCTTAACTGAGATCATTCACGCAAAGTGGGGGATGTTTACCACAACCCTGCGACCTGATGACTGGCGAGCGGTGCCCCCTTACTGTTTTTTACCATGCTGCAAAATTTCGATTCGTTTATAGTACAAAAAGACTATTCCGCGATAACATATACATATGTTCTTCAACAAATCATGCTCCGGTAGCCCCGCTAAGGGGCTATTTTCATAGCTGACCTGGCTTCGAAGCTCCAAAGAAATTGAGTCGAGACAAAAAGGCGATCGAGACGAAAAGCTGACGAAAAGCTAAAGATTGCCTAATGGCAGACGGCTTTGGCCAATTCCCCTTGGTATAACAAAACTTAGTATCATAAATCGCATATTCACGCTTGATTCAAGAAACTCTGGCACTCTGCAATAATGATGACGCCCGAATTCCCCTGGCTAACAACTATCATTCTCTTTCCCGTCGCGGCATCCCTGCTGGTGCCCATCATTCCCGACAAAGAGGGCAAAACCATCCGCTGGTATGCCCTGATCGTCGGGCTGATTGACTTTTGCCTAATCACCTACGCCTTCTATACGGAATACGACCCGTCCCTCTCGGGCCTTCAGCTTTTCGAGAGCTACACCTGGGTAGAATCCCTCGACCTGAAGTGGTCAGTCGGTGCAGACGGCCTATCCATGCCGCTGATCATTCTCACTGGCTTTATCACCACCCTGGCCATCCTGGCGTCTTGGCCCGTGACGTTGAAGCCACGCCTGTTCTACTTCCTCATGCTGGCGATGTACGGTGGCCAGATCGCGGTCTTCGCGGTGCAGGACATGCTGCTCTTCTTCCTGGTATGGGAGCTGGAGCTGATTCCGGTCTACCTGCTGCTCTCCATCTGGGGGGGTAAGAAGCGGCTCTATGCAGCGACGAAGTTCATTCTCTATACGGCTGGCGGCTCCCTCTTCATCCTAGTGGCAGCCCTAGCGATGGCCTTCTTCGGCGACACCGTCACCTTCGATATGCAGTCGCTGATGGCGAAAGACTTTCCCATCAAGTTCCAGCTTTTGGTCTACGGCGGATTCCTAATCGCTTATGCGGTGAAACTGCCAATTTTCCCCCTCCACACCTGGCTACCGGATGCTCACGGAGAGGCGACGGCCCCGGTACACATGCTGCTGGCGGGCATTCTGCTAAAAATGGGCGGCTATGCGCTGATTCGCATGAACATCGAGATGCTGCCCGATGCCCACGCCTTTTTCGCGCCGATTCTGGTGATTTTGGGGGTGGTGAACATTATTTATGCGGCGCTTACCTCCTTTGCCCAGCGCAACCTAAAGCGGAAGATCGCCTATTCCTCCATTTCTCATATGGGGTTTGTGCTGATTGGCATTGGCTCCTTCACCGACCTGGCCCTCAGCGGAGCAGTGCTGCAAATGGTGTCCCACGGCCTGATTGGGGCCAGCCTCTTCTTCCTGGTGGGGGCTACTTATGACCGCACCCATACCCTCATCCTGGATGAGATGGGTGGCGTCGGCAAGCAGATGCCCCGCATCTTCGCTATGTTCACGACCTGCTCCCTGGCCTCCCTGGCGCTACCGGGCATGAGCGGCTTCATCGCCGAGCTGATGGTGTTTGTTGGCTTTGCCACCAGCGACGCCTACAGCCTCACCTTCCGCATTATTGTTGTTTTCCTGGCGGCGATCGGAGTGATCCTCACGCCGATTTACCTGCTGTCCATGCTGCGGGAAATCTTCTACGGCCCAGAGAACAAAGAGCTGACCTCCCACGAGGTGCTGGTGGATGCGGAACCCCGCGAGGTGTTCATCATCGCCTGCCTGCTGATCCCCATCATTGGCATTGGCTTCTATCCCAAGCTGCTGACCCAGGTATATGACGCTAAGACTGCGCAGATTACCGCCATGATGCGACAGTCCGTACCGTCTCTGGCGGAAACGTCTCAGCCGGTGGCGATCGCCCCCCTTACAGCCCCACATATTTCGGGAAATCAGCAAATCATCCCCGGAATGAACCCAAAATAGGCATGGGCTTGCACCCAAAAAACAAACCATCGGGGCGAAGCATTTCAACAATACTTTCAAGGGGAGACCCGAAAGTTTTTACGAAATGCATCGCCCTCTAGATAGCTCTACGCTTTCGCGTTAGGACATTCAAGAGGTGTGGACCCTCCGCGACGCGGGGGGTCCACATTCAAACCTTAGCCCTTAGGACTACATCTACCGCTGGGGGGAACGGCTGGAGGGGTGAACAGGGGCGGGCTTCATCTGGGGATGCTTTTGGTCTAGGCCATCGCGAATCCAGTTGAGGCAGTGGTGCTCGGAGGCGAAGATTTTGGGGGCGGCGATGTTGGTGAGGGCGTGGGGGGGGTAGTGGTCGTAGAAATATTTGTGGTTAGCGTGAAAAATGATGATTAAATTGTTGCGGTAGGTATAGCGGTGCTTGAAATAGTCGGTTTGAATGCCAAATCGCTGCTTGAGGTGGGTGTCCTCATCACCCCACTGCTCCAGATATTCTGTGGCGATGTCGATGATGCCCTCGACGCTTTCGGAGAAGACCCGACCAGGATTCTCGGCCTTATGCAGCTTGCCTTTGTGCCCCCATTCAGACAGGAGGCGATAGGAGTAGAGCGTGTGGCGGCTGATGGCTCCATAGACGAAGGGAATCACGAGGTGTCCTCGACGAATGACCGACTTCTCGTACAGTAATCGACTCATAGCCCTGTCCTGATGAAGATGGACTGCTGACCCCGGTGTTGCTCTACGCTCACATCCATCCTCCTGGATAACTCCTAGAATTCAGACCCCAGGCGTAGGTTCACTCCGCAATTTCCGAGGTAAACATTTTTTATTATCCATGAGCGACGACTGGGAACCAAGCGATTTTTCTAGGGAGAGGCTTGAAGATGCGGTGAAATTTTCGCTTTTCACGATGCGACGAGAGGCTATGACGCAAATCTCAATTATTATTCCGACTCTAAATGAGGCATCGATTATCGCTCGGACCTTGATACGGGTGCGATCGCTCCATCCCCTACCCCATGAGGTGATCCTGGTAGACGGCGGCAGCCGAGACGAAACGGTGGCGATCGCCCAGAGGGAATTAGACAGGTTGCCGATCCAAACCTGCCTGCTGCAAATGCCCCAACCGGGTCGCGCTGTCCAGATGAATCAGGGCGCAGAAATCGCCACCGGGGAGATTCTGTGTTTCCTCCATGCCGATACGCTGGTGCCCGACGATCTGGTGACGGTGATTGTCCAAACGCTCCAGGAGCCAGCCTGCGTGGGCGGCGGCTTCATCTCGCTGATGACGGGCACGACAGGGGTTCGCTGGTGGTTCTCCCTGCTCAACTTCCTAAAAACCTACTATACGCCGCTGATTTTTCGACCCCATCTCTTCTTGCAGGGACTACGGCTGCTGTTTGGCGATCAGGTCATGTTTTGCCGCTGCCGGGATTTCTGGGACTGCGGCGGATTTAATCCGGCCATGCCCCTCCTGGAAGACGCGGAGCTGTGCCTGCGGCTGGTGCAGCGGGGGCAGCTGCGGCTGGTGAATCGGGTGGTGGAGTCGAGCGATCGCCGCGTGGCTAGGTGGGGCTTCTTCAAGGCCAATTTCATCTATGCCTACGTGGGCTACCTCTGGGGCATGGGGGTATCGGCGACGCGATTAAAGCGCTTTTACGAAGATATTCGCTGATTGTTCAGGCTCAGGTCGTAGGGCAAATAGACGATGGGGACTTCGGTGGTCACCGGCACGTCGTCATGGAGGTACTGGCGAATGTAGTCCTGCAACGAAGGGGAAGCCTGCTGAAAGTCGGCCTTGTACCACTTGAAAATCTTGCTGCAATAAAGTGTCTGCTGCTTGTGGTCAAAGCGGACCTTGTCGGGGTTGTTGATGAACCGCACGGCATCGTCTTCTAGCTGATGACGCACCCGCTCAGGAAAGTAGGCTTCATTGCGCAACAGGGGACATCCCACCGAAGCACACACCAGGGCGAAGTGAATGCGCGGTTCGTTGAACTGCTTCCTCAACACCTGATGCTCAATGCGGTTGAGGCTGTAGTGGGTGCCGCCCAGGGGATAGGTGCGGGCCAGAAAGAACCAGATGAAGGCAATCCAGTTGGGCACATTAAAAGGCTTCGGCAACAGGGCGGGACGGATAGAGTCGATGGGATAGCGCTCCAGCACCTTGGCGATGGTCAGGGCGTTGTAAAGATTAATCCACAAAGCCAGCCGCTGCTCGGTATCGGGATACTGCTGGAGATCAATCTGGGACAAATCATCCAACCAGGCTTGCAGGGTTTGGGCATCCTGCTGCTGCCAGGCTTGATAGTTGATCTGTCCGCGATCGCCCACATAGCGCCGCAATAGTTGATCCCAAGGAGTAAAGTCGAGCATTATTGATGGGTCCGTAGGCTGGTCGTAGGGTGCGTCTCTACCCTTGATTATGACTGACTCCTATGCACCATTCCTATCCGTCCGGCGTTGGATCTGGGGCAAAGCGGTACACTAAGGGAGAGTTCCAGGAGGACGATGCTGATGACCTCGACCATCAGAGATCCGCAGCAAATCATCTACCCCGACAGCGATGGCCAGCCCACGGCGGAGAACACCAAGCAGTTTCGCTGGATTGTCACCATCAAAGAAAACCTGGAGCTACTGTTTGCCCCTCGCTCTGATGTCTTTGTGGCGGGCGATCTGTTTTGGTACCCCGTGCAGGGCAACAACGCTATCCGTCAGGCCCCCGATGTAATGGTGGTCTTTGGTCGTCCCAAGGGCGATCGCGGTTCCTACCGGCAGTGGGAGGAGGGGGACGTTCCTCCCCAGGTGGTGTTTGAGATTCTTTCCCCCAGCAACCGTCTGGCAGAAATGATCCGTAAGTTCAAGTTTTACGAGCGGTATGGGGTGCAGGAGTATTACGTCTACGACCCAGATGACGGGGAACTGACGGGCTGGCTGCGACAGAACGAAGAGCTGATAGCTATCGAGGACATGGACGGCTGGGTTAGTCCCCAACTGCAAATCCGATTTGTCGTAGGAGCAGCAGATTTGGAAATCTATCGCCCCGATGGTCGTAAATTCTTGACTATGCTGGAGCTGGAGCAGCGGGCCGAGGAAGAGCGTCAGCGGGCCGAGGAAGAGCGTCAGCGAGCCGAGGAAGAGCGTCAGCGAGCTGAAGAAGAGCGCCAACGGACGGCTTTGGCGGAAGAGCGGGCACGGCTGGCGGAGGATTTGTTGGCCCGCTATCGCGATCGCTTCGGCAATCTGGAATAGGGTTCACGGAAGAATGCAGCTTCGTTACATTAGAGGAGAGCGATCGCTCCAACTTGCCTAACGAGCTGACAAACCGCTTTCCATGAAACGCACCATCGTCTGGTTTCGGCGAGACCTGCGCATCTCCGACCACGCCCCCCTCTACCGAGCCGCCAGACGGGGAGCGGTGATTCCTGTGTTTGTGCTCGATCGCGCCCTGCTGCACCATCCCGAGACGGCCCCGGCGCGGGTGGCTTTCATGCTGGACTGTTTGGCCCGGCTGGATGACGATTTGCGCGATCGCGGCGGTCGTCTCATTCTCCGCTGCGGTGACCCGGTGACGGTGCTGCCCGACCTGGTGCGGGAAACCCAGGCGGAGGGCATCTACGCCCACATCGACTTTGAGCGCATCTACGGTCGGGTCCGTGATGGCCGACTGAACCAGGGGCTGGCGGCGGCGGGCATGAAAATCCGCTGGTTCGAGCCACCGGCCACCACCCCCGACCTGATCCCCTATCCCGACTATCGGGAGCTGTGGTTTCGGGACATGGGCCAGGAGATGGTGCCGACGCCATCGCCAATCACCGTTCCCGACGAGATCCTCAGCGAACCCTTGCCCTCTCTCAGCGGGCTGGGGTTAATCGCCGACGGCAAGCCCCTTCCCCCCGGCGGTACAGCACCGGCCCGGCAGTTGCTGAAGGACTTCCTCATGGAAAAGACCGATCGCTACTACTGGCAGCTTTCCTACCCCGGCGCTGAGGCCACATCGGGGCTGAGTCCCTACATCAAGTTCGGCACCATCTCCGTGCGTGAGTGTTACCAGACCGCCCGTCAGCTCAAGACAGACAGCTTCAAGCACCAGCGCAGCCAGCAGCAGTTCATCGCCCGCCTGCGGTGGGGCAGTGGCTTTGCCCAGCGGTTTCGCTATCTGCCCCAGTTGGAGGTGCGATCGCTCTATTCCGTCTTCGACCGGGACGGCTGGGAATTGGACGAAGGGCTGTACGAGGCGTGGCAGCAGGGGCAAACCGGCTTTCCCATCATCGATGCCGCCGCCCGCTGTCTGCTGGAAACAGGGGGCTGGCAGCAGCTCAACTTCCGCACCCGCGCCATCTACGCCAGCTTTTTGGGCAACCTGCTGGGGATGGACTGGCGGCTGGGGGCTCTCCACTTCATGCGCCACCTGATTGACGGCGACTGCCCCATCGATCACTACCAGTGGGCCATGCAGTCCGGCGTCACCCACTGTGTGGACAAAACCTGGACCCGCATCTACAACCCCGGCCAGACGGCGGTGGATCGCTGCGACCCTGACGGAGCCTTCATTCGCCAGTGGGTGCCCGAAGTCGCCCACCTGCCCCCGGAGCAGTTGGGCCTGCCGCCCCGCCTCAAGGACTATCCGCCGCCAATCATCAGCTACGCCCAGGCCCGCCAGCGCCGCGTGCAGCAGCTAGAGCGCCAGCGGGGAGAATTCCTCCATGCCACCAACATCGTCCCCCACGTAGCCCGCTTGCCGGAGGATCTGACGCCTTTTGGCAGCGATCGCCACCCCAGCGACACCACCTGGGCCAGCCTGCCCCACCTGGATCTGTTCCCCGCCTCCCTGGATTTGGAAAATCTAGATGAACAACAGGCCCAGGCCCTGCGCACCTGGTTCGTCGCCCATGTGGAGGTTCGCCCCCGGAAGACGATGGCGAGGCGATCGCCAAAACGCCAATCCAAAGATCGCGACGGTACGGTGCAGCTATCGCTACTGTCTTAAAGAATTGACGAAGGGGGCGATCGCCGCCACGAATTCCCCAGTCGCCTCATAGGGCAGCACGTTGCGTCCTGGAGTGGTCACCCCCTGACCCTGGGGCAAATGTTCCAGGTAGCGGCTCATGCGCTCGTCGGGAGTTTCCGACCGACCGGAGCGACCAATGCTGGAGGCCGTTTCCCCCAGCACCACCAGAGTGGGAACGTCCAGGGCTTCAATAGCGGCAGTGTAGTCCTGCCGCCAGAAGCCTGAGAGGAAAGAGTAAACTGCATGGCGGCTGGCGGGGTCCTGAGCGCCTGCCTCCAGGGTGTCAAGCCATTGGGCGTCCACCGCTGCCTCATCGGCAAAGAGCTGGCGCGCCGAGAAAGAGCGCAGGAATTCCCGCCGTCGGGCGTAGCGGTAGAAGGCACTGCCCAGAGGAGAATCGAACAGGCTCCAGCTCAGGCGGTCCTGCCAGGAGGGGGTTTCGTTGGTCATGATGGGCCAGGCCGGTGGTCCCGCCAGAATCAGGCCCCGCATCCAGTCCAGCCCCTGCGGTTGTTGGGAGAGGGCGATCGCCACGGGAAACAGCGCCCCCTGAGCCACCACGATGGCGGGAGTCTGAACAACGGTTTTCAGAAAATGAAGCAGCTGGGCGGCCCAATCAGCCGGATAGTAAGCCACATGGGGCATATCGCTGTCGCCGCAGCCCAGCAGGTCTGGCAGGTACAGGGGCGAAGCTTGCCCCTGGCCGACCCACTCCTGGGCAAACCGATACCAAAACCGCCGGGAAAGACCGACTCCAATGGGATGGATGAGCAGCAGGGGAGGGCGATCGCCCCCATTCTCCCCCACCTGCCGCACCTCGTAGGCACCGCGATACCCCCGCCATTCGTAGAACTGAGGCGCAGGAGAAGCCAGACCTGCACCCTGATCCGAAACGCGATTAATCGACTCGCTGGATTGCATCTCACCCCCCAAAAATCTAATTCGATTCTAGGAGATTCGGGACGGGCTAGCGGATAGCTTCCGATAGATGATTCGCCGTCGCCTCCACCAGGGAAATCGTATCTTCGTACATCATGCGCGTTGGCCCCAAAATGCCAATGCTGCCTACGGCACTATCGCCCCGGTGATAAGTTGCCGATACTAGGGTACAGGTTTGTATCGGCTCTAGTGGATTCTCCGTACCGATGCGGATCGAGACATGGCGCTGGCTGCTGCGATCAGCGTCGGTTATTTCATCTTCAAAAATCAGCGGCAAAAGCTGGTCCTGATCTTCCTCCAGAAGCTGAAGAATCATCTGCACCTGCTGCAGTTCGGCAAACTCCGGCTGCCGCCGCAGCACCTCCGCTACGCCACTCACCAGGAGTTGGGGCATGCCCAACTGGTGTTGGGTGCGCCGACTAATGTCACCCAGGGAGTCATGGAGACGGTTGGCGTAGCGCTCTAGCTCGCGGCCCAGCTCGCTCCAGTCAAGGGTGTTGATTTCCTGGAGCGATCGCCCCCGCAGATGATGATTGAGAAAGTTGGAGAGAATTTGCAGCTCCTGTTCCAGGATTTCTGCATCCACCGCACCCTCGTCAACGAGGGGCAGCTCCATCAGGGTGGACTCGGTTTCGTAGGTATCAAAGACAACAATGACCATCACCTGGCGCGGATCGATGAGCACGAGCTGCAGGTGGCGCAGCACCGACGCCTTTGACCGGGGCAGGGTAATCAGGGTGATGTAGCCGCTGAGCTGTGAGAGAAGTTGGGCCGCGCCCCGCAGCAGGGCCTCCAGGCTCCAGTCTTCCCAGTTGAGCTGGGCGCTCAGCAGTTGCTCCACCTGCTTGCCCATGGCATCGGAGGGCTTCAGCAACTGGTCAACATAGATGCGATAGCCCGAATCGGAGGGAATGCGCCCTGCCGAGGTGTGGGGCTGATAGAGCAAGCCCGCCTTCTCCAGCCGTCCCATGGCATTGCGGATGGTGGCGGAGCTGACGTTGAGGTTGAATTCTTCAAGCAGTGCTTCAGAGCCAACGGGCCGAGCCGTAGCGACGTACTGCCGCACGGTTGCCCACAGGACGTGCTGCTGGCGGTTGTTAAGCTTAATCGGCATCGACGGCATGAAAACAGCGTTCTTAAAAAATTCGTGAATTTTCTGCGAGATCAATAAAGAATGCAAAAGATCTAGGCCGGGGCTGCTGGGCATCCAGCGTGCGGCAGATTCCCTCACCTATCTTTATATTTACCGAATCGACGGACTTTTTGATCGTAGCAATCAATACCGGGAAAGAGACGGATCGACCCGAACGGCGTAGGCGTCAATGCCGCCTGCTAGATTCTTCACATTGGTAAAGCCCTGGTTCATCAGCCACTGACACATCTGAGCCGAGCGAATGCCGTGGTGACACATGACGACGGTTTCGGCGTGGGGGTCAAACTGGGACTGGACCTGGCCGCCCCATTGGGCAAACTGGCTCAGGGGCAGGTTAATGAATCCGTCCAAGTGGGCGATCGCCCATTCATCAGGTTCCCGCACGTCGATGAGCTGCAGGTCGTCGGAAGGGGACTGCTGCACCCGATCCGCAAACTCTTCAACACCGATCTGGGCAATAGACTGAAACGATGAGGTCATCTTGTTAAAATCTGGCGGCGTGAAACAACAGGTTTAACTGGGTTGGTTAAATCAGGGGGCTGGTTGCGATCGATTCTACCCTAATCTTTGGGGTAGCTGATTTGACTGGGGAGGCTCAGATGCTTGCTTTACAAGAGTTTCACGTCGCTTGTGGAGGCAGAGCTGTTTAAACACAAGAATCGGCTGTCGCTGTCCGGCAATGGCGAAATGAAGAGGGAGGGTCATGCCGCAAAACAGATAACAGCCGATTTTAAGTTAAATAGGGTTGACAGCGTTGGGTGAAGTGGGTCTAGAAAAGTGGGTCTAGAGAATATGTTGTAAAGAACGTAAATGGAGCAGTAGGGATATCTACCATCCGCTTGGTTGAGGTGAACCCGAGCCTTACTTCAAGAGCCGAGTAATCCGAATATCGTATTCGGTTGCCCTGGGGTGGTCGTATCTGGCCTGGAAGCGAGCAGCCGTATCGGCTTTTTGCAGGGTCTCTGCGTCAATCTCGTAGCGGTAGGTATCGTTGTGCAGGGCTGCACCCGTGGGTTCCATGTATTCCCGTGTATCAACCCATACTTCGTAGGTGTGTACCATTGGAAAGCCTCCCTATGGGGTTTGTGTGTAGTGGAACACTTTCAGTATAGGAAGGTCTGGTGGGGCAAAGCGTTGAACTATTGCAACGTTTCGTTGCCCCAAGTGTCGGGAGCGCTACAAAGTGTTAAGGAATACAGGGGAGACGGGTAGAGATATAGGGTGCGTCGTCGCCTGGCGTGACGCACCGAAGCCTGATTGGGGTGGTGCGTTGGGCGAACACACCTTACTGGTTTGACAAGCCTAAGATAGTGCATCAGGCGATCGCGTCAAACTTTTGACTGGTGGGCAATGCCCACCCTACGTGGTGCAATCTATTCCATCAAATTAGCCGTGTCAGACCACTACGGACTACCCGCCAACCCGTCTACCCAGCTACCCATTCACCTGACTATGGAGCACTATGGAGCGATCGCCCCCTCTTCCTGCGCGGCCTGATTCAACTGCTGGATCAGGGATTCAATCTCCTGCTGGTAGTCACCATAGGCGGCCCAATCACCGTTCTGGAGAGCCGTCTGGGCCTGCTCGTAGGTGGTGACTAGCTCCTGGGCAAGGACGCGCAGTTCCCCTGTAAGCGGGGCCAGGGCTTCGCCAACGGCGGCTCCGGGGGGCGCTTCCTGGGGTAGGGGGATGTCAAAGATGTCGGCCAGAGCCTGATCCAGGGTTTCCTCCATCGCGACTTCATCGCCGTAGGCAGCGATTACCCGGCGGAGTTCGGGCAGCTCGCCCTGTTCAGCCCGCAGGTAGACCGGCTCCACGTAGAGCAGAGATTCCTCAATGGGGATGACCAGCAGATCGCCGCGAATCACCCTGGACCCCTCCTGACTCCACAGGGTGAGCTGCTGGGAGATGTCGGGGTTCTGGTCAATGCGGGCCTCGATCTGGCGGGGACCGTAGACCAGCTCCTGCTTGGGGAACTCGTAGAGCAGCAGCTTACCGTAGTCCTCGTCGTCGGAACGGGCCGTCATCCAGGCGATCATGTTGTTTTTGTTCACTGGCGTGAAGGGCAGGATCAGGGCAAACTCTTCGCGATCGCCCTCCGGTAGCCGCAAAATCACGTAGTACGGCTCCATCAACTGCTCGTTGCCCTCATAGATCTCTGTAGGAAAGCGCCACAGGTCCTCCCGGTTGTAGAACACTTCTGGATTATCCATGTGGTAGGCCAGGTAGACCTGGGCCTGGATCTTAAAAAAGTCCAGAGGATAGCGGAAGTGATCATCGATGTTGGCGGGGGTAGATGCCTGGTCAATGAACAGGGAGGGAAAGATCTTCCGATAGGTGGCCAGCAGCGGATCGGTGTTGTCAACGGTGTAGAACTGGACGCTGCCGTCGAAGGCATCCACCACCACCTTCACCGAGTTGCGGATGTAGTTGATGTCGCCATCGGCCACAGCCCGCACGTCCAGGTTGTTGAGCACTGCCGCTGCGCCGCTGGTGCGGGCTACGGGTTCGGAATAAGGGTAGCGATCGCTCACCGTGTAGGCATCAATGAACCACTTGAGGCGGCCATCAATCACCGTGATGTAAGGGTCGGTGTCGAACTGGAGGAAGGGGGCAATGCGCTGCGCCCGCTGCCGCACGTCCCGGTGGTAGAGGATGCGGGAGTCGGGGGTGAAGTAGTTGGAGATGAGAATCCGCAGGCTGCCCAGATCGTAGGCGTAGGCCAGCCGTCGCCCAAAGGAGCCGATGGAGACGCCGCCCTCGCCCTCGTAAAAGGTGGTGGCGTTTTCATCTCCCTGGGGAAAGTCGAATTCCGGGGTAGACGTATTGGTGAAGACGTAGTTATCGGTTAGCTCACCGTAGTAGATGGCGGGTTCGGTGACGTCCAGGTCGATCTCCGGCGATTCTGGGGGGATGTCCTGGATAAACAGTCGGGGCAGGCCCTGGGGGGTGACCTCGTTTACCGGACTCATGACCACGCCGTAGCCGTGGGTGTACTTCAGCCGCTCATTCACCCAGGTTTGCGCTTCCTGAGGAAGCTGGGCGTAGGCTAGCTCGCGGGCCGCCAGCATCACCTGCCGGTAGTTGTCGTTGAGCACATAGCGGTCGATGTCCACGTCTTCAAAGCGGTAGTACAGGCGAATTTCCTGGAGCTGGCGGTAGGTGCTCAGCAGGGGGCGATAGTCCCACAGGCGAATGTTGCGCAGGGTGGACTGGTTTTCCAGCAGCGCCTCCTGGTCCAGGCTGGTTTCGGCGGGATAGTCCTCCGTTTCCACGCTTTCCAACTGGTAGGCCATGCGGGTGAATTCCAGGTTGTTGGCGATGTAGGGCCGTTCCTTGTCCAGTTCGTTGGGTTCTACAATGAATTGCTGCTGAAACCAGGGATAAATTCCCCCTGCAACGATGAGCGCTGCCAGATAGACCGCAATGCCGTAAAGGGGGAGAGCGAAGCCGCCCCGCCAGAGGGAGGCGATCAGCAGTACGGCTAGAGCCAGGGTGGCGAAGCCCATAAACCAGTAAGCCTGGAGCTGGGCGTGGGTATCGGTGAAGCCTGCCCCAAAGACGACGCCATCGGTGGAGTAGAGCAGTTCATAGCGCTGGAGCCAGAAATCCACCGCCACCAGGATGGCGATCGCCACCAGCAGCAAACTCACGTGCAGCTTGGCTCGCCCCCGCAGCAGATACCTCCAGCCGTACTGGGTAGTGATGGCCCCTTTGAGGGCATAGATCAGCAGGGTGAGAATGAGGGACCACACCAGCAGGGCCATCAGCCAGCCCACCACGGTTTCGTAGAGGGGCAGGCGAAAGATGTAGAAGCCGATATCCTGCTCGTAGATGGGGTCGGCCTGCCCAAAGGCAGTGGCGTTGAAAAATTTGAGGATGGTTTCCCAGGCGGAAACGCCATCGGCGGCGGCCAGGAAGGCAATCACCAGCACGAAGAATACCGCCAGGTATGGGATGAGTCCGGCGATTTGCCGGATGTCCACCTGGTCGGACTGGAGGGACTGGGGCAGCTGGAAGGGGCGATCGCGCGTCACCCCCATGGCAATCCGATAATTCGCCCACAGCACCAGAGCGTAGAGGGCAAAAACAGCGACCCACACCCCAATCTGCCAGGAGATGCGGGTCCAGAACACGTCAGCGAAGCCGATGGTATCGAACCACCAGGATTCGGTCAGGATATGGACCAGCGTTCCCGAGAAGATGAGGAGGAGGATCAGCGCGGGAACGGCGATCGCAATAGCGGAACGGAGCGATTTCATGGAGAGTTTTTTAGCAAGTTGCTGCGACTAACATCTCCTAGGATAGGGGGCGACGTTCCTGGTCACCTCTCTAAAGGGGTAGACATTCTGGCGATATTTGACCGATACGGAACGTTGCCTAAATTCCAACGAGTTCAGGGCTAGCCATCCAGTAACTGCCGCAGCGTGGTGACCAGGCGATCGCACTCTGCCTCCAGCGTAAAGTAGTGAACACAGGCACGGATACAGTCCGGGTCCAGCAGGGTGCGCAGCATGAAGCCCCGCTGCTCCAGCGCTTTGACAAGGGCCGGGTGCTTCACGTCGGGGCGCTTAACCTGAAACGAGATGAGTCCTGCTTCCGGAGGAGCGAATCGCAGGCAGTGGAGGTCCGGAATCTGCACCAGGCGCTCCCAGAGGTAGCGGCTCAAGTGGGTGATGCGCTGGTAGCGATCGGCGGCAGTGCCCCAGCGGTTATGGGTGGCGATCGCCTCCCGCAGCGCTCCATACAGGGTCACGTCCGAAGTGGCTACCTCAAATCGCTTGCTACCCGCCTGCCAGCCGGTTGGGGTGCCGCTGGCATCTTTGGTAATTCCCCGCCAGCCGATGAACGTGGGGCGAATGCTGTCTAATGCCTGGGGGCTGACGTAGAGGGCACCCACCCCCGCCGGACCGCAAAACCACTTGTGCCCGGTGAAGGCGTAAAAATCCACCCCCAAACTGGCCAGATTTAACGGGAGGGACCCGGCGGACTGGGCCGCATCCACCAATACCCGCACGGGCTGCTGGCGCTGATTCGTGACCCTGTGGCAAGCCTGAACGATGTCCTGGAGGGGTAAGACCTGTCCCGTATTCCACAGCAGGTGGCTGATGACTACCAGACGGGTCTCGGGCTGGAGGTGCTGAGCGATAGCGGCTACTGGATCACCACCATTGAGGGTGTCCATGACGGAGCAAACGGAGGTGCGGATGCTGAAGCGGTGCTCCAGCTCTTGAATGGCGGCGATGATGCCGGGGTGCTCACAGTCCGACAGCACCAGATGGTCGCCTGTCTGCCAGTCGATGCCCCAGAGCGGAATGTTACAGCCTGTGGTGACGTTCTCCGTGAGGGTAATCGTCTCGGGGGAAACCTGGAGTTCGGCAGCGATCGCCCCCCGCAGCTGCTCAATTTCCTGCATGGCCCAGCCGTTGGCCTCTCCAGAAAAGGGACCAATGCGCTGTAGCGTTTGATGGGCCTCTAGGATAGTGGCGATCGCCGACTGGGGCAGGGTCCCCTGACCGCCATAGTTGAAGTAGACCTTATTGCTGAGGGCAGGGAAGTTTTGGCGGTGTTCCTGAAGAACTGTAGGAGAGGACGTTGTCATAAGAGGTTAAACAGAATCATTTTCTCGGGTTTGTGCGCCCCCAATAGGGGCACACAAACCCACTAGCTGTAGTTAATCGTGCTTCAGCACTTAACCCGCTGGACAAAAAATCAATCCAGCATTAAACCTACTGGCATTGTGACATTCTTTAACAATCCCTGGGGCTGCCAATCTCAGATACAGACAAAACCAGCAAAGTCAAGGTACAGTCATAGAATATGGGCCAATCTACGGCATCAGGATAGATGGGCGATCGCCATACCGCATCAACCCCTTCTCTACTGCCGTGGTGCCCCGGACCCTCGTTACAGGAGGATAGCATTATTAGTGCGCGTCATTCCGAACCGGCTGATGCCATGAGGCCCGAGGTGGCCTCCGTCCCCCTGCGAGTTTCGGCAGCTCAGCATCAAAGCGAGCACACAGCGGCAGCTGCTCCATCGGTGCGATCGCCCCACTCCGACGAGTTTTCCTCTGCTCTGACCCAATCATTCCACCTCTTTATTACCGACGAGCGACTGCTCAACTACCAGCGCTGCAGTCGGCGAGCATTCCTAGATACGTTTGGCCATGTCAACCAGCAGGACCCCCCCAGCGATTACCTGCAGAAGCTTCACCGCGACAGTTCTAAACACCAGCGAGCGGTGATTGCCGAATACGGCGCGATTACGCCCCACTATCCGCATCACAACTGGGATGCGGGCGCGAAGGCCACGCTGGCCATCATGCAGCAAGGGGTAGACGCCATTTCCCACGGCGTTCTGCTCCGCCAACGGCCTGATGGCGTTACCTTGGTCAGTCGGCCTAAACTGCTCATCAAGCAGCCAGGCTGGTCCTACTTTGGCAACTGGGTTTACCTGCCCGCCGATATCAAGCTGGGCAAGCGACCCAAGGCTGACTATCAGGTGGTGGCTGCTTTCCATGCCTATGTGCTGGCGGAGATGCAGGGAGCCTGGACCGAAACAAGCTGGCTAATCCTGCGCCAGGGCAATGTGTACGAGGTCAGTCTACTGGATCAGTTGCCCAAGATGCAGGACATTCTGGACGATTGCATCCACATGATGCGAGATCAGCGGGAACCCGCCGTCTTTATCGCCCGCAATCGCTGCGACCTCTGCCACTGGTTTTCTCACTGCTATGGTGTTGCTCAACAAGAGCAGCACCTTTCGCTTTTACCGGGGGTTACTCCCAGCCGCTACCAGCATCTGCACGGGCTAAATCTGACAACAGTAGCGGCTTTAGCGACCACGTCCCCGGCCCAGCTTGAAACCCTACCTGGCTTTGGTGCCCAGGTGGCTCATCGCCTCGTACGTCAGGCCCAGGCCACCCATTACCAGAAGGCTCTGCCCACCTTTGACGCTCCCCATCGGGCCGCCCTGCCGCCGCGCCTGGATGACTGGCTCCCTACTGCTCCTGTTGAGCTTTATTTCGATATCGAAGCGGCCCCTGAGCGGGAACTGATTTACCTCCATGGCGTGCTGGTAGTAGATCGCCGTACCGGACAGGACACCTTCCACCCGCTGCTGGCGGCCTCGCCCGAGGAGGAGCGGGCAATCTGGGAGCAGTTTCTGGCCCTGGCCCATACCTATGCAGACGCCCCCATCTTCCACTTCTGCCCCTACGAAGTCCAGACGGTGAAAAAGCTGGCCCGCCTTTACGACGTTTCGGATGAAGCCATCCAGCCGCTGGTCGATCGCTTTGTTGACCTGCATGACTGCGTCGTATCCACAGCCACGCTGCCCATTGAGAGCTACGCCCTGAAATCCATCGCCCGCTGGCTGGGCTTTGAGTGGCGCGACTCTGGCGCGAACGGGGCGCAGTCCATTTACTGGTACGACCAATGGCTGGTAACGGGCGATCGCACCTTTCTAGACACCATCCTCCGCTACAACGAAGACGACTGTCGAGCGACCTGGCACGTCAAAGACTGGCTAGTTGCGTTCCTGCAGGAGCACTACCCGCAGACGGTGCAGGAGTTTTGAATTGAAAGTCTCGTCTGATGCAGCTTAGGGACTGAATGCCCCGTCGCGCCAGCATCCTGCTCACCCGCATCGTCTCATTGCAGGCTGGAAGCCAGCGCGGGACCATTCGCATTAGGCTTGAGGTCGCACCTTTAGCCCCATAATCATCAGGTCGCAGGTACCCACATCAAACTCGGCGACGCTGGGCAGAAGACCCCACTCTTCAAATCCAAAGCGCTGCAGTAGCCGCAGGCTGGGCTCGTTTTGGGCGAAGACGAGCCCCAACAGGGTCTTAATGCGGAGCGATGGGCTGCGGGCGATCGCCTCAGTCAGCAACTGCTGGCCGATTCCCTGCCGCCGATGGTCGGCGGCGATATAGATGCTGATTTCGGCAGTGGCGCGATAGGCTGGGCGATCGTGAAACGGCTGCAGGCTCAGCCAGCCGACGACGGTATGGTCCTTCTCCGCTACCCAGATGGGGTAATCGTCGGGAGAATGAGCCTGGAACCAGTCGAGGCGGCTTTCAATCGAAACGGGTTCGGTGTCTGCGGTGATGCGACGGCTGGGAACCGTGGAGTTATAGATGTTTACGATAGTGGACAGATCGGCCTCTAGAGCGTCTCGAACGGTGATGTTTTGGTGCTGAACAGTTTGAATATCCACAGTAGCCCCTCGATGACAAACCATAGTCTTGAATCTTTAACGATTGATGATAGTCCTGATTGGCGAGACCAGTTGCTTCCAGCGTTACGGCTTACCGTAACTTGATGTGTTGCAATGGCATGTGCTGTGGGTTATGGCGATCGCCCACTGGCTGCATCCCTCAAGCCTATAAAATTTCCGCTCGCTTGACCGGGATAGGCGGCATCCCGGCAGCCGGCCCGACCGGGAGAGGCGAGAGTTTCCAGTAGCGCCGCTGGAGGATTGCGCTTAAATATTAGTAAACCAATAGCCGTCAGAGCAGCACTATGAGAGCAGATGAGTGGCGATCGCGCGGGCAGTATTTTGAGTTTGAATCCCAGCCAATCTTCTATGTGAATGAAGGCCAGGGAGACCCGCTGCTGTTGCTCCATGCCTATCCAACGTCTTCCTGGGGCTTCCACAAAATCTGGCCCAGGCTGACGGCGCGCTTTCGTGTGGTTGTGCTGGATTTACCTGGATCAGGGTTTTCCGGTAAACCGAAAGGAAAAGCGTACTCCGTTGCTCGGCTGGCCGATGCTGTAGGATCTCTGCTGAGTGGGCTCGGCATTGAGCGGCTACATGTGCTGGCTCACGCCTACGGGGGCACCACCGGGCAGGAACTGCTGGCGCGGCGCTTGGACTTGCAGCAGCCCTCCGCCCCGGCTGCTAAAACTTTTCCAGAAATTCTCTCGGCCTGCTTCGTCAACAGTGGCCTATTCCCCGAGGGTACCAGGCCCACGCCCATGCAGAAACTGCTGCTTACGCCTTTGGGGACCTGGGTAACGCGCCTCGCTCCCTACCCCTACCAGGTTTTTCGCCACCAGCTCATCCGAAACTTTGGTCCCCAAACCCAGCCCTCGGAGCAAGAATTAAGAACGATTTGGGAACTGCTGACGCTGAACAACGGGCATCAAGTGGTGCCAGACGTGCTGGCTTATCTAAAGGAGCGAGAACGGTTTCGCGATCGCTGGGTGGGCGCGCTGCAGCACAGCAACATACCTCTGTGCCTGATCAACGGCGCGGCAGATCCGGTGGCTGGTCAGCTGGTCCCACAGATTTGGCGACAGTTGCTGCCCGCCGCCACTTGTATCGACCTTGCTCCCACCATTGGTCACTATCCGCCCCTGGAAGATCCGGACGGGGTGCTGTCGGCCTACTTCACCTTCATCAACAGCGCCCTACAGCGAATTTAGCTTTGGGGCGATCGCCGCCGCCGAAAGGTCTCCACTGCTCCCAATGCCGCCCGAATCAGGTTGAAGTAATGGGGCTGGCAGATATCAACTTCCTCGGCTGAGTCCCGCGATTCACCGATAAAGCCCCGCCGCTGGCTGGGCTGGAGCGCCAGCACCTTGCCCTCTGGGTTGCGGATGCGCAGTTCCCGCTCGCCGTCTATCTGGCAAACGCCACAGAGATACTGTCGCTGGGCGTATTCGAAGTTGACGGGGCGGCACGCCTGGGCCAGCACGCCCATCGCTGCTGACTGGGACGGGGCCGCCAGATCCGATTGGGGCCGGCGGGCACCAACGACCTCCAGCTCTACCCGCTGGCTGCCGTTCCAGTCGTTGAGGCGAATCTGGTAGGCCACGTCAATGCGCTCTGGCAGGGGGCAAAATTCGCCCCAGCGCCAGGCGATCGCCTTCATCTTGACCGTCTTGACCCTGCCGTTAACGGTCACCTCCTGCCCCAGGGTGAGCTTCAGGTGGGCGCGATCGCGTCCCACCGTCTTCTGCTCCAGCACCCGCACGTCGGGCGTCCAGAACACCGGGTCAGGGTTGCCAATGCCGCAGGGATGGAGGGCGTCAATCTGGTGGTACAGGTCCAGGTCAATCTGGTCGAAGCTGGCCTGGGCATCCACCACCACCAGTGGCTTCAGGTGTTCTGGCAGCAGATACATATTGGCAAAGAGCTGCAGGCGCAGGCAAAACTCCTCCAGGTTCTCCGTGCGCAGGGAAAAGCCTCCCGCCGCCCGGTGGCCGCCAAATTTCTCTAGCGTGTCTTTGCAAAACTGGAGGGCTTCAAATACGTGAAACTCTGGGATGCTCCGGGCCGAGCCGCGAATGAACTGGGGGTCATCCTCATAGGTGCCGATAAATACGGGGACACCGTAGCGCTCCACCAGCCGCGAGGCCACGATGCCAATAACGCCGTGGTGCCAGCCCGGTTGCACCACCACCAGCACCCGATCCTCCTGCAGGTTGGGGCGCTGAGTCTCAATCCAGGCGATCGCCTCCTTTTCAATCAGCTCACAGAGCTGCTGGCGGCACTGGTTCACCTGCTCGCAGGCCATGGCCCGCTCCAGGGCGAAGCCAGGGTCCCCCGTCGTCAGCAAATCGATGACGATTTCCGGGTTGCTGATGCGGCCTACGGCGTTGATGCGAGGCCCCAGACGAAAGCCAATGGCTTCCGGCTTGAGGGGTTTCTTCTCTCCGGCCAGCCCCGCCACCTGGATCAGCGCTCGGACGCCTTCGATCTGGGAGTGGGGCAGCAGGGACAGCCCTTTTCGGACCCAGCGCCGATTCACTCCCACCAGGGGAGCCAGGTCAGCGATGGTGCCCAGGGTGAACAGCTCCAGCAGGGGCCTTTCCAGTTCCCGCCCCCGTCCCAGGTGCTGGGCCAGCTCTAAGGCCAGGATGTAGGCGACTCCCACCCCCGCCAGCCCATAATAGGGCGAATCTGGGGCAATCAGCTTGGGGTTCAAAATGGCCTGGGCTGGAGGCAGGACGGGGGGGACGTCGTGGTGGTCGGTGACGATCACCGTCAGGCCCAGCTCTCGCGCTCGGGCGATCGGCTCTACAGCCGCGATACCGTTGTCCACCGTGAGAATCAGGCGCACACCGTCTGCATGGAACTCTTCCACAATGCGGGAATTAATGCCGTAGCCCTCGCTCATGCGGCTGGGGATGGCGTAATCTACCTCGGCCCCCAGAAACCGCAGTGCCCGGATTAGCAGGGCGGTGCTGGTCATGCCGTCGGCATCGTAGTCGCCGCAGATGGCGATTTTGTGACGTTGGGCGATCGCCTCCGCCAGCAGTTCCAGCGCAGCGGCCAACGCAGGGAATTCCTCCAAGGGGGAGGGCAGCGTCTCCAGGTCGGGATTGAGGAAGTGCTGGGCCTGGGTCAGGGTCTCAATGCCACGATTGATCAGGACCTGGGCCAGCAGGGGCGATAGGGCCGTGCTGGCAGCTATTTGAGCCGCCTGCTGGGGTTGAGCGGGGGCTAAATGCCAGCGCTGCCGGGGCGATCGCCTCTGTACAGCCTGCCCCCCTTCGGGTGAATCGGCGGGACGGGAAATGCCATTGAACGCAGGACGGGTCGGTAGGTTCATCACAGAGTGCTAGTACTGGCGTGCCAAATTTTCCCACGGGATTGCCCACTTTGAAAACCGGATCAGCCCCAAGTACGGAAATTTAATGGGAAAAATTCATCTTTCTGGGGTTTCTCCTGATAAATTCTGCCCCGCGAACGAACCCACTCGGCGCAATTTATCCCTCCTGAATGACTCAGAGCCAGGGGCGATCGTGATTCCATAGGCTCAGACGCGACAGGCCGACCGAACGCCGCACCCGACCACCCAAGCGCTGACCGACCGACATCAATTGGGGGAATTATTTCAAGCCTATGAGGTATGAAAAAAAGGGGCAGATTGCCCTAATTGCTGTCCACAGTGATCTGACTGTGGGCATGGGCGAAGGGGCGGGGCAAGATGCGTCCATCCGCTCTGTGGGCGAGACCCTTGCCTGTCAGGGGTGGCGCATTGACCTGTTTACCCGGCAGGCGTCGCCCGACCAGCCAGCGATCGCCGAGTCTGCCCCAGGATGCCGCACCATTCGGCTCAAGGCGGGACCAGCGGAGTTTATGGAGGGCGATCGCCTGTTTGAGCACTTGCCTGAATTCGTCGAGTCCTTCCTCCAGTATCAGCAGCAGACTCAGATCGTGTACCCGCTTTTGCACACCCACAACTGGCTGTCGGGCTGGGTGGGGCTGCACATCAAAGACAGTCAGCCCGCCAAAATGGTGCATACCCCCCATTCTTTAGGGGCTGTAGAATACCAGTCTGCTGAGGCTGTTCCCCCGATCGCCACAACGCGGATGACGGTTGAGCGGGCTTGCCTGGAGAAGGCAGATCGGGTGGTGGCTGCCAGCCCTCAGGAGCAAGAGCAGATGCGATCGCTCCTCTCGCCCCACGCCGAGATTGAGGTCATTTCCCACGACACCGATTCCCAGGGGGCAGCTCAGCTCGATCAGCTTTATCTCACGCTGCTGGCTGAACTCTGGCGCGACTTTTCCGCTCCCGATGCCACAACACAGGAGAAAACCCATGAGCTTCAAGCGAATCTTAGCCGCCCTTGACCAATCCCCCCTCCAGACCGCCGTTCTCAATCAGGCCATTGACCTGGCCCATCACGGAGGAGCGGCCCTGCGGCTGGTCCACGCCGCCGATATGCCGACGGCAGTCGCCGGTACCAGTCCTGACACCATTCCTCCGGCCAACGGCATGGCCATGTATCCCGCTGTGGGCGTTAGCCCCAATCCGGCAGTGATGCGGGGCGTTACCCTGGGGCAGCAGAACTGGAACACGACCGTGGAGCGGGTGGACCGCTGGCTCCAGGGGCTACAGGAAGAGGCGATCGCCCGTGGGGTTGAAACCAGCTACGAGTTCCGCAACGGCCAGCCCGGCGACCAGATTTGCCAGTTAGCAGCAGAATGGCGGGCGGATCTGATTGTGGTGGGACGGCGAGGCCGATCGGGACTGTCTGAGGTCTTCCTTGGCAGCGTCAGTAACTACGTGGTTCACCATGCCCCCTGCGCCGTCCTGACGCTACAGGATGATCAGAGAGTAGAGGCATGAAAAAAGGGCACGCAGCTGGTGCCCCGATATAAGTATGGTTAGCAGCAGGACTTTTTTGACAGCAGAGTCCCTATCCCATGGCGTCCTGGAGTTCCCCAGGTCGAACGGTGAGCTGCTGGGTGCGATCGCCCCGACGGACGGTAAACCGCAGCGGTTCGCCAATCTGGCTGCGCTCCACCCGCCGCTGTAGCTCGTCAGCACGGGTAATAGACTCGCCCTCGATCGCCGTCACCACGTCACCGCGCCGCAGGCCACCCATGGCGGCAGGACTGTCAGGAATGACCTCTACCACCAGCACGCCGTTAACTTCGGGGATGATGATGGGCGAATTGGGATCGCTGTTGTACTCCTTCGCCATGTCGGGCGTCAGACTGGTCATGCGCACGCCGATAAAGGGATGGGGAATGCGCTCGCCCCGCGCCAGCCGGTCCTGAATGGCTTTCACCGCATCAATGGGGATGGCAAAGCCAATGCCCTCCGCATCGGCGCGAATGGCGGTGTTGATGCCGATTACCTGGCCCCGGTCGTTCACCAGCGGTCCGCCGGAGTTGCCCGGATTGATGGCGGCGTCGGTTTGGATGAAGTCAATCCGCTTGTCGGGAATGCCCACCTGAGAGCTGGAGCGGTTCAAAGTGCTGACGATGCCCAGGGTGACGGTGTTGTCGAGACCGAGGGGGTTGCCTACGGCGATCGCCCAGTCCCCCACCTGCACGCTGTCTGAGCTGCCCAGGGGTGCCACCGGCAAATCCTGGCCGCTGATCCTCACCACCGCCAGGTCCAGGGCTTCATCCGCGCCCCGCACTTCTCCCTGGAAGTTGCGTCCGTCCCGCAGGGTCACGGTCACGGTGTCTGCGCCGCTTACCACGTGGGCGTTGGTCAGCACAATGCCAGACGGATCTACGATGAAGCCTGAGCCTTGCCCCCGCTGGCGGAACTCCTGAGGCATGCGGGAATAGCCGCGATCGCCAAAGAACTGCCGGAAGAAGGGGTCGTCAAAGAACGGGTCAGGGAAGCGCCGGGTCACTACTCGTTCTGTGTCGATGCGCACCACCGCAGGCCCCACCTGATTGACCGCCGTTGCCACGAAGTTGTTGTCGCGAGGTAAGGGGGCCTGGGCCACCTGTAGCGGCGCTGATGGCTCGGCTGTGGGGGATAGTTGCGCCTGGGGTGCGGTCGGGCTAGCTACTGCCAAGGACTGGGGCAGAAACCGGGGCGGCAGTTGATAGGTGACCGCCAGCGTGATGAAGACTCCCAGCAACAGGGCGATCGCATGGTTGCCCCACCGCTTGAGACGATGTCTAGACTGCTTCATGGCTGACATGAATCCATACTCCAACGGTTGAAACAAAGACTTGCTAATCAGTACATAGCTATGAGTAAGTCCAGTGGGGCGCACCCCCCATGGGGGGGCGCATCCTACCACGGCATTCTTACAGCTACCTATTAACTAAATTTTGCTTGATTCACGGGCAAATTGGGTACGCAAGGGTGACAGTTCAATCAGGTGCGTTATTGCTCCAGGTGCTCGCGCCATAAAAAAGCGGCAGGGCGATCGCCCAGCCGCTTTTCTAGTTTCTCTAAGTTATTTTGTGTCACTAAGTTTCAATACAAGGAAATAGCACAGAACAGAAGTCGGCG
>JBHJGR010000079.1:0-16648 GCA_050331615.1 Elainellaceae cyanobacterium
AAATGCTCGGGTTGCCGCTTAATACGGGGGTCTTCTAGTTCGCCAAAGTGCTCTAGCAGCCTCTCTCTGAGCTTTTGAACACTCAAGGGAACACCAGGGGGAGGGACGTTGCCGAAGCCAGTTGCCATGGTCAGAAGGGGAACGAGTGGGGACAGAGACTCTCTGTGCAGTGTCCTGGATTTGAGCCGTGTTGTCTAGCCCGGACGTACCCACCATCTTCAACCTGAGTTTGTCAAGTACAATTTATACAAAGTAAGTGCGATTGCCCTGCCTATAGGGTGTAAAGCTCGCTATAGCGGGTGTAGGTGGTAACGAGCTAATAAGGCTTGGGTTTGATGTTAATACGATTAATAGTCATTTTTGGGATCGGATTGACAGTTATCCAAATGAAGTGAGAAATGCAATAATTATGTATATTGATGCCCGAAATGACTACAAAGTATACGAATAAGCAAAATTGTGAGTTGAATTGGTGCAGAATCGAGCTACTTCAATAGGATTATCGGTAGACAAGGATCTTATTTAATCTGTCAATTCGCTCAAAAATTTCTGCCTCAATGTCTTGGTCAAACTGAAGAACTGTAATCATCTCTCTTACGTAGCTAAGGGCTTCTACATGTATAGTAGAGGCAAACTTGGACTTATGTTCCATGCCCTCGCGCAAGATGTTAAATCTTTCGGTAATTAGCGAAGTGTATATTCGAACTAAATACTTTTCAACTTCAGCTTCAAGATAATTGATTCGGATTTTGAAATCTATGGATTTTTCCTTATTCTGAAACCCCGGAGTATCCTTCAGAGCAAATTCAACGGCTTTCTTTTTGAAGGCATTAATATTACTTTTGAATATCCTTGCAGCTTCATTCATCCGTGGATCAATTTCCTCAGCGAAATCAAGAATGATCTGATTGATTTCTTTCTCGATCTCACGAATCCTCGCCTTTTCCCTGGCAATTTCCTGGAAGAGCTGCTCTGCTTTGTTTTGAAATCCATCTGCCACAATCTGGAAAAGCTCAGCTCTTAGCTCCCGGTTTCTTTTCTGGTCTATGAGTTTTTGCTCCAGGCTTTGCTCAGAACGAACTTGATGAGAGCTGATTCCCGAGATCAAGCTCTCCATAGGGTCAGGTTCGTCTTGGTCAAAGTTGGTCCACTGGCGATCGCCAAGATCTGGCCACTGTCCAACAACTTCGTTTCTTAGTAAGTCAGAACATCCCGGAAGGATGACAAGACCGATCCGACGATTTTCAGAACTTTGCTTCAGCTCATGAAGAAACATTTCGATCTCCTTGGTCTGCCAGGGGCCTAGCCCTGATTTTCCAAGAAAAATAGCTGCGGTTTTGAAGTTCTTGATTTCAGTTTTGAGCTGCTTCTCCCAAAGACCAAACGACTCAAAATCATATTGATCCATGAAAGTTCGAATTTCCCGCTCTTCCAGAAGAGACCGGATCTTATTGATTTCGGGCTTTTCTTTCGTGTTGTGACAAAGAAATACCCTACTTTCGTCGGACATCTGTTCGTCGGACATAGTGAAACTTCCTTGAGTAGAGAGCATCCTGCCCAGAATTATATTTTTCCCCCAACGACTCTCTTGTGAGGAAAATCACACGCTGACCCTGGTGAAGTTGCTTGAAGGGCGACAAATTCCCTACCTCCCTCTCAAATGGGATCATCGACTCCAGCGAAGTTCGCGAGGCTGGGGTTGATAGAGGGCGATCGCCAACTATATCAGGAGACAGAATCGCCGATGCGGCAAATTCGCATAGAGTACCGCCAAAACACATGACCAACGAGCAACTGAAGCAGGCAATCGCCCTCGGCCAGAAGTTTTTAGCCGATCCTCAAGCCTGTGCTGCTGCAAACCAGGTCAGCCTGGGATACAGGGGCAAGTCGTTGATAGGTTGAATCCGGTAAGCCTAGCGTCAGAGTTCGCAAAGCCATAACCTGTCTGATATCTGCATCAACCGGTCAGATGAATTCAATTATACCCTGACCCGTTGGTTGGGTTCGCTTACAGATAGAGGGCGATCGCCCAATCATCGCACCCCCCGCTGCGTCAGCCACTCCGCCAACCACAGGGCATCCTCCTCTCCCAAAGGCGGCACTGGCTCCTCACCATAGTCAATCACCAAATCGTACCCCGACTGGTCATAGATATCTCCCAGCAACCCCTGCAAACTAACAATCGGCTCCACCTCTCCCTCACGCAGCGGTAGCGGAAAAGCGGGAATCGGCTCCTGTAGATTGAACGCGTACAGGCTCGCCTGGGGACGACGGGCACTGGCACTCACCAGAATGCGATAGTGCGTCCGCATCGGCTCCGGCAACGGTGCGATCGGCGGCCACTGCCGCAGTAAATCAATTTCCACCAGATTGGTCGCACTTGCAAAGACGGTTTGCCGCTTGGCCTCATAGGTGCGCCGTCCTTCCCCAGGTCGCTTATTCGTTGGAGACAACACCTCGATGACCGTGACCACTTCACTGGTGACAACGTCCTGGACTTCGAGATACCCCTGCCGCACGACTTCAGGCATGGGCAGTTCCACCAGAATCGGCTGCGTCAGTGCCACCCCGTTCCCGCCTTCCTCGGGCGAATTAGTCGAATAGCGCTTTGCCTGATGCACCGCAACATCCGGCACCCCCACCAACACCGAATCCTGCCCCGCCGTTTGGTAAATCGCCTCCTCCACCACAACCCGATACTTGGGTCGCAGCCGTGGCCCCAGGCTGATGGCGATCGCCGTAATCAGCCGATGGTGAAAATTAGACCAGGAACGGGGATGTTCCAGGTAGGGATCCATCCCAGGCAGGGGCGAGGGCATGCAGTCATCCTCAGAAACGGCACCCCTCAATTCTAGTGGGGCTAGAGGGGCGATCGCACGGTGTTCTGGAGATGATTAGGGGCGATCGCTAAGCCCAGATGCGTTTCAGCGTCAGCGTAAATCCAGGCAAAACCGCTTCCCCCGACAAAGCGCTCGGATTCTCCAACACCTCAACGGCCTGCCCCACCCGATAAATTTCCACTCGTTTGTTTTGAGGATCGATCAGCCAACCCAACTGCGCGCCATTGTCGATGTATTCTTGCATCTTTGAACGGAGCACCATAAGCGAGTCTGTCCTTGATCGCAGCTCAATCACAAAATCAGGACACAAAGGAACCAAGCTTTCCCGCTGCTCCAGAGTGAGGGACTCCCAACGCTCCTTGCTTACCCAGGAGGCATCTGGAGAGCGGTTGGCACCATTGGGCAGCTCAAATCCAGTTGATGAATCAAACGCTTCACCTAATCCTTCATTTGCTTCGTACCAATGACTGAGTTGGCCACTGATGCTCAGATTACGCTTGCCCGATTTACCGCCTGTAGGGGGGGTCACAATCAGCTCTCCTGTTGCAGTGCGCTCAAGTTTCAAATCTCGATTGGCAGCTGCCAGAGCTGCAAACTGCTCCGGCGTGACCTGAAGCGCAAGGTCATTGGGGAGTTGGAGCAAAAGCGTTTTAGGTTGGGGAGGAGTTTGTACTACCATCATTCACCTCGCGCTGCTGAGTCACACTCTTATTCTAAGGTTCGACAAAACAGAACTACGAGCTGCCCGTACTAATCTCAATGTTGCTGCTCGCGCCTGGCTTTGAAGTCTGCTGTTCCGCACAATCATGCGAGATCGGATAACTCGCATTAGGCTGGGACAAATTTGATACGTCAACAGCTGTACGGCGGTTGCAAATCAATGGAGTCTCGCAAAAACTCGCTTGTGAGAAGTTTGTTAGACAAAAATACTTGAAAAGCCTAAAAACGCTTTCAGATAAGGCTTTTATGGCAATTTCATCTTCCTTGGGGTAGTGGGGGTCGTGGGTTCAAATCCCGCCGCTCTGATGCAGTCTGGCCAGTCGGATACTCGACTGATACCAGTTTGATACCAAAATAGACCTCATTGTGTAGATTCTACACGATGAGGTCTACCCTTTTGTAACAGAATGTTGCACATTCAAGATCATGCGTACCGCAAATCGCTAGCGGTATGCAGATCCAACATTAAGATTTATAAACCCCCTCCCCCGCTTTCCCTCTAGTTCACCAATATACAAACTAGTCCCAATTTGAGACGAACGTGGTGGGGTGGGGTAGCAAAGGCTAACATTCTTTCACAGATGGGCTAGGCTGGAGGAATATGACAGAAATGGCTGTATCTGGTTGATTTCATTAAGAAAGTGTAGTACAATTAAACTATTTCAAGGCTAGACAGGTGGCGTCTGCCTTAGGCGTAGCTTGTAAGGGTAAAAATGTCTAGTACAAAAACTGGTATTGAGTGGACTGATAAAACCTGGAATCCAACAACTGGATGTAACAAGGTCAGTCCGGGCTGTTTACATTGTTATGCTGAAACCCTCACTGAACGTTTCCCGCGAAATTTCCCGAATGGCTTTGCCCTGACATTACATCCAAATAGATTAAGGGAACCAACGCGCTGGCGCACTCCCAGCCGAATTTTCGTCAATTCAATGAGTGACCTTTTCCATGAAGATGTTCCCTTGGATTTTATCAAACAGGTTTTTTCAGTAATTGACTCAACACCCTGGCACATATACCAGATACTCACCAAGCGCCCTGAACGCTTATCCGAAATAGCTAAACATTTAACCTTCCCGGAAAATGCGTGGTTAGGTGTGTCGGTTGAAAATCAAGATTATGTTCACCGTGTAGATCATCTCAGGAATACGCCTGTATTAGTACGTTTTCTCTCTTGTGAGCCACTGTTGGGGAGTTTAGAGCTAGACTTGACAAATATTGATTGGGTGATTGTAGGGGGTGAATCAGGACAAAAGTACCGTCCGATGAAAATTGAATGGGCACAAGATATTTGTCAACAATGTCGAGCAGCAGAAACAGCCTTTTTCTTCAAGCAAGTTGGAGGTAGAACTCCCAAAGCTGGGGGGAGATTACTGGATGGTAAGGTATGGGATGAAATGCCAGATGCCTGGGCTAAGCATATTCAAAAATGGGGGAATGAGCCAATCAAATTACCTCGACGCTCAAAAAGCTTAGAGATTATGACTTGACTGGGAATGTAACCAGTAAGTGATCTGCAAATGTTCCCTTGCGTCTTTTTTTCCCATCAGAGCACTGTACTGTAATTTTTCCTTGATCCTCAAGCTTGGAAAGAACCCCCTTATAGTTCCTCTTTATATACCGCCGACCTACGTGATGCTGATCATAGACCTCTTTCATAGTCATACACCTTCCCGCAAAAGCTTTCAGTAGTAAAGCCTCTAGCTCATCAAGAGGACGGGCAAGTTCAAAAAGTAAGGGCTGTAGAGAGGATGCAGGATTATACTCAAAAGAGGGTACACCTTGCTCCATCTCAGAACTCTCTTGTGCCATGATATCCTTCATGATTTCATAGCCCCTAATGTGCTTACTCACAAAAATCAGATGGTGGCTAGTACGATTACCTTTTTCGTTTTTGAAGCAGAAAGGAAGAGGGTATTCGCCTCCCATCTCTTTTAATGCCGCGCAAATGGCCTCCAGGATTGTTAGTTCACGTTCTCGCGAATTCATTCCTTCAAGTTGCTCGCGGACTTGTCTGCCACGCGTTTCTCCAAATAGAGCATCTATGTGTTCTTTAACGGCTTCATTACCTAAGCCCATGTTAATGCGGTTGTAGTTAAAGAAGAAGATGCAATCGCACCCCCAGTCTTTTACGACTGAATTAATCAAGCGTAAAGATAGCCCTTTGTACCCCCAAGGATCTACAAAGAATAAGGTAGGAACTAATTTTTTGCCACTAAAAGTTTTTACAATATCTTCTCCGACCTCGTGATTAGAAATCTGCGGGGGGTATTTTAACGTGTTTATGTCTGGAATCGAAGTTATGGCCTCTTCAAGAGACCGGGTATTCTCTGCATCAGCGTCGTTGAAGATTGACACTAGCATGTTTTGCATGTCTGGATCGGATATTGCTTTTTCTAAAACCCTTACTGGAGTTGACTTTGCCCCATCTTTGTAGCGACCAGGCCCAGCGAAAAGGTCGATGTAAGCAATTCTTGGCTCTGGAACTGGTCTATTTGATCCTTTAATCACTCCAATCATAACTTTTGCCCATGCCCAAAAGTATTTCTCAACAATTCTGGCCTTTACCAAAGATTGCTCTGTTTGTTCTTCAAAAAAAGAATTTCCTGTCATAGCCGTTATCAAAGATCGTGGGGTAGTGGCTTGGCTAGGAGCTAAGTGCCACATACTTTATGGCATCTATTTCTGGCTAACCGCAACAAATTAGGGAAAATCTGCTCCAGATCTATACGATGCCTGTCCCGCTACAGCTAACCCCGGTAGTAAATGTACTCATCAGGGAATCCTACAATCAGCTATAACCCTTAAACTAAGTTTAATCCTCCAGATATAAAATATGGGGCTGGAACTCGTAGAATCCAACGTACTGCAGGTTTTCAAGATACCGATCCAGGAATTAGCTGGGTTAGCTGACCATTACTACCTTGCTGAGTCTTCAGGTCTCCATAATTCTCTAGGGTGGGGAACGAAGGGGATCGAGCTTAGAGGGCTAGTTAGGGTAACGCCTCAACAGCTTGAGCGGCTAGAGCGATTCATGGCAGCCGCTAGATACAGCATTGCGATCAATAACTGTGAGCATTTTGCTAACTACGTGCGCTACGGTATCAACCTCTCTTCCCAGCAGCATACGTGGTGGAAATGTCTGGGATCAGAGGTGATCAGCCTTTTGCAGCCAGTACAGGGAATAAGGGATAACTGTGGTGACTTCACAGGGCAGCTCATAGCAGATTGGCTAAATGAGAATCTACGACAAGCGAAGATCGAGAGGGCAAACCGAGAGCGTATCGAGTTTTGGAAGTCTAGGGGGATTGACGTTCGTTAGTCTAGGTCTAACAATCAAGCGATCGCCCCTGAGGGGCTGTATTCAGATCAGGGTTGATTCATTGTAGAAGCTTAAAAATCTCATCCACTTGATTGGCTATACCTTGTCAGGGTATAGCCTTTACTTTCTTAAAGGACTGAAAACGCAAGGTTAACAGTGAATCTAACTCAGATTTATACGTCGTATGGCATTGGTCGAGACAAGCCGTAATCGCCTCCTTAAATGCAGAGAAGTCAGCATAATAAATCAAATATAAACATTGTTTCTTCACAAACTTCCACAATCGCTCAATCAAGTTAAGATTCGGAGAATAAGTAGGTAGGGGCAATAAAGCTTAGCTATGTAACAGATTGTGACGGAACCAATGTAGAGGGAAATCGGAACCGCTCTGCTGAGTAACCCCCTGCCTCGGCTCGGTCCTCCACCCCATCGATAACCGCATAGGCCAGATCCAGTTCGTCCTCAAACATCTGCCCTACCAGCTCATGGGTCTTGAGCTGATGCCACTCGGTCTCTATCGGATTCATCTCTAAGCAATACTTGGGCAAAAAGAAGACATACAACCCCTTTGACTCCCACTCCGCCCACTTCGCTTGCACTTGCTTGCTGGTATGAGCCGAACCGTTATCCTGCACAATCACCCGAATGCGTCCGGTTTCCTTCATCACTTGCTCAGCCTGTCGCGCCTGCTCGTCCATCATCAGGATGTATCGCTCACTATTAAAGCTGCCCACCACCAACCCATAGACAAACTGCACCCCTTGCTGGAAGATGCCCAAAATACTGATGCGTCTGCCTTTGCGTTCGGTTTGCTCCTGACGTTTCTGCTCCCCTCGGAAGTAGTAGGTGTAGCTCACCGCCATCCACAAGCAAAAGCCCGACTCATCAAGGTAGCCCAGGTCAATCTCCCCTGCCGCTGCCGCCCACTCCAGCATATCCAAGTCTCCTTGCTTAATTGCCTTCTGTTGGGGGTCTTGCTTTTGACGATGACTGTGACGGGTGCGCTTCCAAATCACCCCCTTTTTTGGAGCACCTGTCTGAGGTGATCCGCACTGAGGTGAACGCCCCGCTCTTCGGCGAGCTTCTGGGCTAACTGCCGACTGTTGTAGGTGCGTGATTCTTGCCGTAGGCACTCCTCCAGGTATTCCATGTCTTCGGGCTGCCAACGTTTTTGAGCACCCAGGTGAGGGGCATCCCACAACCCCCCTAACCCCCCCTGCTGCCACCGATGCAGCGTCTGACAAACGGTGCGAACATGCCAGCCGAAGTGAGTCGCAATTTTCTCGACATACATCCCCTGATGACTCAGACGCACCGCTTCGGCCCGATCTTTGACCCGTTGAGGCACCGTGGTCGCCTTACGGAGTTCGAACAGCGTGCGTTCTCTTCAGCATTGAGGAAAACTCGAAGTCGTGCGCCCATAGGAGAGACCTCCAGAGGTGAGTTAGGGGGACTTCTTCATTGAACTTCATCTAGCTAAGTTTCTCAAGCCTGAGCTACTTAAAATGAGCAATAATGCTGTCTGTACTCAGTCTTGTCTTCCATGTACATTACCCCTCCCCCCGAATTAGAGCAACTCATCCAACGCCAACTCGCCAACGGCAAATACCAATCAGCCATCGAGGTCATCTCAGCCGCCATCCACCTACTCGACCAGCAAGACGACATCTACCAGGGACGACTCAACGAACTCCGGCAAGACATTCAGCTTGGCTGGGACGCCGTTCAACGGGGCGAAGTTGTCGAGGGCACCGCTGCAATGGCACAAATTCGGGCAAGCCAAAACCGTTAGTCCCCAGATAAAGCTTACTTAGATTCCAACCGAATTTCCTGCAAAATTTGCGCCACTTCCTCCTCCGAATGGTGATGCCTTGCCAGCACCTTAGCCGTAGAGTCCAGCACTTGATTCGCAAACACCTGGCTCAAATCCTGCCGCAAGCTTTTACCAATGTAGAACTTGAGTAATGCATTCAGAGACATGTCCCGCTGGGTCGCTACCTTTTTAAGGGACTCCAACGTGTCTTTAGGAATATCAATGGAAATCGTTTCAGTTTCCCGTGGACAAACCCTAAGCTCTAGATCAGACTCTAAATCCAGGTCTTCATTAAGATTGCTCATATATCCTCCGCTCAGTACGAGTGGCAACACGGGCTGAAACTATTCTAATGCGATCGCCTCGCTCAATGTGGACGACCAGCAGCAACCGTTCAGCTAAGGAGTATCCCAACACAAATTCTCGTTCTTCACGATTCGCTGAGGCATCACCTAGAACATGGAATGGGTCAAGGAAAGCTTCTGCGGCTTCCTCAAAGGTCACTCCATGCTTCTCAACGTTGATTTGAGCTTTTCTGTTGTCCCATTCAAACTCAAAACCCTCTAGGCGATATCGGATGTCCATAAATTCGTTCTGCGATGCTCCCACCAATCATCCGTCGCCTCAATAGGCTCGCCACTATCTAGCCCTTCTAGCAACAGCGGCTCAATCTGTTCTTGCTGAGCGACTCGCTCCTGTTCCCGCATAATCAACTGGTAGACATACTCATTCGTAGAGTCATATCCCAATGCCTTTGCCTGCTCCTCAACAAACGACTGGATTTGTTCTGGAAGAGAAATATTCAACATGGTCATCCACCTCCCGACATCGCACGATCTGTTCATAGCATAGCTAGAAATTAGGTTCATCTCGTTTGACCCAATGTTCAATTCCCTTGCGGGTCGGTACTCCCCCTGTAGTAAACGCCCAACTATCTCGCCGCTGCTGAGGCCCATAGCTGATGTGAATCGGTCGCTCTGCTCCATAGAAATACAGCGAATCAAACGGCAACCGCTGCTCCAAAACCCACTCCATCAACTCATCGCTGGGCAACCCCACAATCCGAAAATCACAGGCAGCTCCCAATCGTGGGCAATAATAGCGACCATGCCGATTTTTCTCATGGGCCATGTGCTGATCGCGCTCCGGCGACACCTTTCCATGCTTCACCCCCGTCACCGGGTCTCTCTTCGCCAGAAACCGCTTCAAATCCTTTGAACAAAACCCATAGGTGAGTTGAAACCGCTCCCTGCCAAACTCATCAATGATGGGGTCGAGGATGTGTTGACACAATGCCGCCAGCGCCGGAATCGTCTCATCCCGGTTCTGCGGAAACGGGTCGATCTGGTCAGCATATCGGCGATAGGTCTGGGTACAGGTGCAGAATTCCTCCAGCGTCAGATATCGCCCCAAACCTGTAGATTCCATGTGCCTTTGTGATGCCAGGGCTGTCGGAATTCAACTTCACTACTGTCCCAAGCTGTGAGAGCCGTGTCAATCCTATCGACTCCAGATAAAGGCTGGTTCATATTCCCTCCGGTGGCTCCGTCCTGATGTCCAGGCGATAGCCTTCTTCGTATCGCGCCCAACTCTGGTACAGCACGCGCTGCTGCCCATCCCGGAACTCCACCGTCAGCGATTCCCACTCGTTGGTGATGAGGCGATCGCCCACCACCTGCACGCTCATTGTCAGAGGTTCGACGTCCACAATCTGCTGAACTCTTGCCAGGGTAGCCCACCCGCATTGGGGTGTCGGTGCATCACCCGCCCAGACATTGGTAATCAGTTCCTCGGCCACTGCCGATAGTCCTACTGGACGCAGCTCCTCCGGAAGGCCGATCGCCGTCGTCAGTTGCTTATCGGACCACCAGGCCCACCAGTCGGTGCGATGGATGAGTTCGACGTTGGAGGTAGAGCGGATGGCATCGGGGGGCGTGCCATCGATGCGAGCGAGTCGTACTGCCGCAGCCCAAGTGACGGCGACACCGCGCCGGGTCTGATAACGATTCACGTCTGGCTCCTACTGAGGGATGCAGAGCGTGAATGGCGGCAGGTGGGGGTGGGGACGATCGCTGCCATACATTCTGGCGATCGCCCCTGTATTAAAAAGTAAGTTTATTAGCATTTCAACACTGACCCTACTGATATGCGCCTCTCTGGCGACACACCCTGTCTTGCTCTGTAGAAAGCCAATCACTGCTACAGAATGCTTGATAAAGGCTAGCGAAAGCTTCGCCTTCCTTGTGATAAAGAGTACCAGGATAGGGTCAGTGTTGAATCAAGTCAAAGTATCGTTTTACACAAACTTTATTCGGGCAATCCGCTGGTGCCTTTGATTTCGGCTTCCATGCGGGCATGTCCTTGCTCGTAAACTCGCAAGCCCAGCAGCACCAGCCTCACCAGCATCTGGTCGGGATGGCGCTGGCTGATCTCGGCCAGTTCCTCGATGCGCTCGGTGGGGATGTGCTCGCTGAAGAGTATCAGGTTGCGCTCCAGCTCGTGGATCAGGTCAATCCGGTGCTTGTAGGCATTGTCGCGAAGCTTTTGACCGATAGGTGAGGTCAGCAGGAGTGCGAGCAGGTCAGCCAGGAAGGGCGATCGCTTCTTGTTGCCCTCGACCGCACATTGCTCCTCAATGGCGTTCAGCAGATCCGTGCTCATGTAGAAGGTGGGGCGGCAGGAGGTCTCCGAAGAACCGGAGTCGGAGGAGGTAGGTGCCGTAGGCTGGTCGTCTTGAAAGTCATCAAAGCTTGACATTTGGGAAGCATCTTTTGGCCAATTCTTGTTCATGGTCGTTTCCACCCATTGCGACGTAAATAAGTTGACAAGTGACTTTATGGGACTTTTGGGGACTCTATGCTCAATTAGCAAAGCTGACGGCAACTATCCGGAAAGTTGCGCGGAAAAGGTGGGACAAAATTTGGCTTTCAGGGGTGTAGCATTTGTTCTAGGTATCTGGACATAAACTGCATTCAGCTATCCCTCGTCGAAGAAGCCCAAAATGCATAGAAGCCAATCGCGTCAATTGGTTCAGCGTTTCTGACGGAAATCGATAAGCTGGATTAATTCAACCAATTGAATCTGAAGAAAACTGGGAAACTGCTTTACATTTGAGAGTAGATTATGCAGAATCTGCGCTGTAACACTCTTGCTTGTTTCGTGTGACGATTAGGGGCTTTGGTTCCAGTTGAATCGATGACACCCGCTTTGTAGTATCCCGCAGCCCCAACGAGCATCTACACCAAATTGGATCAGGGCGCTTCTGCCATCTCTTGAGTCTTAATTTACTCAAAAGGAGTAGCAGAGATGAGCCTTCGCAACCCTCACACAGATCCCTTTCCTCTTTCCAAGCAGCATTTACCCTTGCTATTGTCCGGCCCGGTTTTGCCCGCTTGCCTACTGGCGGGATTTGTCGCACTGCAATTTCCCCAACTTGGTTGGCTGATGGTGGCGATCGCCGCCTTCCTCCTCCGATTTCCTGATTATTTCCATGCCATGACCGCTCACCCTGTGTTTCAACGATTGGGGGGCTGGCGAACCACTGGAGTTGTCCTTGGTACTGTGCTCTTTGCAGGTATCCTGGTACAGGCAGACCCAGCAGTAGCCCAACTCTTTGACCAGGTGGAATCCCAGGCGGATAGCATCTTTGGCCAGTACATCGACCAGAGTATCATCACCTTCCTGTTTGGCCTTTTGCGTATCGTCGTCTGGGTATCGGCAGTGGGCTTTGTTTTCTTCGCGGTCTACCAGGCCCAACGGGGTGAACAGTGGCAACCCTTGTTACAGAACGCTTTCATCATCATTGCGGCAGTGGTGGTAGTCGAGGGTCTGAGTGCCCTCTTCTTCGGAGGTCAGTAGCTTCCCAATGGCCGAATCTGAAGCATCCAGGCTGTTTCGTCCGGTGAATCAAAGCATCGGACAACAGCCTTCCCTTGGCCCCATTCCTTCCAACCTGCTGGCACCTTCGGGCGCAATCCTGGTGGGCTTTTACCTGCTCATTGAAGTTATCCTCAGCCTGGGCTTTGTGGCCTTTCTATTGCTGAGTACCTGGGGGATTTCCACCTGGTGGGTGGCGGTCGGCGAAAAGACCTGGAAGTTCCATCACAAGTTCATCCGCGTGCCGACCTGGAAGCGGGGCCATGGGGTCTATCAACCTCACTTGAAACAGGGCGATGAGTAAAACAAAGCTTGGCGCACAGCGATATACCTTCAAACCCTTTGAAGACGAGACTGACCTGGAGTGCATCTGCCGACTGGCTTTGCGAGGACGAGACGTGGGAGCCTATCTCCTGCGGCGAGGTAAGCAGTTCACCTTTGTTTTTGGCTTTCAGGCTCCTGGTATCCATACCTTGCTTTCACGGACTCAGGTGGAAGCGGCTCTGAGTCGGATTGAAGAAGGACTTAAGGGACTGCGTCCTGGCGATCGCCTCCGCATTCACCTACGGTCTTTCGCCGATGACCACCAGCGGCAGCAAGAGCTGAATCGGCTTGTCAACGATACCCATAGTTTGGAAACGCAGTTTCTTTTAATGGCCCAACAGCGGTCAGTCCGGGAGCTGACATTGCAGGGCGATCGCCAACCGAAGCACCTCTATCTCTTTGCAACCTACAGCATCGAGCCTGGGAAGGATGGTAGTAGCGATCGCGCTGAGAAGCTGCTGGCCTGGTTTGTAGAGCAGTATGACACCCTCAAAGGGCTGAAGGAGGAACGGGAGCAGCAGCATTACCAGCAGATACTCACACGGGCCTTTACCGACGGGTTTCTGCACTGGGAGCAGCAGCTCAATTCTCGGATGGGGCTTCAGGCCATGCCAATGACCTCCCAACACCTTTGGGAGTATCTTTGGCGACAGTTCAACTTCACCCAGGCTCCAAAGATTCCTCAGTGTTTGGCTTTGGAGGAGTCGGACGACAATTACTTCCTTACGGAGGAAATCTATGACGCCCTCCACGCTACCTCAGTGCTGGTGCGAGGAGAGAACGGTTATCCGAGGCATCCAAAGGCAGACCGTCAATGGGTACGGCTGAAGAAAAAGTACGTGGGGGCGGTGGTGCTGGAGTCGAAGCCATTGGGCTTCACTTCTCCAGAGCATCAGCTCTACTATCTGTGGCAGGCGTTTTCCCAGTTCCAGGACTGCGAGTTCGCCTGCGAGATTTCGGCAGCAGACCGGATAATGGCTCGCATCACTTTGCAGCGGTTGACGCGACAGAGCTACAACGCCACTTTGCGGGCGCAGCAGCTCAAAGATGTCGATGTCAGCTCTCAGATGCGGGCCAAGAAGAGCGTGGAGGCTCAGGAGCAGATCTTTGAAGGGGCACTGCCCGTCTGGATCAGCGTCGTGGCCCTAGTGCATCGCGATGATCCAGAGAGCCTGGCGGAAGCTTGCCAGAAGTTGACCAATGCCTTTCCACAGGGGGATTTCATTCGGGAAACAGAAATCGCGTGGCAGGTGTGGCTGAGATCGCTCCCCATCATCAACGGCTGGCTGTTGAACGACGGTCGCAGGCAGATGTACCTCACCAACGAGGCGGCAGGGCTGATGCCCTTAGCCTGCACGCGTTCGGTGGATAGCAAGGGGCTAGAGCTGATTACTCGTCAGGGGCAGATGCCGATGCTGATTGACTATGTCAGCAAACACCGAGGAATTCTCATCTTTGGTGAGACTCGTAGTGGGAAGTCGGTGCTGGCCTCAGATATCTTCGTGGGGGCGATCGCCAACGGCATGAACGTCATCTCGCTGGACTATCCCAAGCCGGACGGCACGACCACCTACACCGACCTGGTGAAGTTCTTTGGCAATCAGGGTGCTTATTTTGACGTGGGATCAGAAGCCAATAATCTGTTTCAAGTGCCGGACCTGCGGCATCTACCGGAAAAGCAGCAGCAGGAGCGGATCGACGACTACAAGGAGTTTCTGGTGAAAGCTCTCGACACGATGGTGATGGGTACTGACACCGAGAACCAGCTCGGCAAGCGTGTCCATACCGTCCTTTGGCAAGCCCTGGCAGCGTTCTTTGCAAATCCTGTGATTCAAAAGCGCTATCAAGCTGCCTTTGATGACGGGTTTGGTAGCGATGCTTGGAGAGCCATGCCTACGCTCAAGGACTTTGTTGAAACGGTGGTAACTCTGGATTTGGGGATCGAGTCGCAGATGATTCAGGAGGCGATCGCCACCATTTTGCTGGAACTTCGGGGCTGGTTAAGCAGTCGTGTAGGACGAGCCATCTCGAAACCTTCCACGATTCGCACCGATGCCAAGCTGACGGTCTTTGCCCTGAGGAACGTCGGGGACAACATTGAGGCAGCGGTGCTGGCCCTTTCGGCCCAGTCGATGGCTTTCCGTAAAGCGCTGGAGGTGAGCGACTCCCTGCTCGCCATTGATGAAAGCCCAATTCTGTTCAAGTACAACGGCATTGCTCAGATTATTGGCCAGGTCTGCGCCAACGGGGCCAAGTCAGGGATTCGTCCGGTCATCATTGGCCAAGACCCCGATACCATCGGCAAATCTGATTCTGGATCTCAAATTCTGCAAAACCTCAATACCCTCTTTGTGGGCGCTATTCAGCCCAATGCCTTGCCGTCCTACGAGCGGCTCTTTGGCTACGACCCTACTGTATTGCTACCAAATACCGATGAATCGTTTCGCACTGACCCCTCCCGACTTTGCTCCCACTGGTTGGTTGATGTGGATTCGCGACTAACAGGGTGCTCCCACTACCCGTCTCCAGAACTCCTGGCGGCGGTGGCCAACAACCAGAAGGAGCAGCGGGCGCGGCAGCGAGTTTTGGCGAAATACCCCAACAAGTTTGAGGGCTATGCCGCCTTTGCCAAAGAGTATGTCAACGCCATTCGTGCGGGGCGATCGCTCGACGAGATCGCGCCCATTAATAGGTCCGCTGAAAGTACTCCAACGATATCGCATCTACCTCCTTCGACAACACAAAACGGTCATCAACCATTAATTAACCAGCATCACAGTTAGATACTATGGCACTTTCAAAGACACGTAAGCTAACGACCATCCTCGTCGGCACAGGTACCCTTTTGTCTTTGCTAGGAGTGGGTGCAGCCACGGCTTCCTTACTGCCCGGTGGCATCGGCAGCGACTGGCAGGACTGGGTACTCAGCCGCGCCAATCCCCTTGAGGACATCTTAAGCGAAATCCAAAGCAGTGACTCTATCCTCCAAAGGGTCATGGATGCTGCCCTGGGAGACTTTTGGGAAGATTTGCAAAGTTCGACCGAATCCGAGTTCCCCGACCCCTATGACGTGCGCGTAGCGGCTGAAGAGCCTGCCGGAACAGGCGTCCTGAGCAGCAGTCCCACCGTGCGGCAGCGAGATTTGGCCAACCTCTATGACCAGGAGGTGGCGAGAGCAACCGCAGCTCCACTACTAGGTGAAACTGGGGAGGAAAGATTGACGCAGCAAGCCGAGCAAACGGCAGAACTCATCGAGAGCAGCCAGCAAGGTGCCGCCGATGTACTTCAAATAGCCGAGGAAGCCCAGGGGCTGAGCGTCACCCAGGACGTGATGAAGGTTCAGGCGGAGATGAATGGGGCGATCGCCTCTTTGATGGCTCAGCAAACTCAATTGGCCGCCGACAACCACACTTCGCTGATGCAAACCCAACGGCTTCAGAGCATTCTGGCTCAGCTCGCGGCAAACACCAGCGAAGGTATCGACGAATCCAACCGGCGGGAGCGGGTGGAGCGCCAGGTGGAGATCACCGGCTCCGCCCAAGCTCCTATCTACATTCCTGGATTGCTCGGTACTGGCGAAGCTGAAACCCCCTGATATTCAGCCAAACGGCTGTTCAACTATTCAACTATGACTGCTCTGTTTAATCTGCCTCTGATGCCACCACTTGCAATTACCGGCGGTATCAGCATCATTGACGACAGCATCCAGCAGCTAGAGTCCGTGCAGCAAGCCTGGGACGAGCGCTGGAACGA
>JBHJGR010000080.1:0-8919 GCA_050331615.1 Elainellaceae cyanobacterium
GCTGGTATCGGCATCCTCTGCCAGGTCAGTGATGGTAGGCGTAAGCGTAATTGTGGGTGCTTCGTTGACATCAGTGATGGCAAGGGTAAGGAGTTGAGAGTCATCTGGCGTGGCACCGATCGAGGCATCATCGACGGTGACGCTCACCTGATACTGGTCTTTAGTTTCGAAGTCGAGGGACGCCCCTGCTGCGAGATAGAGAAGATTGCCGACGATTTTGAAGGCGTCTCTGTCAGCGCCCATCAGGTCCAAGACATTGGTCCCCAAAGCATCGTCTGAGACACTGATGACAGCGACTTCGATATCAGCGCTGGTGTCGGCATCCTCTGCCAGGTCAGTGATGGTAGGCGTAAGGGTAATTGTGGGTGCTTCGTTGACATCAGTGATGGCAAGGGTGAGGAGTTGAGAGTCATCAGGACTGGCACCGATCGAGGCATCATCGACGGTGACATTCACCTGATACTGGTCTTTAGTTTCGAAGTCGAGGGACGCCCCTGCTGTGAGATAGAGGCGATCGCCAACAATTTTGAAGGCGTCTGGGTCAGCACCTGCTAGGTCTAATTCATTGGTCCCCAAAGCATCGTCTGAGACACTGATGACAGCGACTTCGATATCAGCGCTGGTATCGGCATCCTCTGCCAGGTCAGTGATGGTAGGCGTAAGGGTAATCGTGGGTGCTTCATTGACATCGGTGATGGCAAGAGTGAGGAGTTGAGAGTCATCCGGACTGGTACCAACGGAGGTATCATCGACGGTGACATTCACCTGGTATTGGTCCTTAGTTTCAAAGTCTAGGGTCACTCCCGCTCTGAGATAGACGACGTTGCCGATAATCTCAAAATCGGCTTCATCTAAGCCAACGAGGTCTAAGACATTGGTACCCGAATCAACATCTGAGATATTGACGACAGCGACTTCGATAGGAGTGCTGGTGTCTGCATCTTCTGCTAGATTGGTGATGGTGGGTGTTAAGCTGATCGTAGGCTCATCATTGACAGGGTTAACTGTAATTTGGAGGGTGGTGGTGTTAGCGGCGATCGCCGTCATCCCCCCATTCACACTGGCATCAATCAAGACGCGACTGGTACCACTGGTAAAGCCCTGATCATAGGTATTGTCCAAGGCTCGAACAACTAACTGGCTTGGTGTACCGCTATATTCGGCGGTGGGAACAAAGCGCAGAAGGGCTGTAGCTGTGTTTGCGATCGCCAGAGCGTTGGTGTTGCTGACAGAGCCGATGTCATACCAGGTTCCGCCACTATCGGTGGAGTATTGCCAGGTTCCTTCATCTACAGCATTGGCAGCGTTGCCCACAATCGCCAAACCGCTCATGCTGGAATTGGGGTCAGGGTCATCAAATTCATTAAATGCCCCGTCAAATAGGCTGGCGATCGCCTCTCCCGCCGGTTCTAAGGTGTCTTCGTCAATGGCATTCAGCGTATCGTTGCCCAAACTGGGGGCGTCATTGACCGTATCGACGACGATCGCCCGATTTGCTCTTAAAGACCCGGTCTGCCCAGGCGCAGGCAGTCCCAAATCGACATCACCACCAGATGAATCGGTGATGGTGCCACCGTTCAGATTCAAGGCACTACTGGATGCGTAATCCAGGTCACTGCTGTTTTCGCCCTCAGCGATCGTGTAGGCAAAGGTCAGGGTTGAAGTGCCGCTGCCGCCAGTATAGGTAGCAATACCGTCAGTTGTGCCAGTCTCCAGGGTAAGGGTGGGGGTGCCGCCTGCTGTGTCTACCGTGACGATATCACCAAAGGTAACGGTGATGACGATAGTCTGGCCAACGCTGTAGGCTCCGTCACTGGTAGTTGAGTCAACGCCAATGGGCACAACCTGGTTTGCGTACCAGCGAGCACTGGTGGTATTGTTCGCGAGAAGATCAAGGTCGCCATCGCGATCTACATCCCCCAAGGCGATACCATAGTTCTCCTCTGGACTGAGGAACTGCCCATTGCTCGTAAAGCTGCCGCTGCCGTCGTTAAGCCAGATTCGGTTGGCGTCTTGAGTGGCGACAGCAATGTCTAAGTCGCCGTCTCCATCCACATCGCCCAGGGCGACGTCCCGTCGTCTGCCACTATCAAACTCAAAGTAGCCTGTGGTTTGGTCACTTTCAGTAAAGACACCGCCGTCATTGAACCAAATACTGTCTTCGCCTCCTGCGTTGGAGACCATGACTGCATCCAGGTCGCCGTCACCGTCCAGGTCACCGAGGGCGATCGCTGTTGCATCAAAGCTACCCAGGGACGCACCAAGCGAGAACTCTCCTTCTACTCCAGCTTGCGCTTCCCCTTGATTGACCCAAATGTAGCTGGTTTGCCCGGTTTCAGCAACGATGGCATCCAGGTCGCCATCACCATCCAGGTCGCCCAGTACAACGTCGGCTCCTCGGTCAGTAGTGCCTACAGTGTCGCCCAAAGCCTGACCGCTATCCATGAAGCCGCCGCTACCATCGTTCAGGTACACCCGACTGGGTGTCTGAAAATTGATAACAAAAGCATCCAAGTCGCCATCACCGTCCAGATCACCTGTGGCAACTCCCCTGCTGCGCAGTCCATCTGCCAGACTGATGCCAGGATCGAAGGTACCGTTTCCTTGATTCAGGTAGACGAAATTATCACCATCATCATTGGCAATCAAAACATCCAAATCGCCATCACGGTCAAAATCCCCAAGGGATGCGCTCCGGCTATCATTAGCAGGCAGAGAGGCACTACTCTCAATAAAGTGACCATTCGTATTGATGTAAAACTTATTGCCCGTCGGATTTGCCGCATTTGCCGTCACTAACGCATCCAGGTCACCGTCACCGTCCACATCCCCTAAGAAGGTCTTGCTGTTGAAGCCAACTAGAACCGTATCAGCGGTATCGGTACTGTTGCGAAAGGAGGAGCCGGTGTTTGAAAAAGTGCCGGGAGCGGTGGTGGAGCCGGGAGTTGAGAGGGTTTCGGCTCGGAACTGGTGATTGACGGCAGTGGCGGCTTCGCCCGTCGTGTTTTGAATGCCGCTGGTGACGGTTACTTCAATGAGTTCGCCAAATTGAAAGCTTTCCGTGGGAGTAAAGGTAACGGTGCTGCCTGAAGTGTTGACTGTTCCGGCGATCGCCCCCCGCTGACTACTCCTGACAATCAGGGTTTGATCCGTCACCGTAGCCGCATTGATAGACTCGCTAAAAGTCAATTCAATGCTGCTGCCGGTAGCTGCATTGGTATCATTGGCCGTAGGCATAATCGCCAGCACAGCCGGAGCTAACACAGAGGCGTACTGGTTCAGGGTTGCGGCCTGAAAGGCCAGGGATGGTTTCCGGGCGGACTGATGATGATCATCCTGTGACCTTTCGTGAAGCTTGGCGTCCAGGCAAACGTCCAAATCCCAATTACCGTCCAAATCGTCGCAGCCGATCCGCGTGCTAGAGGCGTAGATAACGGCACCCGTAAGCGTCTGTAGCTGTGCTAGGAAAGCCATTCCGTCAGTAGTAGCAGCAACCTGGCAACCGTATAGCAGCAGAATCGGGGATGGCTCCCCTGGCTCTGGTGCGAACCACTGTTTGATGTGGGAAGTATAGTGGCTCAGCGTAGCCGCATTGACGCGAAGATTGCCGAGGTGGAGCGTTCCGGGGGAGCCGTGGCAGACGATGTGGAGTCGGTTGATATGTCTATATTGGTGCAGGGCGGTAGTAATCTGAGTGATGCTATCGGCCTGGGGTTCTAGGACGAGCAGATTAACGGAGGGCAAAACTCCGGCGGCCAGGTGCTGATGGTCCGGCAACTGGGAATCGATGACGACGAGCGATCGCCCTACTGACCCGTCAGGCAATTGTTTCGCATCCACCATGGCGTTTCCTGCAGTCTGAAAATCTTGGCAAGGACGCACACCTGGGAAGGTTTGGAAGGATTGGGTAGATAGCATAGAAACGCTCATAGTAAATTCACGGAGGGCGCTACAGTCGACAGTTAGACCTTTGTTTTGCAGTCAATTCTTAACTTTTGATGGAATATAGATGTATCTCCTGAGACCACAGCTACGCCTTATCCCAGAGATGATTCTTTGACTTTTTATTGCTGTGCGAAACCGTCCCACGCTCCGCATGGACAATAGACGAAGCATGAGAGTTGTGACGAGAAACAAATGGGGATGCCTGATATCTAGGGCTTACTCAAAGCCAACCCCATGGCAATAGAACTTGGGGGCAATTCCGGGCACGAATGACAGAGCTTTCTTCTAGAATTCCCATTCCGATTTAGTGAATTAACGGAAGTTTTGCGGAAATCCGATGGGCTAAGTATGGCTATAAATAAAAGCTGGTGGAGTGCGCCTCGCCGGGAGGCGCACTCCACTGTGGCTATGATCACCTACTCATGGCTTTGCAGGGCCAAATCAGCGAAGTGGGCGGAATGATCAGGCGTGAGGATGGTTTTTCCAGGCGGCGGGCTGTTGGAAGCGGTGGATATCCCGGATAACCCTGACCCAGCCATCGGAAACCGAATCTAGAATGCGATCGCCCTTTTCTTTAGTAGCAGTCGTGGGGTCACCAATTACGCCGCTCCGACTCAGATCCCGAGTCGTCCAAGCAAAGGGGAGCTTGCCCTCCATGCTGAGCAGGCTGTCTGAAGGTGGCGTCGGCGGATATTCAGCGGTGGCCCGCTCCATGTGGACCTGATCGGGCAAAATGCTGAGCAACAGACTCGTCTCTGCATCGCCAGCGTGAATCCCCAACTCTTTTTCTTTGGTCGATAGAAATTTAGCCGCATTGTTCGGTACGCGCCAGGTGAACAGCGGAAACACCAGAAAATCCTCATGCTGCTGATGCAGGTCCCGTGCCACGATCTGCATAATCTCAGGCTGACCCCCGTGGGAGTTCATCAGCACCAGCTTGCGAAAGCCGGCCCGATAGAGGCTGGTGGCTACTTCCGTGAGCACCGCGATCAGAGTCGAAGCGCTGAGGGTAATGGTGCCTGGAAAGTGCCAGTGCTCGTTAGACTTGCCGTAGTTGAGGCTGGGCAGGGCGTAGGCAGATATCGCTGGCTCCAATTTCTCCAACGCTCTGCCCAGGACCGCCATACCGATCGCTGCGTCTACTACCAGCGGCAAATGGGGACCATGCTGCTCGATCGCCCCCACCGGCTGGATGATCACTGCGTTCTCCTTATCGGGCAAATCCCGAATATCGGTCCAGGTGAGGTAAGGAAAAAAGCGCTCGGGGGGAATGAAGCCGTGCATAGACACCCTCAATTACCTATGATTGATTCTGGATGAGCGTAGGGGCGATCGCCATTGGTTCTGGATATCCCGGTCGCTCACCATTTAATTCATACCCCAATTAGCCCGATCCCGCGAACGGGATTGTCGTTTTCATGGCAGACATCCAGTTTTCAGATATTCAGGGCCACTGGGCACAGGCAGCGATTGAGGCGCTGGTGGCGCGAGACGTTATCAGTGGCTATCCTGACCAAACGGTGCGGCCCGATGCCCCGGTCACCCGGGCAGAATATGCAACCATGCTGATGCAGACCTTCCCGGATGCTGAGCCAGTGCGACCGTCCCTGGGGTTTGCCGACGTACCCAATACCCATTGGGCTGGTAGTGCGGTGCAGTGGGCCTACACGCGAGGCTTCCTGTCGGGCTATCCCAACGCCCTCTTTAAACCGGAGGAGCCTCTGACACGGGCCATGGCTCTGGTGGCTCTGAGCAGCGGTCTACGCCTGGGGGCACCAGCGGGGAGCAAAGCCCTGTTGCGGGAGTACTTTGCCGATGCGGCGGAGATTCCTGGATACTTCGAGGAGGCGATCGCCGCCGCTACGGTCAATCGGCTGGTGGTGAATTTTCCCTACGTCAGCTACCTGCGGCCCAACGACAACGCCCGCCGGGGGGAGGTGGCGGCCTTTCTGGCCCAGGCTCTGCAGATTCCCAACGCGGTGCCCCAGCAGTTTGTGGCCTGGCGGCTGCGGCTGGCGGATCTGGCAGCCGGGGAGACGGTGCGGCTGGATGAGCTGCGCACCCAGCCGTTTTTGGTGAAAGACCTGCAAACCCGGCTGGCGGAGCTGGGGCTGTATCCGGGAGGAGCCTGGATCGACGGCGTTTATGGACCGCGCACGGAAGGGGCGATCGCCCAGTTTGCCAACGCCCGAGGGTTGCCCACCCTGCAGACTCGCGTTCTGGATCGAGCATTTGCCGAGGCCCTGCTGACTGCTAACGATGCGGATCTAAAGCTGGAGCAGGCGCGCGATCGCCAGCGCATTTTTCAGGAGTACCTCGACCAGGAGCGGGGCTTCAGTGCGGGAAATCTGGCTTTTCTTGACCGGGGCATCAAGCAATCCCCCTATCGCGGTGAACTGACCGCCTTTCCCGATCGCCTTAAAGAAAAGCCCGATGGTCAGGAAGTCATCTCCTTGGGGAAAACTCTAACACCTGCCGGAGGTGGTGCTCCTATTGAGTTTCGTCCCTACCCGAAGCGGGGGGAACTACCCATAATCAACGAGGGTACCCTGGATTTCCTCCACCCCGATATTCAGCAGGCTTGCGTTTGCGTCGGCAGCTTTGTGGACGGGCAAATTTATACCCACTGGATGGGGCGCAACGCCCTTCAAACCGTCGAGCTGTGGAGCGCTACCAAGCTGGTTCCCATTCTCAACGTGGTCTCTCAGGCCAACGCCCGCTTCCCCAGCGTGGATGTAGACAATACGATTATCCGCGCTCGCAATAACGCCACGGGTTACAGCTTCTATGACCTCATGGTGGACGTGATTAGCTACGGCAATGGCAGCGATCGCTCCAACCAGGTAGCCGCCACGTTCAAGCGTTTCTCGACCCTGGAGGGACTAGAGCAGTGGATGCAGTTGATTACCGGCAACAAAACGTCAACCTTCCGGGGGCGCTATGGCTTCCCGCCCCTGATTAATTTCCCGGAACTCTGGCATCCCCGCTCCCGTGAGGTCATTCTTTCCTTTGTGCCGGTGCAGTCCTGGGGAGAAAATTCTGTCGCCACTTATGATTTGGTACGCCTGCTCACCATGCTGGGCTGGCACCATCATCTCCCCCTGGCGGCAAAAATTCCCGGTACCCAGTGGAGCAGCCTGGAGAGCGTGGTGCGGGCGATGGGGACCGACTCGGCCCGCTATCTGGATGTGGCGATCGCCCGTCTAGGGCTGAATAAAGTGACGCGATCGCCCGTGATTCTCTCCAAGCTAGGCTATGGCTACACCACCATCCGCAACCGCACTGAGATTGCCTATCTAGCTCTGGTACAGTTTGTCGATCAGCGGGCCAAAGCTCAGGGGGAGCCCGCCAAGCTGCGCACGGTGGCGATGTGTCTGCTGGGTGCCAATGCAGCGGGTAACTTTGACCAGCAGGCCACCCAACTCGATGCCCGCATGGCAGCGGAGGTGACGGAGATTCTACGGCGGGTAGTTACTGAGGAGCTTTAGCCAGAACGCCATTTAGAAAAATATCCGCCATGCCTTCGGCCATTTCTTTCATTTCGTTAGGGGAGCTGCCCTCTCGCATCACGGTATCCTGGCTGAACCCAGCCACCGTGAACATACCCAGGAATACTTTTGCCACCAAACGCGGGTCCATGGAGCGATAGATGCCCCGGTCCATAGCGGTTTGGAAAAAGGCTTCGGCCACGTCCGTCATCTTTTCAATGACCTCGGCCTGGATGCGATCGCGCAGATCTGGGTGGAACTGGGCTTCCATAAAGCAGACCCGCAGCATGTCGCCATTATCATGGAGGTGCAGCATACGGCGGCGCATGACTTGGGCGATCGCCTTATAGCTGCCCATCTCGCTCAGTTCAGTTAATAGATCAGTGAGCAGGTCTACCCATCCCCGGGTAACCACCTCTACCAGGATCGACTTTTTGTTCTCAAAGTGGCGAAACAAGGTGCCCTCGGCTACCCCGGCAGCCTGGGCCAGGTCACGCGTCGTGGTTCCAGCATAGCCCCGTCGGGCAAACAACCGCTGGGCTGCATCCAGAATCCGATCTTGTGTCTCGGCTTCAGCCTGATTGGGACGATGTCCTAGCTTCATAAGTAGTTAAACAAAATTGTTTTCTTGGGGGTGTGCGCCCCCACACAATGTAATAAATTGTGCTTGAGCACTTAGGAAAGCAGTACTGTAGCATTGAAGCCCTTTTACAGCCGGGACTCCTCCGTTAATTGTCTACTGATTGAGCGAATAATCGCCAGAATGTTTACAGGGTGTTACGAAGCACTGTTCAAAAAGCGCCATTAAAAAAGCAGGGGTTAGACCCCTGCTCAGTCAGGTTGGTTACTCCTAGCTATCTAACTGCTGAGGGCTGACTGATAAACTTCCGACTCTTCCTCATCCTCTGGAACATGTAGACTAGGGAACAAAAAGTGGTTCTCTTCGACGTACTGAGCACCAAACAGACCCTTCTCAGCCCAAAAGTATCGGTCGGTTGTATGCTCGTTACGCTTAACGAGCAACAGTGCAGGGGGAATAATTCCTTCAGCATGGATGAATTTCCGAGCAGCCGTCACGGGCTTGTCATTCCCACTCTCGATGCTGTACTGGGGCACCTGTTCCAGGATTCTCCGACCTTCGAGACGACGACGGCTCTTCCGCTTACGTCTTCTTGCCAACCTCCTTACCTCCTCTATTAAGCGGCAGATGTAGTCATGGTTACAAAAAACTGAACCGTGCAAAGTATATCGATTTGAGTTGAAAATTTCAACTTCCTTTAACCTTTCGACATAAAACATGAGCAGAGGATCGGCAACGCCTCTCTGGATAGATTCTGACATCTCCCCACGGCTAGAAGCCGGGGGGTTCATGAAATCCGCCTGACTCTGACTGGCTCTCGGATAGACCTACATCATCCAGCCTCTTATCAGGGTTCATCCATGCTTCTCGGTCGTTCTTCTCTGACGCTGGCACTGCTGCAACGTT
>JBHJGR010000081.1:0-21217 GCA_050331615.1 Elainellaceae cyanobacterium
CCTTGACACCCCTTTGTTATCCATCCAGTAGCGCAAGCACTTGTTGCGGATGAACTGAGCGGTCAGTATTGCCTCATCAATCGCCTTGTATTGACTAGGGTTTGCTTTGATTTTGAACTCATGTACTATCATATTCTTACGTTATCACATTCAGCATAAGACTGCCAGATTTCATCTGGCGCGGGAACCGTCTGTATCCCCATGTCTGAAGCCAGGGGTTTTATCCGGTTCCCGAACCCTTCAATATTCGATAAACGGAGCGCCACCATTTGCGTTAGGGTCACCCGCCGCGTTAAAACGGGTGACAGGTGAGTGTGCGGCATGAACGGATTGGGCATCCTGATCCCAGAGCGGCTTGACAAGCGGCGGCTAGATCTGGCCTATGTGACCTTAGCAGGACATTTTTATGGACGCGATGAACCCTGACCCCAACCTGTCTCCCTTTGCCGAAGACGTGATGTCCACCGATGATTCCACGGGTGCTGCCGAGGCTCCCCTGGTAGACTATGGCGATCTGGATGCCGAGTGGGTCAACGCCATCGAAGTGCAGACGGAACAGATGGCGGGTCGGCAGCGCCGCATCGCCGCCCAACTGCTGATTCCCCATCCGCCGGAGCAGGTGTGGCAGATTTTGACGGATTACGAGCACCTGGCAGACTTTATCCCCAATTTGTCTACGAGTCGGCGGCTCGACCACCCTGAAGGGGGCATCCGCGTAGAGCAGGTGGGTAGTCAGCGTCTACTCAAGTTTAAGTTCTGTGCACGGGTTGTGCTGGACATGGTGGAACAAGCGCCCCACCGCATCGATTTTCAGATGGTGGAAGGCGACTTTAAAAACTTTGTGGGGCACTGGCAGCTAGAGCCGACAGAGTTGGAAGGGCGATCGGCCACTCTACTGGGCTACACCCTATGCGTGACACCCACCCGACTCATGCCGGTCAACCTCATCGAACGCCGCATGGGCCAGGGACTGCGAGTGAATCTGGCAGCCATCTACCAGCGGGCGAATGAGCTGTTTCTAGCCTGATAAGCAATGTCCCACTTTTGCTAGATGTTCCCCTGATTCGGTTATTGGTAAGAGTGGGGAGAAGCTTAACCTTTGAGAAACCCAATATGACTGCGGACAAACAGGCACGCGAAGAACTGACCAATCAACGCCAGCACGCCCATCACGTGCAGGAGACGATGTCGAGCCGTGCCAACGACGAAGTGAACCAGGGTGATCAGTCCCCCACCGATGAGCAGGCTCGGGAAGGAGTAGCGCAGGAACGCCAGCACGATTCCCTCCGGCGACAAACCATGGCAGAGCGAGCTGACGGCGAAAAGTAGTGCTCAGCTACCGAGCAAGTATCGAGGCTTCACGGCATCGGTAGCCTGCAGGCCACGTACTTAAGTCGTTAAACAAAATTATTTTCTTAGGAATGGGTGCCTCCGACAGGGGCGCACATTCTCACAAATGTAATCAATTGTGCTTCAGCACTTACTGCTTTCCGGGTTAGGCTAAGGACGAATCTGGTTAATGTCAGCAAGTGTTTTTGAGCCTACATGACCTTCCCGTATCGATATCTGCGTCTGTCCCTGGGAGTAGCGGCTATTGGGGCGATCGCCTACATTAGCATTTGTCTGGCCCTGTGGCGCTGGCAAGCCCGCTTCATCTTCTTTCCCCCTGCTACCCTGAAGGCCACTCCGGCAGCTGTGCAGCTTCCCTATGAGGAGGTTTGGCTGCCCATCGGTGACGATGCACTGCACGGCTGGTGGATTCCTGCCCCCGTTGCCGATGCACCAGTCATCCTTTATTTTCATGGCAACGCCAGCAACTTGGGAGATTTGGTCAATCAGGCGGCCCGCTATTATCAGTGGGGCTACGGCGCATTCCTGGTTGACTATCGGGGATATGGGAAGAGTTCCGGGGCCTTTCCTAGCGAGCGGCAGGTTTATGAAGACGCGGCGGCGGCCTGGGCTTATCTAACCCAGGAGCGAGGCATTCCGGCTAACCGCATCGTGATTCATGGACAGTCGTTGGGGGGGGCGATCGCCATCGAGCTAGCCAGCCATCAGCCTGATGCAGCGGGGGTAATTGTCGAGAGTTCGTTCACCTCTATCCGCCGCATGGTAGACCATCAAACCGTATATAGCCTGTTTCCAATCAACTGGCTGCTCACCCAGCGGTTCGACTCCATTGCCAAGGTGCCTACCTTGGAGGTTCCTATCCTACTCATTCACGGCACCCTTGACGAAACGGTTCCCCCAGCCATGAGCCAGGCGCTATACGATGCTGCTCCTGAACCAAAGACGCTGGTGTGGTTAACTGGTGCAACTCACGATAATTTGCCCTCGTTTGGCGGCGAGCAGTACGAGAAAGCGATTCGTTCATTTGCGGATAATTTACGGTAGTTGCTCCAGTACTGGATACTTATCCGAAAACTCGCCAAAGGCTTTGGAATTCAAAACCCCGGTAAGTAGGTCGGCACAATTAAATCCATGTTAGAAAACCGGGGCGCTCCCTCGGTTTTCTAACCTTCGTTTTTCAACGCAGTTCTACTTAGGGGTTTTCGGATAGATTTCAGGTGCTGAAGTACTTAGCAGCAGGATGGTAGGCCACGATCGCCGTAGTTGATTGCTCTGGATAAAGCTGTTCGCTTTCGTCCATCACCAGATTGATGCGCTGAGCCTCCAGCAAATCCAGAAGGGTATACTGATCCTGGATATTAGGGCAGGCCGGATAGCCGAAGCTGTAGCGCGAACCGCGATAGCGCTGGGCCAGGATGTCGCGAATGTTTTCTGGATCTTCGCCCCCAAAGCCCAGTTCTCGCCGGATGCGGGCGTGACACCACTCCGCCAGGGCTTCCGCCATCTGCACCGCCATGCCGTGGAAGTAGAGATAGTCGGTGTACTGGTCGGAGTCAAACAGCTTTTTGGCGTATTCGGTGGCGATGTCTCCCACGGTGACCGCCTGCATGGGAAACACATCGAAGCCTTCGCCCGCCAGCTCTTTTGGCCTGAAGAAATCGGCAATGCAAAGGCGGCGCATGGATTTCTGTCGAGGAAATTTGAAGGTCGTCACCGGATCGGGTAGGGGCGAAGGGCCATTCGCCCCTACAGAGGGGTCATACAGGTGCAGGGAATTTCCCTCGGCCAGACAGGGGAAATAGCCGTAAACCAACTGGGGATGCAGCAGGTTTTCCGCCACAATCCGCTGCTTCCAGGTTTCCAGAATCGGGTAAACCTTCTCCTTCAGAAACTCGTCGTATTCCTCGCGGGGCTGACCCTGGGGCTTGCGGAACTGCCACTGTCCGGCGATCAATGCCTGCAGGTCCAGGTAGGCAAAGACTTCTTCAAAGGGAATCTCGGTGGGGGTGAGGATTTGGGTGCCCCAGAAAGGTGGGGTGGGGCGATCGCCATCCACCGCAACGGCCTCCGATCGCCTCGTATCTTCAGGAACGGGGACTACTGGCGTCTCCTTGGCAGGCTTTGATTCAAGGTTGGGGGACGGCTCCGCGCTATCCAAATCATGACTCCGACCGTTGGTGGAACCACTGGCCGATACTTCATTGAGGAAACCTTGGAAGTCATCCCACTGACTCGCTTCCTTGGCGGGCATCAGCTTGTCCATAAAGTGCAGGTCGGCAAAGGCATCTTTGCCGTAAATCACCTGGCCTTTGTAGACTTTCTGGCAGTCCTCGTTCACAAACTTGGAGGTCAAAGCCGCTCCCCCCAGAATGACCGGCACCGTAATGCCTTTTTCGTTGAAGACCTCCAGGTTTTCTTTCATGAAAGCGGTGGACTTCACCAGCAGGCCACTCATGGCAATGCAGTCTGCCTGGTGCTCCTGGTAGGCGTTGATGATAGCGTCCACGGGCTGCTTGATGCCCAGGTTGATGACCTTGTAGCCGTTATTGGAAAGGATGATATCCACCAGGTTTTTGCCGATGTCGTGGACATCGCCTTTAACCGTGGCAATCAGGAACGTGCCCTTGGCCCCGCTCCCTTCAGATTTCTCCATGAGGGGTTCCAGGTAGGCCACCGCCGCCTTCATGGTTTCAGCGGATTGCAGGACAAAGGGGAGCTGCATCTGGCCGGAACCAAAGAGTTCGCCCACGGTCTTCATGCCGTCCAGCAAGTAGATGTTGATGATGTCGAGGGGGGGATATTGCTGCAGGGCTTTTTCCAGGACTTCATCCAAACCTTGCCGCTCGCCATCAATGATGTGCTGCCTGAGCTGATCCTCCAGGGGCAAATCCTGAGTGGGGGTGCGGCTAATGGCGTCTTTCTTGACCCCTTCAAACAGGGTGGTGAGCTTGGTGAGGGGGTCATAGGTACAGATGCCAGCCTCGTCGTATTCGCGGCGATCGTAGATCAGATCGCGGCAGATTTTCTGGTGCTCCGGCTCAATTTTCGACAAAGGCAGGATCTTGGCAGCGCTGACGATCGCCGCATCCAGCCCCACCTGAATCGACTCGTGGAGAAACATAGAGTTGAGCACCACCCGCGCCACCGGGTTGAGGCCGAAGGAGACGTTGGAAACCCCCAGGACGATGTGAACCCCCGGCAGGTTCTCCCGAATCAGGCGCATGGCCTCAATGGTTTCCCGACCGTTCACCCGGTCTTCTTCGATTCCTGTAGAGATGGGGAGCGCTAGCGGGTCGTAGAAGATTTCGTGGGGGGGGATGCCGGATTCCAGAATGTCGCGGTAGGCGCGTTGGGCGATCGCAAATTTCCTTTCCGCCGTCCGGGCCATGCCCTCTTCGTCAATGGTGCCGACGACCACACCGGCCCCGTACTTCTTCGCCAGCTTTATGACCTGGAAAAAGCGCTCATCCCCGTCCTCATAGTTGGTGGAGTTGAGGATGCACTTGCCCCCGGCCACCTTCAGTCCGGCCTCCATCTTCGTCCACTCGGTGGAGTCGAGCATCAGGGGCAGGGTGATGTTGGTCACCAGGCGTGACACCAGCTCCCGCATATCCCGCTCGCCGTCGCGCCCCACGTAGTCCACGTTCACGTCCAGGACGTGGGCACCCTCCTTCACCTGGGATTTGGCCAGGGCCACTAGACCGTCCCAATCCTCGGCATTGAGCATTTCGCGGCACTTCTTGGAGCCGCTGGCGTTGAGGCGTTCGCCGATGATCAGAAACGAATTGTCCTGGTCGTAGGGCTGGGCGGCGTAGATGGAGGCGGCGGCAGGGACATAATTCAGGGGTGCCCGCACATCCTGTAGGGGCGAAGAGCCATTCGCCCTTACCCCGTTGTTCTCATCAGCGAGGGGCGATCGCACCGGACGCTGTTTGGGCTTCAGGTCTTTGGCGATCTCCGCCAGTTGGGCGATATGGTCAGGACGGGTGCCGCAGCAGCCGCCGATCACCTGTACCCCCAGGTCTTCCACGAAGTGCATGAGGGACATGCGCAGCTCCATTGGCGTGAGGCGGTAGTGGGCCTGACCGCCCACGTTCTCGGGCAGTCCGGCGTTGGGGATGCAGGAGACGACAAAGGGGGAATGCTCCGCCAGGTGCTTGATGTGCTCCTTCATCAGGTCGGGGCCGGTGGCGCAGTTGAGGCCCAGGATGTCGATGGGGTAAGGCTCCAGGATAGTGAGGGCGGCGCTGATTTCCGTGCCCACCAGCATCGTGCCCTGCTGCTCTACGGTGACGGAGACCATCAGGGGCAGGCGCGTCCCCGTTTGCTCAAACGCTGCCATCACGCCGTTGAGGGCTGCCTTGATTTGCAGCACGTCCTGGCAGGTTTCCACAATAAGTAAGTCCGCACCACCGTCGATCAGTCCCCGCGCCTGCTCCTCGTAGGCGTCTCGCATGGGGTCGAAGTTGATGTGGCCCAGGGTGGGGAGTTTGGTGCCTGGCCCCATGGACCCGGCGACGAAGCGGGGCTTTTCCGGCGTGGAGTATTCGGCGGTGACCTCCTTCGCCAGTGCTGCCGCCTGCTTGTTGAGTTCGTAGGCGCGATCGCCCAAGTCGTACTCCGCCAGCACAATAGAGGTGCCGCCGAAGGTGTCTGTCTCAATCACATCGGCTCCCACCTCTAGAAATCCCCGGTGGACCTTCTTCACCGCTTCGGGATTGGTCACCACCAGGTATTCGTTACAGCCTTCATACTGGGCTCCACCGAAGTCTGCCGCCGTCAGGTTCTGGGTCTGGAGGGACGTTCCCATCGCCCCATCAAAGACAATCACGGGGCGCTCGGGGTGGTGCAGTCGGGCGAGAAAGGGATGGGTCATATCGCAGTTCATCGGGTGGGACGGAGGCGCAAATCAACAGAAGGATATAAGTCTTAGGGTACCAAGTCTGGGACAATCCTCCCTCGGTTGACGGGTAGCCTGCCAACAAATCTATTTTAGGATTCTGGCTAACTGGCAACAGATTCGCCTAGAAAGTTAAATTATTTTGTAACTTGCTTGCAATCTGTCCATTTGCTTTTCTGTTTCTCGGAAGTTGCCGTTACAATAAGGCACTTCCCATTTTTCCTCCGTCCTCCCCTAAGGAGCCTGATATGGATTATCGCGCGATCGCCCAGTCAATCCTCACCAATCTACCCGCCCCTGACCGAGAGCCGATTCAGCGGTCGCGGCAAACGGATGATGAACGCATTGCGGCGATCGCCTGGACCCGCATGAAGCTGATGCACGCCGAGCAGGCGTCCGGCGGCGTGCGCTACATGTCCCTCATTTAGAGGGTTGAACGTTTGGCAAAGCATTCAGCTAATCCTGCTCATGGCCCTGAGGGTATCTGCTGATGCTTCGCCCCAGCAATAGGGATATCAGCGGGGCACCTTAGGCCAGGTGAAGCCAAACGTCGCGCCATCGCCAGGGATCGACCGCAGCCAGATCTCTCCTCCTTCGGTTTCCACAATCTTCTTCACCAGCGCCAGGCCCATGCCGGTTTGATCGTTGGCCTGGAGGGTCTGGAAAATGCTGAAAACCTTGGTGTGATATTCGGGAGGAATGCCCTTGCCGTTGTCCATGACCGAGAATTCGTAGGTGTGATCTTGCTCGGTGACGGTGATGGTGATGGTGCAGTCGGGGCGATCGCAGTATTTAATCGCATTGTCAATCAGGTTGGCAAACGCCTGCCCCAGCAGCAGCCGTCGCGCCTGAAAAGTGGGCATGGAGCCGACTAGCTCAAACTGGAAAGCGGGTGGCGGCGAGCACTGGTCAATCACCTCCCGCAGCAGCGTCGCTACGTTCACGTTCACCAGGGGCACCTTTTGCCGCCCGATGCGGGAATATTGCAGCAGACCGTTGATCAAATCTTGCATCCGCTGCACCCGCTTTTGCATGAGCTGCAGGTGCTGCTGGCTGTCGCCCGTGAGCTGATCTCCCAGGTCTTCCTCCAGCCACCCCGACAGGCTGGCGATACCCCGCAGCGGCGCTTTCAGGTCGTGGGAGGCGACGTAGGCAAACTGATCCAGCTCCCGGTTGCGCTGCTCCAGGTCGGCGGTGGTTTGGATGAGGAGCTGATTGACGCGGGTTAACTCCTGATTGCGCTGCTCCAGCTCGGTTAGGATGCGCTGGCGATCGCTCACGTCTCGAATAATCCAGCGGGCACCCGTGAGCTGGCCCTGGCGATCGCGAATCGGTGCGACCGTAATGGCGGCGGGAAAGAATTCATCCTTGGGCCGCCGCAGGCGAAACGCATAGGTTTGGTGCTGGTGGTGCTGCTGTAGCTGAGTGATGAGGCTACGAAACCTCTCCAGGTCTTGATAATAGATAAAGGACGGCAGCGGTACCTCGTTGGGGAAGTCTTGATTGATCCCCATCATCTGCACAAACTGCTGGTTGGCTTCCTGAATGCCGCCCTGGGCGTCCGTCACCACATAGCCATCAGGGGCCAGCTCAAACAAATCCTGGTAGCGCTGCCGTTCCTCCGCCAGAGCTTGCTGTGTTGTGAGTAGCTCTTCGTTGTGGCGGCGCAGTTCCTCCTCCGTAACCGACAGCTCCTCCACCGCTTCCGCCAGCTTTTGGTTAATCTCCTGCTGCTGGATGCTCTGCTGCTCCAGTTCCTGGTTGGCCCGCCGCAGCTCGCTTTCAGTTTGCTTCAGGTCGGTGATGTCACGAAACGTGACCAGGTAGGCCGGTTCCTGGTCCCACTCGATGGTGGTGATGCGCATCTGGGCCGTGCCGGGGCCGCGGGTGCTGGCATGGGTGTCTACCTCCAAACAGTCGCTGCCCACGACGGGAAAGCCAAACATCTGCCCCAGCAGGTCTTCATGGGAGCGGCCAAACAGCTCCTCCGCCGCTGGATTGACGAAGCGGATGCGCTGCCGGATATCCACCACCACCGCACCGTCAAGGGACTGGAGGATAAGCGATCGCAGCTGGCCATCAAGCTGCTCTTCGCGGGCCTGGGCTATACTCACCTGGGAGCACTCCAACAGCCCTCTGCAGTCATCTGGGCCAGGCGGGGTAGCGGGCGCGGGGGCTGAGATGAGCTGATGGGTCTGGGGAGCGGTGGCCCAGCGGCTGAGGTCATAGCGGGGCACGTAGTCAGTGGCTCCGGCCTTAGTCCAGGCGACGGCGGCGGCGATGATGGCGCGATCGCTCACCACCACGCAGGGCACCGTCGGGCGCTTTTGCCGCAGTCGGGCCAGAGCAGCATCCGCCGCAAATGGCTGGAGGTGGGCGTCGATGATGACTAACGTCAGGGGAGACTGGATGGCCTCTAGAAAGTCAGCTTCGGTGCTGACCCAGTGCCAGTTAATCTGGGGCAGGGGGGCGGTGAGGAGAGTGGCGATCGCCTCAGCGTCTTCTCGGGTGTTCTGCAAAATCAGCACCCGCTGGGAAGCCACGGCAGACGTGGGCAAACCTGAGCGATCGGATTGGGTCATGTCTGAACTCACGGTCAATCTTTTCTCCCCAAAAGATTTTCTTAGAAGAAGATGATTTGTCCAGCTAAATCAATACCGAAACATCTCGTCAAAGCGGGAAAGCTCGCCTGGGTCAACAGCACTGGGATCTCCCGACAAAATGCCGGTAGTGTTACGAAACGGGTCGCCAATCTGCATTCCCGTATCGCCAATCGTAAATTCTCGAATCTCTTTACTATGTTCGGAACCGCGCATTTTCAGCACCGCAATGCCTCGCCGGATCTCCCCATAGATTTCAATATATCGTAACAAGATGATCGTGTCGGTCGCGGTAGAAATATGGGCCTCCGTCACCGACGCCCCCCCCGTCAGCGATGAGGTGTTGGACGTGAATAGGCCGGTAATCTGCCGGGCCTTAATCCAGGAATTTAGCCCAATCAAAAACTCGCGGAAGTTTTGCACCGACGCAATGCGCTCCAGGGCCGAGATGCTGTCGATCGCCACCCGCTGGGGCTGGAAGTCTTCCACCTGTTCCTGAATCGCCAGCAGGTGATTTTCCAGGCTGGTAGCTTCCGGAAAGCGGCAGCAAACCCGCAGGTTTCCCTGGGCCACCATGTCGGCCAGGTCAGCCCCATAGCCGCGGGCGTTGCGGCGGAGCTGCTCTTCCCGCTCCTCAAACGACAGCAGCAGACAGCGATCGCCCTGGGCTACGCCACCCGCAAGAAACTGGGTCGTGAGCAGGGTCTTGCCGGTACCCGTGGCCCCCGATACCAGAATGACGGAGTCACGGAAGAATCCGCCGCCGCACATCTCATCGAGCGTGGCATTGCCCGTCGAGATCCGGGTGGTCGTAGACGGTTGTGGCCGGTCTTCGCTTGAGAAGGGAATTACGGAAATTCCCCGGGAGGACATGATCGAAAAGGGAAACTCGCCGATTTGATGGGACGCGCCCCGGTATTTGAGAATTTCCAGCGTGCGGCGGCGCTTTTGCTGGGTGAGCACGTTCCGCAAAATAATCACATTGTCGGCCACAAATTCCTCAACGCCGTAGCGGCTGATGGCTCCATACTGCTCTGCCCGCTCAGAGGTGACAATGGTCGTCAAGCCCAGCTCCCGCAGCATAAACGCCAGCTCAAACAGGTCGGCGCGAATGCTGCTCTGCATGGGGATGTAGCTAAACAATGCCCCCAGAGAATCGATGGACACCCGCTGGGCGTTGACCTGGCTCACGGCTTGCTCTAGACGAACCAGCAGCGGACTCAGCTCATACTCGCCGCTCACCAGCAGCCGGTCTTTGCCGCGGGGGGAGGCATCCACAAAAGTCCACTTGCCCTCAGCCTCCCAGACTTCGATGTCCCAGCCAAAGTTTTTCATGTTGCGGCGAATCGCATAAGGGGGTTCCTCAAAGGTGACATAGACCCCTGACTGGCCTTCCCGCATGCCCTCCACCAAAAACTGGCAGGCAAAGATGGTCTTACCGCTGCCTGCTGTGCCAGACACCAGCGTAGTTCGGCCTCTGGGTAATCCCCCTTCCGATAGAATATCGAAACCGGGAATGCCGGTCGGCAGCTTTTCGAGCGAATCTATCCTCGTTGCATCGTTCATAGTGAGACTACGTCCATCAGTCAGTGGGAAGTTGGTCTGCTTTGGTTTCAAAGGAAGATTGGTCTAGGAGTCGGGCTCGTGAATGCCCAGGGCGAACAAAATCACCTCCATGTCAGACAGGTCGCCAATGATGCGCTGGGGCGGGGCGGGAGATTCTTTTACCAGGGTGGGCGTCACCAGAATGCCTTCTCGCTCCGCGACGTCGGGCTGCTGCAGCACATCGATAATGGTGACTTCATGCTTACTTTGCAGCTTGGCGTTGCAAAACTTCCTGAGGTTGGCGATCGCAAACTTTGACCGGGGAGTTTCGCCAGTGATGTAGAGCTTAAGCCGATATATCTCACACATGCCGCCGGTCCCCCGGGCACACCGGCATGGAATGTCTCAGTACATGGGGCTGATATATTTGATCCACAGCTAATTTGAGCGATCGCCAAGTTCCGATGCTAAACCATTTTCAGCCATCCCTCAACTTCAACGCAATAGAGAACCGTCAGGTGGGCATTGCCCACCATTGGCTCACTGCCTGAGCGGCAACATTGGGTGGGCATTGCCCACCCGACTTAGGCTTCAGTCGCAGCATCAGCGCCTTTGGGGCCACTGAGCTTCTTAAGGCCCACAAAATACTGCTGATAGTAGGCCGCCAGATCGCCCATCAGCTCCAGCACCAGAAAATTGCCCTCATTCATATAGGCCTGGGCCTTCTGTGGCGGCAGCTCACTCTCGATAGCTTTGGCCCGCAGCACGGTGGTGTGCAGGTTCATCACGTCCCGAGGCGATGCCTGTAGATAGCCCAGCCGCTGGGCCAGCCCCTGAATCTGGTAGTTGAGGCGGCGATCGACCTTATAGACCCGCTGCTCCAGAGCACCGTCGAGAGCTGTGCCATAGTCTTGCGCCATTTCGGCAAAAATCTCCGGCTCCCGTTCCTGGAGGGGTGGGGGGCGATCGCCCCTTCCCGAACTGTGGTCGTGGCGCTCCATCATGCGCACGTAGGCATCAAGCTGCTGCTGCTGCGCATCCCCCAGGCTGGCAAGCTGCTGGCGCTGCTCAATGGCGGCCCGAATGGCATAGACCACCAGGTTCGAGTCCATTTTCGCCTTGGGCAGATAGCCGTTGGCCCCGTGCTGAAGCGCCTGAACGGCGATCGCCTCATCCTCTAGCGTGGTCTGCACCACTACGGGCACCGCTGGGTCAAACTGCCGCAGCTTCTGGAGCGATTCGATGCCGCGACTGTCGGGCAGCAGCAGGTCAAGAAACACCACGTCTGCTCCCTGCTGCTCCAGATGGGTCATGGCAGCCTCCAGGGTGGCCACCCGCGACAGGTCGAAAGACTCGCTAAAGATAGAAGACTGGCTATGGTCCAGCAGCCGCTTAAACAGCGCGTAGTCACTGGGGCTGTCTTCTACCAGCAAAATTTGACAGGGGCGATTAAACATAATCCATAATCAAAGAGGGCGCGTATTCCTAGCAATATCAGGAAGAGCTCAATTCTTTCGAATACTCCTGGTCGGTAATAATGTCTCGCACCGTTTCCAGCCGATCTAGGAAAACCTGCCCCGTGAGGTGATCGCATTCGTGCTGAAAGATGCGGGCAATGAATCCGCTCAGCTCTCGCTGCTGGAGGCGTCCGTGGCGATCGCAGTAGGCTACCTCAATGGACTCATATCGCGGCACCTGGCCCCGAATCCCCGGTACGCTCAGGCATCCCTCCCAGTCTTTAACGACCTTTTCTCCGTGGCTCACCAAGCGGGGGTTAATCATCGGCGTCGGTTCCATATGGGGAGCATTGGGGTAGCGAGCGTTGGGGTGGGAGGCGACGATCATGAGCTGCTGCGAGATGGCCACCTGAGGCGCGGCAATGCCCACGCCATTGGTGCGATAGAGAATCTCAATCAGGGAGTCGATCAGCGTCTGCACTTGGGGTGCGTCTGGATTGTCAATCGGCTGAGCGATCTGGCGCAGCACGGGATTACCTAACTGGGCGATCGCCATTTCGTTAGACACGTCTTTGAATAATTGCTGATCTGCCACGCCTACCTCCTGAGTGTTCTAACACGCTGGCGTCAAGCTTTAACGCATCAAAAGCAAATTGGTACCAACTGCCAGCGGCAAATTGATACCAATATTTATTATAGGGAGCCACTATTAAGAAAGCTGCGATCGCGCTGGGTTGCTACGCAGCGGGCAGAGGGTTACGCCTTGGTACGACGGGTAGCCTTGGTTCCGGCAGCGCAAAGGCCCAGCACCACTAAACCAGCAGCGGCAGTAGGCTCAGGAATGTCGCGGGGTTCGTCGGCTTCAACCGTTTGCAGTTGATTCCAAACGAGGGAGGCGATCGCGCCGCTACCGTCGTTGTCGACTTCCAGGCGGCTGATGGCGACCTTGTTTTCGCCCTCAAACTGGCTCTGCAGGGCCGCTAGGTCGAAGTCCCAGATGGAGTTGTCGCCATTGGACTTACCGGCGTAGAAGTTGCTGGCAAAGGCGTTGCTGCCGACGATGTCCTTAAACAAGCTCTGCTCTTCGCCATTCTCATCGAAGTAGAAGGCGCTGAATTTGACATCGTCTAGTCCGGGGTTGGTGTCGATGTCAACAAACCGGAGGTTGCCCAGGCCGACGCCAGCGTAGCTGGAGTTGCCCGAGTTGGGGTTAAAGAAGTCGAAGCTGATGATGCCGCCCCGCGCATCGTCGTCGGGCTTTAGAAAGTTGTTGCGTTCTTGAACAATCAACAGGTTACGCTCTTCAGACGATCCTGCACCAACCTGGCTGCCCGTCATCAAGTCGGGGTCTTCGCCGCTTGCTGAGCTATCGTACAGCAGGAGGGTGTCCCGGTTGCCGCGATGGGAGTCTACGGAGAGTTGAACGCCCCAGTCGAGCCACTGGTCGCCAATGGCGGCGTCATCTTTCCAAGCGTTGCGATCGCCCCTGGACAGGCCGTCAACGTAGTCGGAGTTGCCCGCGAATAGAGCGTTTCCGGCAGCGTCGGTCTCGAAATCTAGCGTGTAGGTTTGTGCAGAGGTCAGCCCAATTGCGGAAGCGGGCGAGGCACCTCCAACCAGGATTGTAAGCGCAGCACCGGCTAGCAGGGGTGCCGACCATTTCAATGTTTGCTGTTGCATGACTAAACTCGTCTGGATTGAAAGAATCAAAGTCGAATACTTAGTTTTAATTTAGACAAAAAAGTAGATGCCGCATACTGATAATACTACCCCTTTTCCTAACCCCTAGCCGACTCTGTCGAGTCAAGTTACCGTAAAGATTCGGGCTATCCCTGCGCTTGCGCCCTCACCTCCTAAATCCGCACCTCACGTAATTGGAAAACGCTATTCGGAAAACGCTATATAGACCAGTTGCGAACCTCTGGATTGGGGAAACCTGGGTGAACCCGACCCCAATCAACGGTAGGATGGGGGACTATACGGGATGTGGATTTCGTCCTTTGCACTGCACGCCGCAACAACGACGAGAGGGATTTAGATTCATGACGGCTGTTACCCAAATTCCAAGTTTCTGTGAAGGCATTCAGTATTTTGGTGAAGCTCCTAAAGGCTTTGAAACCTACGGCCAGACGCCGGTAATCGGGGAGGGGATGACGGCGATCGCCAATCCGTCGGACGATGCTGCAGTCTTTCAAACCATGCTGTACGCCGATGCCCTGCGCTACCTGACGCTTCAGGTTACCGGCAGCAAAGCGTCTGGACACCCAGGAGGGTTTGCCAGCCAGGCGGAAGCCTACGCATCGCTGGTGATGCTGGGCCACAAAAACATCATTACTGAGGTGGGTCACCACGCTCCGGGATTTTACAGCGCCATGTTCCTCGATCGCTCCCTGGAGGACATGGGCATTACCACCGTGCAGCAGTTGCGCGATCGCTTCCGCGAACTACACGGGCTGCTGGGCCACCTATCGGGCTACATTCCCGGCATTCTGGGACCGGCAGGACCGCTGGGTCAGGGGCAGCACTTTGCCCTGGCGGCGGCGCTGCTTAATCGGGACATTCTGTTTCCCTTCACCTTGGGCGACGGTGGTCTGGGCGAGCCCTACGTCATGAGCGCCCTGGGCCACTTCCAAACCGCCTTTCCCAACGTGACCAACTTCCTGCCCGTGCTGGTCTGGAACGGCTACTCCCAGGAGCACCACAGCATGGTGTCTACCTTCTCCAACGAGCGCATGATTGAGTACTGGCGCGGCAATGGTTTCCAGGAAATCGTGCTGGTGGATGCTAAGGAATTCGACGACCAGGATCAGCCGGGAGATTACGTAGATGGCACCAAGTTCTCTCCCGAGCAGCGGATGGCCTTTACCAAGGCGGTGCTCACGGGCGTTGACCGCGCCGCTCGTTCTGCCCTGGGGGGGACTCTTACCGTGTTCATGATCAAGCAGCTCAAGGGATCGGGCGTCCATGCTAGCGGCTCTAAGTCCCACAACCTCTATGGCTACCACACGCTGGATAACCCCGAAGTGATGGCGGCACTCCAGCGGCGATCGCTCCCCCAATCTGCCTGGGAACTGGTGCGCACCAACTGCGCACGGGCAGCAGGCGGTCCCGCAGCGAAAACTGTGGTCACGGAGTTCGAGCGGGAACTGCCCGACCTGGGTGTGCTGCCCCTGGAGGAGTATGAGATTGGGGGCGATCGCAAAGTAGCGACCACAGCTATGGGGCAAATCGTCGCCTACGTGGGTCAGCAAGACCCGGCCTTCATGGTGACCAACGCTGACGGCAACGAGGCATCGGGCATCAAGAACATCAACCAGGCCCTGAAGGTGATTCACCCGACGTCGGACGACCTCTACAACCAGGGACCGACGGGCCAGGTGTACGAACCCCTGAGCGAAGATGCCTGTGCTGGACTGGCGGCGGGGCTGGCGCTCATGGGGGGGCGCACCCTCTGGTGCTCCTACGAATCCTTTGCCGTCAACGGTCTGCCCATCTGGCAAACGGTGACCCAGGCGATGGCCGAGCTGCGTCGGCCTACCCCGTCTACGGTCACCCTGTTCACCGCCGGTGCTCTGGAGCAGGGCCGCAATGGCTGGACCCACCAGCGTCCCGAAATCGAAGCCTACTTCGCGGCTATGATGCGCAACGGCAATGTCTTCCCCCTCTTCCCCACGGATGCCAACAGCATTCAGGCGTGCTACGAGTGGGCGCTGGGCACCCAGAACAAGGGCATTACCATCACGGCCAGCAAATCACCGCTGCCCATCCGCACCACCTTTGACCAGACCTGGCAGGCTCTGCGAGACGGCGGCGTGGTCTTGCAGGAGATTCCCGGCGACAAGACGGTGGTCTTTGCTGTGGTCGGCGATATGATTCTGCTGCCGGTTTACGACGCGGCGGCCATTTTGGAATCGGAGGGTATTGGCTCCCGCATCGTGTCCGTCGTCAGTCCGCGTCGTCTCTATCGCCCCAGCGATGTCGCCTGGGAAACCTGCTCCCAGGCCGATGGCGATTTTCTAGATGATGCCGGTTTTACCCGGCTATTTGGCGGCGATGCCCTCATTGGCGTGACCGGGGGAGCCAGCACCATGCTGGAACCCATCATGCTGCGCAGCACCTTGGCGCGGGATACCTTTGCCTGGCAGCGGGGCGAGACGACCAACAGCCCTAGCCTGCTGATGGAGCTAAATGGGATTACGGCAGAGGCGCTGAAGAAGCGGGCGATCGCCCTCCTGGCATAGCCCTATAATTTCCACCCTGCTACGGTCCTACGGGCTCAGATTTGAGTATGGAACCTCCGCGACGTGGGGGTTCCACACCCCTTAAATGTCCTCATGCGAAAGCGTAAGGCTATAAAAGAGCGTCCCGGAGAACTGACTCCAGGACGCTTTGATTTACTCTCAATCGGGAAGTTAGGCGATTTCTGGGGAAATTCTACCCTCGGTTGCACGGTTGGTAGGGGCAAATGGCCATTTGCCCCTAAGTCATCGGGTATCATCATTTCCAAAAATCATCTTAACTAACGATGACCGCTACGGTCCCTAGGTTGGAGAGCTGGAATTTATTCCTGATCTAGCAGTTTGGAGAGTCGGTTTCTGATATCAGTGACCTGCTGATTATCTTTGGGCATCGCGAGCAGGCGGATTTCGACCTCCGCAATATTTTCAAGCCGGGTGGTTTTTTCCCATACCTTGCGCTCAATATCGGATTCGTGCTCGTATCGAAATGTTACGGTTTCGGAGGTTACGTCCAGAATTTCAACATCTTTAATCCATCCGTTGCTGCTGGTGACATATAGCCAAACGGAGGACTTACCAATTAATTCTTTCAGCTTTTGTTCCATAAGTCGGTGGTTAGCGAGGAGCTACTAGGTGTCTGTGATTGTCTCTACCTACTTAGGTATTCCACAGATAGAAGACTGAATCAACATTTTGTGCCGATAAGTAACCATCTTAAGATAGATTTGATTGAATCTTCGAATAAGAAATGCAAAATATACAGCCGGTCAGACGATGCGCCCCTGGCGGATGCACTCGGAATACCAGCGGTAGCTGAGTTTGGGGATGCGAGTTTGGGTGGGATAGTCGATATAAATTAGACCAAAGCGGCGATCATAGCCGTAGGCCCACTCAAAATTGTCCATCAGGCTCCAGGCAAAATATCCCCGCAGAGGGTAGCCCTCATCGATGGCGCGGTGGGCAGCCCGGAGGTAGGCCCGCAGATAGAGAATGCGATCGCTATCCATCACCTCGCCGCTATCCGTCAGCTCATCCTGCGCCGCACAGCCGTTTTCGCTGATAAAGATAGGCAGATCCGGACATCCCAACGTTTCGCTAATGTGGCGAATGCCCCAGTACAGCGCATCCGGCGTGAAGTGGAGCCAGGGCATGTGCAGCCGCGGATATCCGGCGGGAAAGGGCAGCACCTCATAACCGGTGGGAGAATCGGCAGCCCGTACGTAAACCCCGGAGTAGATGTTGAAGCCCAGCCGGTCTAGCGGTTGGTGGATGATGTCCAGGTCACCCGGATGAATGTCGGGGGCTTCCTCGCCCAGGCTTTCCAGCAAGTCGGAACTGTATTCCCCAGTGAGGGCGGGCACAATTACCCCGCCATTGATCCCCTGGTGCGGAAACGCCCGTCTGGCTGCCTCTACATCAGCGGTCGATTCCGTTATGGGGATGGGTACCAGAAAGTTCTCCACCAGCGCCACCGAGCAGGGCAGCGGCGATGCTGCCCGGATGGCCTGACAGCCGAGGCCGTGGGCCAGCAACGCATGGTGGGAAGTTTGCCAGACGTCCTTGAGGCGATCGACCACGGTGCCTGGCGCATGGACTGGCGTTTTACCAACCCCATAGCCCAGATGGGTGAAGCAGATAATTTCGTTGAGGGTGATCCAGTGGGTGACGCGATCGCCCAGTCGCCCCACCACCGCTGCAGCGTAGTCCGCAAAGTCCGTCGCCATCTCTCGACTCCGCCAGGAGCCGTAGCGGTCTTCCAGAGCCTGAGGACTGTCCCAGTGGAACAGGGTGACGTGGGGAGTAATGCCGTGGTTCAGCAGGCCGTCGATTAGCCGCCGATAGAAATCAACGCCCCGCTCGTTGACCAGCCCGCGACCGTCGGGCATGATGCGGCACCAGGAGATGCTCAGGCGGTAGTGGCGCACCCCCAAGGCCGCCATGAGCTGAATGTCTTCCGGGTAGCGGTGGTAGTGGTCGCAGGCGATCGCCCCCGTATCTCCATTCAGCACCCGTCCAGGGGTGGCGCTAAAAGTATCCCAAACGCTGGGCTTGCGACCATCAGCAGCCGCGGCTCCTTCAATTTGATAGGCGGCGGTGGCCACGCCCCACGCAAAATCGTCGGGAACGCGATAGCTGGTCATGGCGGTTTTCCAATCGCTCCTGAAGCTTACCTACAGCGTATAGGTAAAGTCCGCCACGATCGCCCCTGGCACCCAGATGCCCCCCAAATCTCGATGGCCGTAGCTGCCCACCTCGGGGATAAACTCCTGGTCGCGGGTCAGGGCCACCAGGTTGTCGCCAAAAAAGCGGTAGAGGCTTTCGTCAAACCGGAGGTTTTCGATGGGGGCAACGATTTCCCCACCTTCCACCCAAAAGCAGGCGTAGCGGGTCATGCCCGTCACCCGGCCAGCGGGGCGATCGCTCCAGTTGAGGTAGTGCAGGTTGGAAAGGTAGAGGCCAGTGCCCAGCTCCTGTAGGACGTTGGCAGGGTCTAGATGACCGGGGGCCAGGTCGGGCGATCGCAGCCCCTCCCAGGTGGCGGCCCCGTTGGCGGTCTTGCCGTATTCCTTGGCTGTGCGGGAGCTGATTAGCGTATTCACTAATTCCCCCCGGTCGATCAGAGTCAGCTCCATCGGCGCAACTTCTCCCAGCTCATTGAAGCGGGGCACCAAACCATGCTGAAAGTTCTCTCGCAGCGTAACCTGCGGCGACAGGCTTTTCTCCCCGCGCTGCAGCATTCCCAGAGCGCTGCCGCCCCGCTGCAAGGCTGCCTCGCTGACGCCGCCCCAGGACAGCATGCCCGCCAGATCGGCCAGGGCGGTTGGAGCGAGGTAGGTGCGATACTGTCCCTTACCGATAGACTTGGTGGGACGGGCCAGGCGCTCTAGCTGCTGCTTGGACTCGGCTAGCTTGGCATCATAGGCGGCCTGGTCCCAGCGATCGCTCGCAAAGGTGCCCTTCACCGCCTTGCCGTCTGGCGTAAACAGGGAATAGTCGAGGGTGAATGAGTCCGTGACAAACCAGTGAGACTGCCCCGTCGAGTCAGCATAGGCGCGGATCGAGACGCCGCCCGCATACAGTCCGGCAAAGTCCAGACCATCAACGGCGGGCAAAATGTGGCCTACTACAGCTTCAGCGGCTAGCAACTGCCCCAGGTGAACATCGTGGCTGGTTGCGCCGCCCGTGGGCAGCACCAGGTAGGGGTCTTCCGGGAGCTGGGGGAGTTCCTGGCGGAGGTCGTTTAAGGTGGCGATCGCCCGTTCAGCATCCACCGCTGCCGCTCCCGTAAAGGGAATGCTCTGGCTGGTCAGGCGCTGCTGACCCATCAGAGTAATTTTGAGGTGCCCGTCTTGCACCGTGCCCGTTTGCCGTACCCTAGCGCGATTAAACCGGGTAAATTGGCTGGCCTCGCCCACCAGTTCCAGGGTGAACTGTTCATGGGGCTGACGCTGGGCTAGGAGAGTCTGCACCACCTGAACGAAGGCGGACTCAAACACTGCTGATAGATTGGCAGAAGTTGACGGGCTGGCGGAAGGCGTCGGTTGAATCGTTTGCATCAGGCATCACCCCCAAACACTTCAATCTTTTCAAAGGCACAAACGGGTGCCCCATGCCCTACGCGAATAATTTGGTTAGGCTCTCCCTTGCCGCAGAACGGGGTGCCGTAAACCTCCCAGGTGGCTGCATCGCCGACCCGTACCAGGCTGCGCCAGAACTGGGGCGTGGTGGCGCGGTAGTTGGGGTTTCGCAGGGTCTTGGTCATCTGGCCGTTTTCGATCAGCTTGGCGTATTCGCAGCCAAACTGAAACTTATGCCGCTGGTCGTCAATGGACCAGGAGCGGTTGGACTCCATATAAACGCCGTGCTCGATGCCCTTGATCATATCGGCAAAAGCATCGGTACCGGCCTCCAGATTGATATTGGCCATGCGATCGATGGGAGGCCGGTTCCAGGAGGTGGCGCGGGCACAGGCAACGCCAGCGACCCCAAGCCGGGCCTGACTTTCTAGACTCCCCAACCCCCGCTGCAGAATGCCGTCTTTAATGAGATATTCCCGCGTGGCGGGTGCCCCAGTATCGTCGAATCGATAGCTGGCAAACTCGCCCGCGACGGTCGGATCAAAGGTGACGTTCATCAGCGGCGAGCCGTAGGCGAGCTGGCCAAAGTCCCCTGGCTGGACAAAGCTACCCCCCGCATAGTTGCGCTCATCCCCCAAAATTCGGTCCAGTTCGAGGGGATGGCCGATGCTCTCGTGGATTTGCAGCATCATCTGGTCCGGCGCGAGGACGAGGGTGGTTGCCGTCTCGGGACACTCGTCTGCTGTGAGCAGCTCCACTGCCTGTTCCCCTACCTGCTGCGCCCGTTCCCACAGATCCGGCGGCGGGAATAGCTCCCAGCCTCCCTGGTAGCAGCGGGCGCGAAAGCCGCTGTCGGATCGTTGCTGGACAATGCTGCCGTCCTTGGCCGTGACCCCAAACCCCGTCGCCATCAGCAAAAATTTCTGATAGACCTCAGAGCCGTTGCTGCTGACAAACCAGGTTTCGACGTCGCTGGTGGTGGCGCTGGCGTTGGTTTGCACGATCTGATCAGAAACTGCCTGGGTTTGGCAAATGCGCACCAGCAGGTCATTGATTTCTCCCGGACTCATGGCATCCAGCGGTTTCTGGAAGGGGGAGGTGTAGTGCCCCGTTACCTTGGGCCGCACGGCAGGAGTCATGGGATGCAGCGCCCATTCGCTGGCGGCGATCGCCTGTCCATACGCTAATTTTGCTGCATCCTGGATTTGGCCAGGGTCAAGCGAGTTGACGGCGGCATAGCCAATTTGCCCCCGCGCCATCACTTCTATCATGACGCCCTGATTGGTCATCTTGCCGTTGTACTCAGGCTTCCCATCCCGCACCCGGCGGGAGCTGGTAGTCTCTTTGACGGCCCTTAGCCCCACCCAGTCGGCAGGGAGGGCGATCGCCTCTAATGCTTGGGTAAGTTCGGAAATCATGACTGCCTGGCCCTAGAAGTCCTATAAGTACAAAATAGTCTCTCAGGGCTGTGCGCCCCCCGCGGGGGCGCGCCGCCCCCCAAAAATACGCGAAATGAAGAATTATGACCAAAAACCCCTGATAGGCAGTT
>JBHJGR010000082.1:0-17160 GCA_050331615.1 Elainellaceae cyanobacterium
GTTTTTAGAGAGGTTTTTCGCGCCTCTGGTTGCAGACTGGACTCTGCTTTCGGGTTCGAGGAGACTGACTTGGATGCTTCCACCCACCCTGGGGGTTCAAACCAGTTCTATTGTACCGCACTGGGCAGACTGCTGGACTTCGCCCAGCTCGGGAACCATCTGTATCCCCATGTCTAAAGCCAGGGGTTTTATCCGGTTCCCGAACCCTTCAATATTCGATAAAATTTCTCGTCTGACTATAGTGCTGATTAATTGGGTTGGGATCAGGATTAGAAAAAAGTTCACAAATCTGGACACGGTCTTTAACACAGCTCGACATATGGCCCTACGGGCTAAGGTTTGAGTGTGGAACCCCAGCGTCGCTGGAGTTCCACACCTCTTGAATGTCCTAACGTGAAAGCGTAACGCCATAAATCAGCGGAGAGCCTGCCGTGAAGAAACGAGTCACGCTCACCTTCCCCAAGCGATCGGTGCAGATGCCCATCACCTATCGCTTGGCCAAAGACTTCAACGTCGCTGCCAACATCATCCGTGCCCAAGTGGCCCCCAACCAAATCGGCACGCTGGTGGTGGAGCTGCAGGGCGACATTGACCAGATTGACGCCGCCATCGAGTGGCTAGAAGCCCTCAGCATTGGCGTTTCCTCCGCCAGCGGCGAAATCCAGATCGACGAAGACCTATGCGTCCACTGCGGCCTCTGTACCGGCGTTTGCCCCACCGAAGCCCTTACCCTCGATCCAGAAACCTTTGAGCTACGGTTTGCCCGATCGCGCTGCATCGTCTGTGAACAGTGCGTCCCCACCTGTCCCGTGCAGGCGATCGCCAGCAGCCTCTGAGAATGAACGTACCGATTCGCTATCTGCGTCTATCTGCGCCATCTGCGGACCCATCAGACGCTGCTCGCTAGATTCATCCAAATAATCTGCTAGATTGAGCAGTTAATGGAGTGTTGTGCTGTAGAGGGGCGATCGCCATGGGAATGCGATGGAGACGGTTGGGAATCTGGATGCTGGTGGGCCTGGTAGCGAGCTGGGTAGTGAGCTGTAGTACCGGACCGTCCACCCCTACGAATAACAGCACGGCAGGGGAAGTCCGGGAAGTGGAGTTCTGGACGATGCAGCTCCAGCCAGAATTTACGGATTATTTCGAAGCCCTAATTACTGACTTCGAGGCCGCCCACCCCGATACCACCATTCGCTGGGTAGACGTGCCCTGGTCAGATATGCAGAGCAAAATCCTCACGGCGGTCTCAGCGGGCACCGCACCAGACGTGGTCAACCTCAACCCTGACTTTGCCTCGCAACTGGCCAGCCGCAACGCCTGGATGATTCTGGACGATCGCATCCCCGACGAGGTGAAGCAAACCTACCTGCCCAAGGTATGGCAGGCCAGCACCCTAGAGGGTAAAAGCTTTGGCATCCCCTGGTACCTCACCACCAACGTCACGATTTATAACGAGAGTCTGCTGAACGAGGCCGGGGTGAGCGCTCCGCCCGCAACCTATGCCGAGCTGGCGGACGTGGCTAAAGCGGTCAAAGATCAGACTGGGGCCTACGCCTTCTTCACCACCTTTGTACCAGAAGACTCCGCCGAGGTGCTGCAATCCCTGATTCAAATGGGGGTTGCTCTAGTAGACGAGCAGGGCCAAGCCGCCTTCAACACCCCCGCTGGTCGTCGAGCTTTCCAGTACTGGGTTGACCTCTATCAGCAGGAGCTGCTCCCCCGCGAGGTGCTGACTCAGGGCCATCGGCGGGGCATTGAGCTGTACCAGGCGGGAGAAACGGCAATGGTTGCCACAGGGCCGCATTTTCTGGATGCGATCGCCAAAAATGCCCCCTCCATCGCTGCCGTTTCCCAAACTGCGCCTCAAATCACTGGCGACACTGGGGCGAAAAACGTCGCAGCCATGAACCTGGTGATTCCCCAAGCCACCGATCAGCCCGACGCCGCCCTGGACTTTGCTCTGTTCGTCACCAATCCCGACAATCAGCTCGCTTTTGCCAAAGCCGCCAACGTTCTCCCCTCTACCCAGCAATCCCTCACCGACAGCCACTTCACCACCCTGCCGGATGGAGCAGCCCCCCGCGATCAGGCCCGCCTCGTCAGTGCAGGCCAGCTCCAGGATGCGGAAGTACTGGTACCAGCCATGACGGACGTGAAGCTGCTCCAGAAGATTATCTACGAGAATCTACAGGCGGCCATGCTGGGGCAAAAGACGGTGGATGAGGCGATCGCCACCGCAGAACAGCAGTGGAACCAGCGCTAGGTCCGTATGCAGGAAGCCAGAACAGGATGGCTCCCCTGATAAGTAGGTGGTCATAAGTAAACGTAGCTATGATGGGGTGCGCCCCCTGGCCGGGGGGCGCACCCCACTGACTTTTATTTATGGCCATGTACTTAAAAAACTGTGTCTACGAAAATTTTGGGTTTAAATAAAACCCGATTGAAGCGAAAAAATCAGTGATTTTATCATTGATTTTGCAGAAGTTAATCAACTTTTGCGATCGCGCTTTTGCGCGGCTGACCCGATGTCTGCGCGTAGTCAGCATTGCGCTTCATCAAGAATGCAAATATTGTAAACATCCGATAAAGACCCTGTAAGTACGGGGCATTCTTCCTATAGTTCCTGGCCAGGAACCGATATTCTATATACTGCGTTTCCGTCTATAAAGTTTAAGTATTCTCACTTACGCATATCAAACTCCAGTCAGCAACCATAGCTGTTGTGAGAATACGATACTGTCGGTTGAAGTCGTTACATTGAAAAAGGGGCTTCGGTGAAGATTACTCCAACGGAAATTTCTGATGTGCTGCTGATTGAGCCTAAAGTCTTTGGCGATAGTCGTGGTTTTTTCTTCGAAAGCTATAACGAGAAGTCCTTCGCGGATAAAGCGGGGATTAATCTACACTTCGTTCAAGATAATCACTCTCGCTCGGTTAAGAACGTCCTGCGGGGGCTTCACTACCAGATTCAAAACAGCCAGGGAAAATTAGTGCGGGTCATTGCCGGAGCGGTGTATGACGTTGCCGTTGATATTCGCAAAAACTCCTCCACCTTTGGGCAGTGGGTGGGATTTACTCTGACGGCTGAGAATAAGCATCAGCTCTGGGTTCCTCCCGGATTCGCCCACGGCTTTCTGGTCGTCTCTGATGTGGCGGAGGTGCTATACAAGACCACCGACTTCTACGCGCCCCAGTATGAGCGGTCGATTCGTTGGGATGATCCTGATATCGGCATCACCTGGCCTTTATCGGGGGAGGAACCGACGCTCTCAACCAAGGATGAAAACGGGCAATTTCTGAAAGCTGCCGAGGTGTACCCATGACCCGCGTTTTGCTGATTGGCTCCCAGGGACAGTTGGGACAAGAGCTGCAGGCGACGCTGCCTGCCTTGGGGGAAGTGGTTGCCGTGGGGCGATCGCAGCTTGACCTGACCGACCTGCCCCAGCTTCGCCAACTTCTAAAGGAAACAGCCCCCAACATCGTCGTCAACGCCGCCGCCTACACCGCAGTTGACAAGGCCGAGTCCGAGATCGACCTGGCAAAGGCCGTCAATGCCATCGCCCCAACCGTGATGGCCGAAGAAGTGCAGAAGATGGGGAGCCAGCTGGTCCACTTTTCCACCGACTATGTATTTGACGGGCGCAAGAACACACCCTATCTAGAAGACGACCCTCCCAACCCCTGTGGTGCCTATGGGGAGTCTAAGCTGCTGGGGGAAGACGGCATTCGCCAAACCTGCGATCGCCACATCATCATTCGCACCGCCTGGGTCTACGGCAGTCGCGGTAAGGGCAATTTTGTTAAAACCATGCTGCGGCTGGGGGGCGATCGGGAGGAACTGCGGGTGGTGATGGATCAGGTCGGCAGCCCAACTTGGACCAGAGATATCGCCGATGCCACCACCCAACTGCTGGCCCGTGAGCTGCAGCAACAAACGCCCGCCTATGGGGTCTACCACTTTACTAATAGCGGCGTTGCAAGCTGGTATGACTTTGCGATCGCCATCTTTGAAGAGGCCCGATCTTTAAGCCAGCCGCTACAGATAGAGCGGGTCTTACCCATTACCACAGCAGAATATCCCCTGCCCGCTCGCCGCCCCCCCTACTCGGTGCTGTCTGGCAAGAAGTTTACGGCTGCCATCGGCCAGCCTGCTCCCCACTGGCGATGGGGTCTGAGAAAAATGCTGAGCGAATATGTGCAGGCAGATTAGTCAAGTAGCGTTATTCACCCCAAGAGAGGACTGGTTATGAAAGCTCTTATTCTTTCAGGTGGCCGAGGCACGCGATTGCGTCCACTGACCTATACGGGGGCCAAGCAGCTCGTGCCCGTGGCAAACAAGCCCATCCTGTGGTATGGCATTGAATCCATTGTCGCTGCTGGCATTACAGACATCGGCATCATCATCAGCCCCGAGACGGGGGATGAGGTCAGGTCCAAGACGGGCAATGGCGATCGCTTTGGTGCTCAAATCACCTACATCCTCCAGGAGGAACCCGCTGGCCTCGCCCACGCCGTAAAGGTGGCGCAGCCGTTCCTGGATGATGCTCCGTTCGTCATGTACCTGGGCGACAACCTGATTGAAGGAGACCTGCGCTCGTTCTGCGAACACTTTAAGGAGCGCCAGCTCGATGCCCTCACCTTGCTGCGGTCGGTGCCCAATCCTACGGCGTTTGGCGTGGCTGAGGTAGACGACAATGGCCGCATTCTCCGGCTGGTGGAAAAGCCCAAGGTGCCCCCTTCCAACCTGGCGCTGGTGGGCGTTTATTTATTCTCCAGCGAGGTGCATCAGGCGATCGCCCAAATTAAGCCCTCTGCCCGGGGCGAGCTAGAGATCACCGATGCCATCCAGCATCTAATTGAATCCCAACGGCCTGTGGAAGCCGTCCAGTTAGCGGGATGGTGGCTCGACACGGGGAAGAAGGACGACCTGCTGGAGGCCAATCGTATCATTCTGGACACCTGCCTCCAGTCCGAAGTGAACGGCGAGGTGGATGACCAGAGCCAGGTAATTGGTCGGGTGCGCATCGGTCAGGGCTCCAAAATCATCAACTGCCGGATTCGTGGCCCCGTCACCATTGGGGAAAACTGCCATTTGGAGAACTGCTTTATCGGCCCCTACAGCAGCATTGCCGATGCTGTAACGCTCATCCACGCCGATCTGGAGCACAGCGTTATTCTCCAGGGAGCGCACATCGCCGACATTCACCACCGCATTGTGGACAGCCTAATTGGTCAGCGGGCCAACGTGAAGGCGGCCCTGATGCGGCCCAAGGCGCTGCGGTTTATGGTGGGCGACGATTGTCAGATCGAGCTTACCTAGTGCTCATTTAAGGAGAAACAAGTGACTCGTTCTCAAATTGAAGCCCCCTCCGAGAAGCCGCGAACCATTCTGATTACGGGCGGTGCTGGCTTCATTGGATCAAACTTTGTCCATCACTGGTGCGAAACCTATCCGGGCGATCGCGTCATTGTGCTCGACGCCCTGACCTATGCTGGCAATCGAAACAACCTGGCAACGCTGGAAGGCCATGCCAACCTGCGGTTTGTGCAGGGGGATATTGGCGATCGCGATCTCGTTGACCGGCTACTGCAGGAGGAGGCGGTTGACACGGTGGCCCACTTTGCGGCGGAGTCTCATGTGGACCGCTCGATTTTGGGGCCAGATGCATTCGTGCGTACCAACGTCGTCGGCACGTTTACCCTGCTACAGGCATTTCGCCAACACTGGATGACCGCGGCCCAGCCCAGCCATTACCGCTTTCTCCACGTTTCTACGGACGAGGTCTATGGCAGCCTTGGGCCGGATGATCCAGCCTTCACGGAGAAAACCCCCTACGCCCCCAACAGCCCCTACTCCGCCTCCAAAGCGGGTAGCGACCACCTGGTGCGAGCGTACTACCACACCTATGGGTTGCCGACCCTAATTACCAACTGTTCCAACAATTACGGTCCCTACCACTTTCCCGAGAAGCTCATCCCCCTGATGTGCATCAATATTTTGATTGGTAAGCCGCTGCCGGTTTACGGCGATGGGCAGAACATTCGCGACTGGCTGTATGTCCGTGACCACTGTCGGGCGCTGGATGCGGTAATTCATCGGGGTACACCGGGAGAAACCTATAATGTAGGCGGCGACAACGAGGTGAAGAACATCGATCTGGTGCACAAAATTTGTGAGCTGATGAATGAGTTGGCCCCAGATTTACCCGTGCATCCAGCTCAGGACTTGATTACCTTCGTCAAGGACCGACCGGGGCACGATCGCCGCTATGCCATTGATGCGACGAAAATTCAGTCTGAGCTGGGATGGGCTCCCCAGGTGACGGTTGATGAAGGGCTGCGGCAGACCATCCAGTGGTATCTGACCAACCGGGACTGGTGGCAACCGCTGCTGTCTGAGGAATATCAGGCTTACTACCAGCAGGTTTACATCAGCACCTAATCGGCATCAGTCGGGTACCTGCTCCAAAGGGGGGGTGTGGCTACTACGTTGGGTGTCTGCCTGAAAGCTCCCTAGAGGTTTTGGAGCCTCAAACCCCGATTGGAGTTTTCGGATAGGTTCTAAGTGCATAGCTGTCGTTCTACTAGAAGTATGCCTTGGCGTAACCCGTAGGGATTTACCTGAGGAGTAATACCGTTTTTCTGTGAAGCTGCACCCAACACGGGGCTTAAGCCCCGTGTCTATCCAGGCTTCTCCTGCGTGCCTTTACATAAAACTGGTATAAAGCTGGTATGCTGCCAGACCCTCTTCTCCAGTCATCTGCTTCGGCAAAAGCTGACTGGGCGATCGCCCAAAGCTTCAAAGTAATAAAAACAATCTTCTGAATGAAATTCTTCTCTTTAACTTAAGTCCCCTAATAGTGAACTTTAGCCCAAGAAATTACAACATTTCTTGTCTAAACATCCCCACTAGGATAGATCTCGAATAAGCTGTAATTGCTGCTTAAGATGGAAGATTTTCCCATATCGATACCCACTAATCGTCCTTGTTTAGCTGTCAGGCATATTGATTTATGAAACGCTTAAAGGTTGGGTTCCTATCATCTCATAATTATTTGGATAGACATGCTTTTTCAGGAACTTTATTCTCAATGTATTGGGCTTTGAGGCGTCAAGACTTGACCCTCGTCAACCTGGGGTGGCCGTGCAGGACAATACTTCTCCAGAAGTCTTTAAAGCGGCTTGGGCTTAGACAGAACGAGCCGCTGAAAGTCAGAAACGGAAACTATGAGCTAGAGGGAAAACGATTCACATCTCTGGTTCAACACCAGCTCCAGAGCCAGAGATGCGACGTGATCTTTGCCCCCATCGCCTCGGCTGAGATGGCTTTTTTAGAAACCGAAATTCCAATCGTCTACTCATCTGACGCGACCCTAAAACAGCGATCGCTTGAGTACAAACTAAACCTCCCCCAGCATCAGTTTGACGCTTACGACAAGCTAGAGTTTGCGGCGATCGCCCGCGCCAAGCGAATCGTCTACTCCTCAGACTGGGCGGCCCAGTCGGCGATCGCTGATTACGGCGCTGATTCCCAAAAGATTGTCGTGGTAGACTACGGAGCTAATTTAGAAGAGATTCCTGCAGCGAGCGCCATCTATTCTCGCTGCCAAAACACCACCTGCAAGCTATTATTTATCGGCAAAGAATGGGAGCGAAAAGGGGGCGAGATTGCCTTTAAAGTGCTGCTAGCGCTGCTAGATAAGGGCGTAGATGCTGAGCTTTGCATGATTGGTTGCGTTACTCCGGCCCACATTCGTCACCCCAAGCTGAAGACGATTGCGTTCCTCAATAAAGATATTCCGCAAGAGCGCCAAAAACTCTGCGATATTTTTCTAGACGCAAATTTCTTCGTCTTCCCGACTCAGGCCGACTGCTCCCCCATCGTCACCTGCGAAGCGAATGCCTTCGGCCTACCCATCGTCTCCACGGACGTTGGCGGGTTGCCCAGCATCATGCGCCACGGTCAGAATGGTTTCATGCTGTCCCGCACGGCTCCCCCGGATGATTATGCCGATGTGATTGCCTACAGCTTTTGTGACAAGCAGCGCTACCGGCAACTGGTCACGTCGGCCCGGGAAGAGTATGACACGCGGCTGAACTGGGATACCTGGGGAGAGAAAGTACACCGGACCCTGGCAGAGGCCGCTGCAGCTTAGGTCCATACCGGTCTCTTGTCCAGAGCTGGATGGCCTACGCCTACCGTTTTCGCAGGGAGTCGTCGCGGATGGTGGAAAAGTCCTCAAACCAGCCGCGCCGCCAGAAAAAGATGACCAGACCAAGGGCGATCGCCCCCATCACAATCAGGGCAGCGGGGTAGCCCCAATACCAGTCCAGCTCAGGCATATTCCAGGGAGATTCGTCGGTGTCAAAGTTCATGCCGTAGAGGCTGGTGATGAACGTGAGCGGAATGAAGATGCCCGATACTACCGTCAGCAGCTTCATAATCTCGTTCATGCGGTTGCTCATTGATGAGAGGTAGACATCCATCAGGTTGGTGGCCAGCTCCCGGTAGGATTCCACCATCTCCATCACCTGGGCGGCGTGGTCGTAGCAGTCCCGCAAATAGATGCGCACGTCGGGGCTAATCAGATTGCTGCCGTCTCGGATAAGGGTATGAATAGCGTCGCGCTGGGGCCAGATGGCCCGACGCAGGGCCAGGAGTTCCCGCTTCAGGTCATAAATTTCCTCCACCATCTGGCGCGTGGGGTTGAGGATGACCTGGTCCTCCAGCTCCTCCAGCCGCTCGCCGTAGTCTTCCAGCACTGGGAAAAAGCCGTCGATGATAGTGTCCAGCAGGGCATAGGCCAGATAGTCCGCTCCCCGGCGGCGGATTTCTCCCCGGTTAAAGCGGATGCGATCGCGCGTTGGGTTAAAGGTATCGGTGTCCGGTTCCTCCTGCACCGTCAGAAGGTAGTGCCGCCCCAAAATTAAGCTGACCTGTTCGCTGACAAACCCTCGCTCGTCTGCCGTTGGCGTCACCATCCGCGTTACGATCAGGAGCTGGTCTTCATATTCCTCTACCTTGGGGCGCTGGGGCACATTCACCACGTCCTCTAGCAGCAGGGGATGGAGCTTAAAAGTCCGCCCCAGGCGCTTGAGCGTGTCTTCACTGCCCAAACCGCTCACGTCTACCCAGGAGACGGAGGTGGTGTCGAGGTAGGCGCTACAGTCCTCGGGGATGGCGATCGCTCTCCGGCTAGCGTTCTCGACATCGTAGTCAATCAGCGTAATCTGTGGGGGCGGAGCGTCTGGGGGGATGTTCAGCGTTCCGGGAATGCTCCCCGGCTCATCGAAGAAGTAGTCATCTATGTAGGACGATTCTTCGTCATCCAAATCAAATGGAGCATTGGCGAGGGGCGATCGCGCGGGTGCTTTATCGAACATAGGCACGGCTTAGTTGGGACACCCCCATTGTGAGCCATGATTTAGCCAGGCGGTTCACGGAATTCTCATCAAGCCGGTATGGCGTCAGCCGTCGTGCGATCGCCTGAATGGACGCAACTCTACCGCAGAAGGGGCTTGCATTTACCGTAGCGGTGCTTTAGTGTCTAGTATGTTTGAAAATGCTGTCCCTACCGCCGGGACCATCTTGCCTGGGTAGATTGGCGGTTGGCTGGAGAGCGATTCAAGCGGTGTTATTCAAACAAATTTAGGTGTGATTATGGAATCCGAAGAGAAGCAAGAACCCACGATGCCCAACGTAGACGCCGATGCGGTTCAAGCTGAAGTTGAGGGTCAGAGCACTAGCGCCATTGAGGGCGTCTCTTCAACCCAGTCTAAGGAACAGTGGCAGAAATTAGGCGAGCAAACCTCAAGATTTCTGTCGGAGCTGCCAGCCTATGTGGGTGAGTTCTTCAGCGAATACCGTCGGCCTCTGTTAACGATTGGGTTGATTCTGGCGATCGTGCTGTTCGGCAAGATTGCGCTAGCGATTCTGGGAGCCATCAACGAGGTACCGCTAATGGCCCCCTTGCTCGAACTGATTGGCATCGGCTACGTCATCTGGTTTGTTTCCCGCTACCTGCTAAAAGCCTCGACCCGGTCTGAGCTGTCGGATGATTTTTCTGCTCTCAAGAGCCAGGTGCTGGGCGAACGGGACAAGCTGCTCGATCGATTTGCCAGCAAGCCTGAAGACGTTTAGAACAAACGTTTCTGCCCGGTATTCAGGTATTTAATTTAATTCATCGGTTTAGCCCTGGAGGTTGAGAAAACTGTCAAGGGCTTCAACCATAGCTGGGGGCCAGCGTCTAACGTGGGCCACCCACTCTAGGCTTTTGTAACGCGTGTCGAGGCCGGTCACTGCGTACCAATTACTTTCGGCTTCGCCGCGCTTACCGTTGACCCAGAGAGCCGCCGTCAGGGCCGCACGCATGTCGGCGAACTGGGGGTAGCGGCGCACTAAATTGCGCATCTCGCGGATTGCTTCTTCGGTGTCACCGGTCTGGTAGAGAGCTAGGGCATAGTTGGCGCGGGCAAAGGCATAGTCGGGAGCTAAATCTGCTGCGTGGCGGTAGTCTTCGACGGCAGCGCTCCAATCCTGCTGGCCTGCCTTGGCGTTACCCCGATTGTTGTATGCAGCAGGATCGTTGGAGTCTAGTTCCAGCACCCGGTTATAGTCGGCGATCGCCTCATCCCAGCGCTCCAGCCCCTCCAGGGCCGTACCCCGGTTCAGGTAGGGGTCGGGGGCGGCAGGGTCCAGGTCGATGGCGCGGTTGTAGTCGGCGATCGCCGCTTCCAGCTTGTTTTGGCTCACACGAGCGTTGCCCCGATTGCTCCAGAGGGCTGCCGTATTGGGAAACTCCTCCAGGAGCTGGGTCCAGTAAGTTTCGGCGGTGGCAAAATCTCCCGCATTGGTGGCCGTAAAGGCTTTGGATTTGATGGCCTCAAAGCGTTCGATATCTTCAGAGTTGTAGGACTGGGCTAGCGCACCAGGCACTGTTAGTGCGGCCAGCCCATCGGAGAGGGCCGATCCAAGCCAGAGGATAACCGTAAGTACCAGGGCGATGAGAGCAGTCCCCATGGGAAACACCGATTTCTAGACAACTTGAGTCTGCAGTGGCAGCGCGGCTAGCCCATTTCTGAAAGAAGCCACCTACATTGTAAAGAAATATTGTAAAAACTACTCATTTTCCGCCAAAAGGGAGAGCTGACTTTCCGGCGGCTGGTATCCCAAATGCCGCCAGGCAGCCGGGGCAGCCACTCGTCCCCTGGGGGTGCGCTGGAGATAGCCAATTTGCAGCAGGTACGGCTCGTAAACTTCCTCGATCGTCTGAGCATCCTCCCCGGTAGAGGCCGCCAGGGTGTCCAGCCCCACCGGACCACCGCCAAAGTTCTCGATCATCACCGTTAGCATACGGCGATCGGTCCAGTCCAGCCCCACGGGATCGACGTTAAACAGCTCTAGGGCATCGGCGGCGATCGCCTCGGTAATTTCCCCCGACGCCTTCACCTCCACATAATCTCGCACCCGCCGCAGCAGCCGGTTAGCAATCCGGGGCGTCCCCCTGGCGCGACGGGCGATTTCGGCAGCTCCCTCTGGGGTGATGGGGGTATTAAGGATAGCCGCTGTTCGTAGCACGATGGGCGTCAGCTCATCAATTTCGTAAAACCGCAGGCGCTGGATTAGTCCGAAGCGATCGCGCAGCGGCGACGTCAGTGCCCCCACCCGCGTCGTCGCCCCCACCAGGGTAAAGCGATTCAGGGGAATGCTGCGGGTGCGGGCGCTCTGCCCCTTGCCGATGGTGATGTCGATGCGCGAATCTTCCATGGCCGGGTACAGGATTTCTTCCGTAACTCGCGGCAGGCGGTGAATTTCGTCGATGAACAAAATATCCCCCGGCTTCAGGTTAATCAGCAGCCCGACAATGTCACGAGGGCGCTCCAGGGCCGGGGCGGTGGTAATTTTGCAGGTCACCCCCATCTCCGCCGCCAGCACCAGGGACATGGTGGTTTTGCCCAGTCCCGGCGGCCCGTAGAGCAGCAGGTGATCCAGCGGTTCTTGGCGAGCCTGGGCGGCCTGGATGGCAATGCTCAGCACTTCCTTCAGCGCTTTCTGCCCGATGTAGTCCGCCAGGCGCTGGGGGCGCAGGCTCTCGTCTTGCTTGCCGCGATCGTCGGGGGTGGGGTCGGGGCGCACCAGGGAGGGTTCGGCAGCAGGCGTCTGGAGCGGCGGTGGGGAAGCCGGGGACGACTCGGCAGGCTGGGAAGAATCTGGGTCAGGCGCAGGCTGCCGTGAGGAAATGATGGCCATAGGCGTGCTGCTGTACTGTAGGAATACTGTGCCCAGCCTAAAGTACGTAGGTTCTAGATGCAAGTGGTAGTGGGATGAATGCGGTAGGTTTCAAAGCGAAATCCGGGATGGCGATCGCACCCCACCCGCTGAAACCGCTGCCCAATCAGGGGTTGATAGTCTGGAAAAACCGCATCCCCCTCGTAGTGTCCCTCCACGATCGTCAGCTCCAGGCGATGGGCCAGATGCAGGGTTTGCTCATAAATCGATGCCCCACCGATGATATAGATCTGAGGTTCGTGCTGGACCAAGGCGAAGGTGGCGGGGAGCGATCGCACCAAATCCCAGCGAGTCTGCTGCCCTGCCTCTGAATGGGTCACTTGAGGACAATCCGAAACCGCCAGCGTCGAGGAAACCACCACATTCCACCGCTGGGGCAGCACTCGCCGATTCAGGCTCTGCTCCCAGGTTTGGCGTCCCATGATTACGGGATGGCCGGTGGTGAGCTGGCGAAATCGCTTCAGATCGGCGGGGAGGTGCCAGGGGATCTGGCCGCGATCGCCAATCACCCGATTCGCCTCCGCCAGCGCTGCGATAAGAATAATTTGCGGCACTGGGTTCATGTCCTGGTCTAGACGTTCCGCCATTCCCTAGCCGGACTGCCCATTGCCGCGAATTTCGTCGTATTTGGCCCGCACCGTCTGAATATCCTGCCACATCAGCCACTTGGGGCTGCCCTTATCCCGCGACTGGTTCCGCAGCAGATAGGCCGGGTGGAAGATGGGCATGCAGAGGCGACTGTTCCACTCAATCCACTGACCGCGAATTTTGGTGATGCCCCGCTTGTCGCCAGTCACCCCCTTCACCGCCGAGGCACCCGTCAGCAGAATCAGCTTGGGATCGACGACGCGAATTTGCTCCAGCAGGTATGGGCGGCAGGCGTCCATCTCCTGGGTAGTGGGGGCGCGGTTGCCAGGGGGACGGCACTTGACAATATTGCAGATATACACGTCGGTTTCGCTACTGAGGCGCACCGAAGCCAGAATTTTCTCCAGGAGCTGCCCCGCTTTACCCACGAAGGGCAGGCCGGTTTCGTCCTCATTCTGCCCTGGTCCTTCACCGATGATCATAATGTCGGCCTGGGGATTGCCCCGCCCCACCACCGCATGGGTGCGGGTTGCGCCCAGGTCGCAGCGGTGGCACTGGTTGCAGTGAGTGCTCATCAGGCCCAGGTCGTCGTAGGTTCCTGGCGGCACGGGCACGCTGGCGCTGGTGGGAATCAGGTCAGGATTGAAGTCGGCGGGAATCGGGTCGTCCGCGATGTTGAACAGGTCGATCTGTTGGTTTGCCATGAATACGGGGGAGCGTTGCACCATCGGGCCAATACCGCCCCATCTCCAACGGCTCAGTCGGACTGTCAGTCTGATCGGGGGTATCGGCAATGGGAGCTAGTCTATTCGATCCTGGCGGGAATTTCCAGTCGCTGGCGGCCGTCATCAGAGGGAGATTGGGGCAGAAGGGTGGTGTAGTGGGCAATCAGATCCTGGGCGATCGCCCCCCAGCTATATCGAGTCTGGGCCAAATTCCGGGCATTCTGCCCCCGCCGTCGCCGTTCGTCCCCATTTTGCAACGCCAGCCGCAGTCCTGCCGTCAGCGCCCCCACCTCACAGGGCACCACCCAGCCCGCCTCCGCCTGCTCCACCTCCGGCCAGATGTGAACCTGGTCAGAAATCACCACAGGAATGCCCGCCGCCATCGCCTCCGCCACCGCAATGCCAAAGTTCTCGTAGTAGGACGGCAGCACGAACAAATCGGCCCGGTGCAGCAGAGATTGCTTGGCTTCTCCGGTAACGAAGCCGGTGATGGTGGTGCGGGAGGCCAGGAGAGAAGATTGGAGGCGATCGCCCACCTGCCGTTCGTATTCTGGCTCCTGGGGATTAGACCCGGCCAGCACAAAGCGAAACCCCAGACCTTCTTCTGCAAGCTTTTCCAGGGCGGGGACGAGGAGGTCGAGGCCCTTCTTAGGCGCGATGCGGGAGAGGAAGAGGAGGGTGGGTGGATGGGTGAGTGAGTGGGTGGGGGGATGGGTAAGTGAGAGGATGGGTTCGACGCCGAGGGGGAGGATCCAGTCCTGGGTAGGGATGCCGAAGCGGTGGGAGGTTTGGGCTTCCTGAGCGCTGGTGAAGTGGAGGGCGGCGGCTCCAGCCAGGTTGGCACGCTCCAATAGGGCGGCATAAAGCTGCTTGGCTTGGCGTTTCTTCTGTAAATCCAGGGGGTCGAGGGTGCCCAGGGGGCGCAGGATGTAGGGGAGGTGACGGGTGCGGGCGATCGCCGCCGCCAGACTGCTCACCGGAGAAAACAGCGCATGGATGTGAGCGACATCGAACTCAGAAGCGTGGCGAAAGAGCCAGCTCAATAATCCTGCTGAGAACTTGTAGCGCCGGAACGGAGCGCAGCGGAAGTACCAGATCTGGTAGCCGTCCTGGGCAATGGGACAATTTAGCGGCACTGCCAGGGGCGGCTGTCCCGCATCGCCGTTGGCGTCAGTGGTGAGAATCGTCACCTCGACTCCCTGGACTGCCAGCGCCTTCGACAGGCCCAGCACCATCTGACTGGGGCCACCATAGACCAGCGACACCGAGGGCACAATCTGCAAAACCCGAAGCGGACGGCTCATAGGGCAACGGCCAGTAGGAGGGCAACTCCAGACTAAATCGTCCGATGGCGCTTGGGTGCAGCGTTTTCACCTAGGCGCATCGTCCTGACCTGTCCGCAGATTGCGCAGATGAACGCAGATAGCAGATCTATAATCTGTGTAATCTGCGTCATCTGCGGATATTAATCCTGCGAGTTCTGCTCCAAATACTTCGCGACGGTCTGCACGTCCTTATCTCCCCGGCCAGAGCAGTTAATCACAATGCGAGGGCTGCCCGTGAGTTGGGGGCAGAGGGTATCCAGGTAGGCGAAGGCGTGAGCGGTTTCCAGTGCCGGAATAATCCCCTCCAGGCGGGATACCCACTGAAAGGCATCCACTGCTCCCCGGTCGGTGACGCTGTAGTATTCCGCCCGACCGCTGCCCATGAGATAGCTGTGCTCTGGTCCCACGCCGGGATAGTCCAAACCGGCGCTAATAGAATGGGCCTCCACCACCTGACCGTCCTGGTCCTGGAGCAGATAGCTCATGGCCCCGTGGAGGACGCCGATGCGCCCACGGGTGAGGGTGGCGGCGTGCTTGTCGGAGTCCACCCCTTCCCCAGCCGCTTCGACGCCAATCAGCCGCACGGTGGACTCGTCCACAAATTCGTGGAACAGCCCCATCGCATTGGAGCCGCCGCCGACGCAGGCCAGCAGAATGTCAGGCAGGCCGCCCCACTTCTCCTGACACTGCTGTCGAGTTTCCTGGCCGATGACGGCATGGAAGTCGCGCACCATCATGGGGTAGGGATGGGGACCTGCTACAGAACCGAGAATGTAGTGGGTATTCTCCACGTTGGTCACCCAGTCGCGAATCGCCTCCGAAGTCGCATCCTTCAGGGTGCCGGTGCCCGCTGCCACCGGACGCACCTCTGCCCCCATCAGCCGCATGCGAAACACATTGAGGGACTGGCGCTCCATATCGTGAACGCCCATGTAAATGATGCAGTCCAGCCCAAAGCGAGCGCAAACTGTGGCGGTGGCGACCCCGTGCTGTCCGGCTCCCGTTTCGGCGATAATGCGCTGCTTGCCCATGCGCTTGGCCAGCAGCACCTGCCCCAGGGCGTTGTTAATCTTGTGGGCACCCGTATGGTTGATATCCTCCCGCTTCAGGTAAATCTGGGGACCAGAACCGTCAGGACGGGCGTATCGCTGGGTCAGCCGCTCGGCGAAGTAGAGGGGGCTGGGCCGCCCGACGTAGTCCCGCAGCAGGTTTTGCAGCTCCTGCTGAAAATCGGCGTCGTCGCGATACTGGTAAAACGCCGCCTCCAGCTCACTGAGGGCCGGCATCAGGGTTTCAGGGACGTATTTGCCGCCAAACTGGCCGAATCGGCCCAGGGCATCGGGACGCTGGGTGGCAGTTGGGATGGACGAAGTGGCGATCGCCTCAGGCGAGAGGGGGGTGCGTGTCACGGGCAGGGTACTAGAATAAGTGGGTTAGAGATGGCTTTCATTATATAGAGACATCCAGAAACATTCAAAACCATTCAAAACCATAAAAACGCTCAGGGTATCAGTTTAAGGCGGGAAGCTTCCCCAAGCCTAGAACTCAGGAGCCAGGAGCCAGAAGTCAGCTCCCTCCTGAGTTCTGACTCCTGAATTCAGGATTCTTAAAATATCGTAAAATATTCGTAATGGCAGCAAAACGTAAAGACAGTACATCAGGCAAGGGCGATCGCGTCGTCTATTCCGAGTTTGGCTCCAAAGGGGCCGCCTTTGAGCGAGCCGTGCCCGACCTGCCGCCCAATCAGCAGCAGCTCAAGATTGAGGCCACCCGCAAGGGGCGCAAAGGCAAGACCGTCACCGTCATTTCCGGGTTCCAGTCCAGCCCAGAGAAGCTCGCCAGCGTCCTGAAAACTCTCAAGTCCCAGTGTGGTGCCGGGGGCACGGTGAAAGACAGCACCGTCGAAATTCAGGGCGATCATGCGGGCAAAGCGCTGACCGTGCTCACTGAGTTGGGCTACAAGGCTAAGCTGAGCGGTCGCTCTGGATGACGATTAGCCCGAGACAGAACCCCAGATACGTCGTCACGCTTTCACGTTAGGACATTTAAGAGGTGTGGCCACCCCCCCGCCCGGGGGGGGGCCACCCAAAACTAATACCCAATGGGCAAATTTAGAGTACCGTCCTCCCTCATCGACTCCTGCCATGACAAAACTTCTCCTGACTCTAGCCATTTTGCTGACGGGCATTCCCCTGGCCTTACTGATTGGCTTCTATGCCTGGGCTTCCTC
>JBHJGR010000083.1:0-6019 GCA_050331615.1 Elainellaceae cyanobacterium
ACGGTGGCAAGGGAGCCAGCGGGAGGGCGATCGCGTGGATGTTTTTGGGCGGGCATACGAATACGGAATTAACAACATGGATCGGCTGATCGCGGCACTGGGGGAGCATCTGCTGCTGGTGGTAGTTCCCCTGGCCATTGGTCTACTGGTTGGGCTGCCCCTGGGGTTGCTGAGTGCGCGATCGCAGCTCGCCGCCACGGTGTTTATCAACGGTTTCAATGGGCTGCGGGTGATTCCCAGCATCGCCATTCTGTTTTTGGCCATTCCCTACTTTGGCCTGAGCTTTCAATCAGCGGCGATCGCCCTCACCCTGCTGGTGCTGCCTCCCATCCTGGTCAGCACGGAAGTAGCCTTTCGCAGCGTCGCGCCTCCTGTGCGAGAGGCAGCAGTCGGCGTGGGCATGTCACCGCTTGAAGTGATGCGTCAAATCGAAATTCCCTTGGCCCTGCCGATCATCGTTGCCGGCATCAAAACCGCAACCGTCGAGGTAATTGCCAGCGCTACTTTGGCGGCATTCATCGGTGCCGGGGGGCTGGGCGACTTTATTGTGCTGGGATTCGCTCAGTACGATCCGGCAATTCTTCTGGTGGGGGCTATTCCCGTTGCCGTGCTAGCACTCCTGTCAGAAATTAGCCTCGGTATCCTTCAGAAGAGGGTACAACCCCCTACTCAGCAGCGGTAGAATAAACAAGTCTTAAAAACTACCAGCTTTCCGTAGGCTTGTCGGATTCGAACTAAGGTTTCCGTAATCCGGTCTAGGAAGGCTGTAGCTGCGGAATGTCAATTTACTGTGTCCAAGCAATATTGCCGTGAACGAACGTCAACATGAGGGCTCGCTCGGTGCGTTCCTTGCGTATTGCCAATCTGCCCAGCCCCAGGAACTCAAGGACATTCAGCGGTTTTTTGAGGGAGTTATTTGCTTTCCCTATGATAAAGAGCTGTTGCTGCAAGCCTACTTATTCTTCAATATTGAAACCATTTTTCCGTTTCGCGCTCAGCTACTGCTGTTTGAAAAGCCGCCCTACGGGGACTACACCAACTTCGGCAAGTGCGACTTCGTTTATCTAACCGCAGAGAGCACGCTGATACTAATCGAAACAAAGTACATTGACACTGATGCCAGTGGCGATACCGAGCGTAAACGCCGAAATAAGCATCGCAATAAGGTATTCGATCAGGTACTCACGCTGCGTAAAACGTTTCAGGACTACTGGAATCTGACGGCTGCCCAGATTGAGTGTGCGGTCTTCACCACTGATACCCTGCTAGCGGCACGGGGGGAAACCCAAAACGTCCTAACCCGAGCCGTCTCCACTCAAGAACTGGCCCAGTGGCAGCAGCAGCGACGGGATGACCTGTGGGCCTAAACCAACTCCGCATTGGTAACGTTTCCGCATCAAAGCGACCAGACTGGCGGACGGCAGCTTGGGCGACGGAGTAAGGGTGGTCGGGCCAAATCCCAAACGGCAGTAAACCATCGCTTGGCTTCGCGACTAGAGTGGCCCCGATAGCGGCAGAGCATCCCTTCCAGCAGGCGAGTTAGTCCGCACTCGCCCTGAATTGATAGGGCGTGAATTTGCGATCGCGCGTCATTCACCAACTGGGGCGGCACCGTTGCTCCCACAATCGCAAAGCTGCCCACCACCGGGTAGCCCCCCAATCCGTGGGCACTGGTGAGCGCTTCACTCCCGCCGCCGACTCGCTGCGGGTCAATCCAGAGCAGACGTCCCTGCCGCCACACTTCCTGGTGCGATCGCCACTCGCCCCGCTGAAACTGCTCACCCCGAGCACTGCGGCCCAATCGGCTGATATCCCACCCCATCCAGATGGCCCCTTCCCCCAGATCGACGCGCACCCGCTGCTGAAACTGTGCGCCGTTGAACACAATCACTTCCTGGGGCAACCACTCCAAGCATCCACCCGCCTCAACTTGCAGGGAAACCTGCTGTTCTGCGGTGGAGCCAGTGCTGCGGTAAACCTTTGTCGCGGCTGGCGTTGTGACAACTGCCTGAGCCTGGGGACCGAGGTGTAAAGAGATGGCGAGGCGATCGCGCTCTGCAATTCCTCCTGCCGTATGCAGCATGACGGCGTGGCAGACTCCCCCAGGTTCTGGGTAGAAAGGGCGCTGAATCTTCAGGGGCGACTGAGCATAGCGATGGCGGAGCTGAGTCCTTTCGCCATCCCTCACAAACCCAAGCTGGAGCTTCCCTTGCCAATGGGACGGATCAGCCATTGGCGTGAGGGTTATGGTGTCAGAGTTTTGGCTGGGGGCACTTTTGGCCACGGGGGCACTCCTTTACGACAGGTTTTTACGGTGAAGCAGAGGGCACAAACTGCTTTAGAATACGGAATACGGGTTTATGAATAGGGAGATATCCGCTATGTCTGGCGAGATTTTTAATGCTGCTGTTTTGTCGTTTACGCTCATTCTGGTGGGGCTGGCTCTGGGCTTCTTGCTGCTGCGGCTTCAGGGCAGCGAAGAGTAAGGACGCCGCTCAGTAAAACCGATAGTAAGGGGAGAGCACCAATGCTGGCAAAGCGCATCGTACCCTGTCTAGATGTGAAGGCCGGACGGGTAGTGAAGGGAGTCAACTTTGTCAATCTCAAGGATGCGGGCGATCCGGTGGAGCTGGCCCAAGTCTATAACGATGCCGGAGCCGATGAGCTAGTGTTTCTCGATATCACCGCCACCCACGAAGACCGGGACGTAATTTACGACGTGGTGTATCGTACGGCGGAGCAGGTGTTCATTCCTTTAACCGTGGGGGGCGGCATCCAGTCCCTCGACACCATTAAGCGGCTGCTGCGGGCTGGGGCCGATAAGGTGAGCATTAATTCTGCCGCTGTCCGCAATCCAGATTTCATCAATCAGGCGAGCGATCGCTTTGGTGACCAGTGCATCGTGGTGGCCATCGATGCTCGCCGCCGCACCGACCCCAATCGCCCCGGTTGGGATGTGTATGTGCGGGGTGGCCGAGAGAACACGGGCCTTGACGCGATCGCCTGGGCCAAAGAAGTGAAGCAGCGGGGGGCCGGAGAACTGCTGCTCACCAGCATGGACGCTGACGGCACCCAGGCCGGGTACGATTTGGAACTCACTCGGGCAATCGCCGATCAGGTCGATATTCCTGTCATCGCCTCCGGCGGCGCGGGCAACTGCGACCACATCCGCGAGGCCCTCACTCAGGGCAAGGCCGAAGCGGCCCTACTCGCCTCTCTGCTCCACTACGGCCAGCTCAGTATCGATGAAATCAAGCGCCATTTGAGCCAGTACCAAATTCCCGTACGCATGGCGTGACAGTTTACTAGGCGGGATGGCTGGTAAGCGATCGCAAGTGCTCCCGAAACTCCCCAGTGAGATACTTCTGGCGCAGGGGCAGCCAGTCCCGCCACAGGTCCAGCCGTTCCTGGCGGAGCTGCTCGGCCAGGGTGGGCGTCCAGGGCATTCTGGGCACAACGGCCTAGCGTGACGGTTTTATGATGAGCGGCCTGGGCGGCAGCGGGGGTAGACAGATGGGATTGGCTTTGCATGGTATACAGAACCTCCTCAGCAGCTAGTCCGCCCCCGACCGTTTGTTAGCTCAGCGGGTTTGGCTGACGTCGAAGTCGGGGACGGGTGAAGATTGTTAATCTTATCTTAACCAGAAGCTACCGGGAGCGATCGCCAGCGCACCGCTCTAGTCAAAGCCCCAGCCAAACGGAATGAGCCAGTCCATCGCCCCATGACGCCAGTCATATTTCAGCTTTTATGACTCCTGCACTCCTAAAGAAAGTCTTTGGACATAAGCCATATCCTAGAATGTTGTCTACTCTGGATCGAAAGTCCCCAGTCGTCCAGAGTAGGCAAAAAATCTTATGGCACAGAGCTTTGGTTTGATCGGCTTAGCCGTCATGGGAGAGAACCTCGCGCTCAACGTCGAGCGCAACGGGTTTTCGGTTGCCGTCTATAACCGCACCTCCGAGAAAACCACCGCGTTTATGCAAGAGCGTGCCCAAGGCAAGAACGTCAAGGCAACCTATTCCCTCGAAGAGTTTGTTCAGTCCCTAGAGCGCCCCCGCCGCGTTCTGATCATGGTCAAGGCAGGCAAGCCCGTTGACATGGTTATCGATCAGCTCAAGCCGCTGCTCGATCCCGACGACATGATCATCGACGGCGGTAACTCCCTCTACGAAGACACCGAACGCCGCGTCAAAGAGCTAGAATCCGTTGGCCTGCGCTTCATCGGCATGGGCGTCAGCGGCGGTGAGGAGGGAGCCCTCAATGGTCCCAGCCTCATGCCGGGAGGAACCCGCGCCGCCTATGAATCCATCGAGCCCATCGTTACCCAAATTGCTGCCCAGGTTGATGACGGTCCCTGCGTCACCTACATCGGTCCTGGCGGCTCTGGCCACTACGTCAAGATGGTCCACAATGGCATTGAGTACGGCGACATGCAGCTCATTGCCGAAGCCTACGACCTGCTGAAGAACGCCGTTGGGCTGAACCAGCAGGAGCTGCACGAAGTATTCGCCGAGTGGGATACCACTGAGGAACTGGATTCCTTCCTGATTGAAATCACCTCAGACATCTTCACCAAAAACGACCCTGACACGGGCCTACCTTTGATCGACGTCATCCTCGACTCTGCTGGGCAGAAAGGCACCGGACGCTGGACGGTAGTCAGCGCTCTGGAGCTGGGTGTGCCCGTGCCGACCATCTTTGCGGCGGTGAACGCCCGAGTGACCTCTTCCTACAAGCAGGAGCGCCTAGAGGCGGCGAAGTATCTGAATGGCCCCGGCGGTCAGTACGAGGGCGATACTAAGGCGTTTATCAACATGATTCGGGATGCCCTCTACTGCTCTAAAATTTGCTCCTATGCCCAGGGGATGGCCCTGATTGGCAAAGCGTCTGAGCAGTTTGAATACGACATCAACCTGAGCGAGACGGCCCGCATCTGGAAGGGGGGCTGCATTATTCGTGCCCGCTTCCTCGACAAGATTAAGAACGCCTTTAACGAGAATCCCAAACTCCCCAACCTACTGCTGGCCCCCGAGTTCATTCAAACGATTCTCGATCGCCAGGATGCTTGGCGAGAGGTGCTGGCAACGGCTAATAAGCTAGGCATTCCCGTCCCGGCCTTCAGCGCTTCTTTAGACTACTTCGACAGCTACCGCCGCGCCTCTCTGCCGCAAAACCTCACCCAGGCCCAGCGGGACTATTTTGGGGCGCACACCTACGAGCGCACCGACAAGCCCGGTACCTTCCATACCGACTGGTTCCACACGGATGAGAAGGCCAAATCGGTCGTGCAGTAGTCGGTCTCGAAGTGCGTTCTATTGTGCAGGTGGGCATTGCTCACCCTACGGGACTCTCACGGTGCAAAGCCAAACTCTGATCGCACCTGCCACTGGTGACCGTCGTGGATGAGCAGGGTGAGGCGATCGCTCACAAACTCAAAGGTCACTTCTCGCGGCTCCAGATCGGCCCAGGCCCGCTTGAAGATCGGCGGCGTCATGTTGCGGGATGCCACCGTAACGTGGGGCGAAAAGGCGCGGCTCTTGGCCTTGGGGTCAGTGATATTGAGCTGACGCTCTAGCTCCTGCCGCAGGTGGGTCTGGAGCGATAGCAGTCCCTCGGTTTTGCCAACGTTGATGTAGAGCACCCGTGGCCTGAAGGCGCTAAAGCCGGAAAGCTTAACGGGAACGGGAGGATGGGACTTGGCAACGGCGCTAATGACCTGCTCTAGCGCGGTGACTGCGTCAATCTCCCATAGAAATGGGGGCTGTAGGGTGATGTGGGGCGGTGCCTTAGCGGTGCGGGTGCGGTAGCGATCGCCCAGCTCCCGAATCACCTGGTTGGCGTAGTCGTGGGCAGCAGGCGGCAGCATCAGAGCGACGAAAAATCGTGGCTTGGCAGGGTCGTGGGGCATTGTTGGCCGATTGTAGGGTTCGGGAACCGGGTAAACCCCTGGCTTTTGACATGGGGTTACAGATGGTTCCCGCGCTGGGCGAAGTGTAGCAGTCTGGCCAGTGGAGTATT
>JBHJGR010000084.1:0-8938 GCA_050331615.1 Elainellaceae cyanobacterium
GGCGCGGGCTGTACTCAGGCCCCTTGCGCCAAATTCTTTTCGCTAAGTATAGCATTACGCTATCACGTTAGGACATTCAAGAGGTGTGGAACCCCCGCGCCGCGGGGGTTCCACACTCAAGCCTTAGCCCGTAGGGCTACATAGCGCTACGCATTCACGTTAGGACGCTCAAGAGGTGTGAAGCCCCCGCGTCGCCGGGGCTTCACACTCAAACGGCTATATGGCCCTACGCTTTCGCGGTAGGAGACCCAAGCCGGGAAGCTTTCCCAAAAATAGCATTCAGGAGTCAGGCACCGGAAGGCGGCTCCCTCCTGAATGCTGACTCCTGGATTCTGACTCCCTATCCAGCTAGGATTTCCTAGCTTAGTTCTAGCTATCGCCACCGCATTAAGGAGAAATCTTGCGATAGCGGGCCTGTACTCCCAGATGGATGCCGTAGGCAATCAAGCCGAGGGCAACCAGACCCATCAACCAAGCGCCAAAGGGCTGCTGTTGAATGGCCTGTAGCGCTCCTTCAGTCGTCCTTGCTTCACTGGCATCGGATGCGGTAGCAGCCTGGATGAAGAAGTAGCCAACAATTACGGATACGACTCCCCGCGCCGCCAGTCCAAATCGACCAATTCGCACGGCCCACTTCTCCTCTTTCTTGCTCATCTGATAGAGCTTAAGCTTGCGGCGAAACTTAGTCGTCACTGCCTTATAGAAGCAGTAGAACCCATAGCCGATAACAAGTGCTCCTGCTGTGCCAACTAGCCATTGACCGAAAGGCTGGGCTAGCACCTTGGCTACCATGCCTTGACTGGAGCTGCCACCGCCACCGCCGGAGGTATTGCCAGCGCTGAAGACGATGCGGAAGGCTACGAACGCCAAACTTCCGTAGATAATGCCGCTAATTAGATAACCAATGCGTCTACCAATTCCTTTAGCCTCATCGCTGTCAGCATGTTCTGGATCATAAATTGCCTGAACTACGCGCCAGAGGACGTAGCCCAGTAGGCCAACCGCCACGAGAAACAGCATCACCTTACCAAATGGTTGAGAGGCAATGGTACGAAATGCCCCTTTAGAGCCCGTAACCTGTCCCCCCCAGTTGAAAGCTGCCTGAAACGCCAAGATACCAACGAGGGCGTAGACGACGCCCTTGGCTGCGTAGCCGAAACGGGCAAGGCGCTCAATCCATTTATCAGGCTTCTGCTCCTCAGCAACTCTGCGGGCCTGATCTACTTCTGACTTCATATAAATTCATCCTCAAGCTAAATACGACATGGGACTAAGTACAGGGCCATAAATAAAAGCCAGTGGGGTGCGCCCCCCGCCGTAACTACGTTTAATTATGACCACCTACTTATTTGTGACAATTAAGGTTAGAAAATTCGCTCCTCTAAATTCATCCATCTGGGGGGATATGGGCTACCCAATTCACTCCGTAGATCGAGAGACTTTGGGTAAGGGCGATCGCCCAAGGCTTCCTGGTACGCCCTTCGACCTAATTCATTAAAGTATTGAGTCCAAAGTTAGCTCGACAGATGGAGGCTATCTACCGCTTGGTTATTTATGATTGAAATTGACGAAGAGTCTATTCGAAAGCCCAGCCCTAGTTGCGACACCGGGAATTTCGGATAGGAATTAAGAGTAGATCTGAGGCAAAAAGCTCTATGAATAAGCCTAAAGAAATTCGCCAACCCATGCAGCCCGAAGACGTGAGCATGGAGCAGAAAGAGGCCATCAAACGCGAGGTGCAGGACAATGAGAATCTGGTTCTCAATCCAGGCGATCGCACGGCTGATGATGAGGCTCAAACCTTAGAAGAGAAGTCACAAAAGGTTTCTGTAGACGCGCCTGATATTACTGGAGACCACATCGTTGTTCCCACGTATTTTGTTGTAGAGGGCGAAGGCGGGGAGCAGAAAGCGCTGCACCACGTGCGAGATGCTGAAGAAATCTCAGACGTGATTCGCCAAGCCCGCACCAATGAAGAGGGCGATCGCACCTGGCGATAAGCACAGCCTTACGGGCTCAGGTTTGAGTGTGGAACCCCCGCGCCGCGGGGGTTCCACACCTCTTGAGCGTCCTAACGTGAAAGCGTAGCGCCATACATGGCCATCAATAAAAGTCAGTAGTGTGCGCCCCCCGCCGAGGGGCGCACACTACTATATCTAAGTTGAATTGGGACGACCTACTTAAGACTATCAGTCTGGCGTGTCGAACTGGGGATGCATGCGGGGGTGAAGCAGGGATTTGACCGGGCGATCGCCCCGCAGATGCTCATCTACGATTGTCGGGACGTCTTCCGGCTTCACTCGGCAATACCAGGTTTTATCAGGCATCACCCGCACGGTTGGTCCAGAGCTACATTGCCCAGTGCAGTCGCTGCCGCTAACAAACACGTTTGTTACGGATATGGCCTTGAAGGTTGCTAGCACAGCTTCCGAGCCATTGCGCTGACAGGAGCGATGCTGGCAAACGAGCACACAGCGCCGACCGGGCGTCTTGCTTTCGTGGGAAAGTGGATTGGATGCAGGATTCGTCATGTTATGCAGTGGCGAGAAGCTGCTTCGTTTCCATTACATCACGTCGCCCGATAGTTCTGTAGCGCTATCGTGATGTCCATTGCCCGATTTGACCTCGCGGCGATGGCATGGACGGCAGGGGGTACCCCGGCAAACGTGCTGGGAGGGCATGTCGCTGAAAACGCTGCTTCTAGCTCCAATTACCGCATTTGCCCCGATGGATACCCCCGCAGCCACAAAGCAGTCAGCGGCTATCCAGGCCCCATTACCAACGCGAATGGGCGCGGTTTGCAGCCGAAAGCAGGGATCATGAATATCGTGGCTCCCGGTGCACAGGTAGCACTCCTGGGAGACGACACAATGCTGACCGATATAAATCCAATCAAGGCTGTAGAGCACCACGTCGTCCCCAATCCAGCTATAGTCGCCGATCGCCACTTTCCAAGGATAGGTAAACCGAGCCGTGGGCCGAATCAAGACGCCCGCACCTATTTGAGCACCAAAAAGCCGCAACAGCCCCACCCGTAACTCGTGGAAAGAGTGGGGGGTCAGAGGGAAGGCGATCGCCTGCACCAGCCACCACAGTAAAATCAACCAGCCAGGACGCCCCCGGTCAAAATGGGACTGGTCGTAGCGACGCAGGTCTACCAGAGGCGGGGCGTTTAGTTCGGGAGCGGGGGAGTGGGGAGTCAGGAGTCGGGAGTCAGGAGTCGGGAGATTCATTTCTGGGGAAGGTTTGACTATTTGTTGTGGCGGTATGCGGCCTATCCGCAGATGACGCAGATGACGCAGATGAATGGTCTTCCCTATGGTGGGTCATCTGCTGCTAAGGATCCGCTCTGGCTCCCCTTCTTCCTCAATGGGAGAAAGGGCTGGGGGATGAGGCGAGGTCCGTACCCAATGACAACCCTGGGCTTCTGCGTCCATCTGCGTCATCTGCGCCATCTGCGGACTGATAAAACGTCACCGACTGGATCGAAGATGGACGTTTCTAGAAACTACCTCACGTATTGGGCTGCACATCCGCCTGCATGGGCGGATTCACAGACGCCGGGGGCGAAGGAGCCGCCTGGTTCAACCGTCCGCCCAGCTGCCGCAGCTCGTACAGCTTCACCCCAATCTGATATTCATACTGACTCAGCAAACGACCATAGATGTAGCCCGCCCGTCCGTCCAGAAAGCCCAGACGGAAGACATAGAACAGCAGAAAGCGCAGCATGGGCTTGAAGGGCAGGCGCACCCAGATCTTCTTCAGGAACCGCTTGCGCTGCACCGCATCGCCAAACAAGTTTGCACCAATGGTGCCCTCGTCTCCCATGCCGGTCAGCAGGTTGTAATAGACCCGCGCCTCCCAGTTGGAGTAGCGGTTGTGGCGCTCCAGCCAGTGGAACAGGTCGCGGAAGTCCTCATGGAGCATGTCGTGCTTGAGATAGCCCACTCCTCCCTGAAGCACAACGTGTTCATGGACTTCGTTATCCCCCGTGTTAGGAATCTCTTCGGTGCACAAATTCTCGTATCGGCCTAGCTGATGACGAAACAGGCGCAGATTCCAGTCGGGATACTTGCCCCCATAGCGAATCCATTTACCTAAGAAGAATACCCGGCGGTTGAGGTAGTAGCCGCTGTAAGTCGGGTCCTGGATTTTGACGGCAATCTCCTCCCACAGTTCAGCGGGAATGCGCTCGTCGCAGTCCACAATCAGCACCCAGTCATTGCGAAAGGGCAGGGTGTCCAGCGCCCAGTTCTTCTTTTTGGGCCAGCGACCGTTGAAGTGAAACTGCACCACCTTGGCCCCATAGCTTTCGGCGATCGCCACGGAGCGATCGCCACTTTGGGAATCCACCACAAAGACTTCATCGGCCAGCGCCACGCTCTCAAGGCAGGCAGGCAGATTTTCCTCCTCGTTCTTGGCGGGAATTAGCACCGATACCGGAATTTTGGGGAGAGTAGGGGACATGGTGTTTGGGGAAGGAGACGACAGCAGATTTTGGATTTTGGATTTTGGATTTTGGATTTTGGATTTTGGATTTTGGATTTTGGATTCTTAGGGGCAAAGCATTCGGCAAACAACTTCCTACCAGGAGCAAAGCTTTTGGCCGAATGCTTTGCCCTAACCGGCAATGCGCCGCACCAGTCAGGGTACATTTCCAGGGGATTGCGTTTTAGATTTTGCCCACAGTCCCTGGAAAGCAGAGCTAAGGTATCCTAGCTGGCCGTAGGCATACACCAGATGGTCGAAGCACTGGGCGCGATCGCCCGCTTCTCGGACGGCATGATACAGACCCCGCGCCAGTCGCTCGCTGCCCCGCTGGAATTGCAGAAAACCTTCCCGTCCGGCGCACTGCTCACGGTAGCACTCGCTGATGCCCTGCCACCAGCTCCGCCGCAGGAACCAGCTGGGCTGTACCCGTTCGGGGGCGACGTGGTGAGCGACTTGGGCATCGGGTAAGTAGGCTACCTGCCAACCAGTGGCGATCGCCCGCTCCGTCATATGCAGCTCTTCGTTGGACAGCAGGCGCTTGCCCACCCGCCCCAGATGAGTATCAAAGCCGCCTATGCTTTCCAGAAACGATCGCCGCACCGAGTAGTTCAACCCCCGTGGTGTCAGGCCGGGGGCGTTGATCAACTGGAGGCGATCGCCCAAATCATACGCGCCCAAATTACCCGCCAGGTTGCTGGAAATCCATGACGGCGGCGTCATGCCTGGTGGCCAGATCAGCGTGACTTTGCCACCGGCGATCGCCAGGCGTTCATAGTTCTGGTAGGCATGATGAAGCACCGCTAGCCAGTGGGACGAGGCGACGGCATCATCGTCCAGATAAGCCAGGATGGGGGCACGGGTCGCATTGGCTCCAGTGTTGCGGGCTACTGATAGACCAATAGTTGGTTCATAGTAGTAGTGCAGTCGGGGATGGGGCTGGTAGGTGTTGACTAGCTCGCGAGTGCCATCGGTTGAGGCGTTGTCGATTACGATAATTTCGTAATCGGCGGCAATGACCTGAGTGAGCAGACTATCAATGGCCTGACCGAGATAAGCAACTCGATTATGGGTGCAGATAATGGCGGCAATTTGGGGATCGGGCATACCACTTCACCAAGGGTAAGTCAGCCGATGAAACAAGTGGATAAATCGAGGGTTAGGGGCAGGAAGCCTGCCACTTCTAGTTAACCCATAACCACTGGCAAACTTTAACTCGCCCTAAATTTCCTGCAAAGATCGCCCCGACCTAACACGCAAAAATCCTCAGCACAAGGCCAAGGACTACGTAAGTAGTTAAATAAGATTATTTTCTTGGGGGTGCGTCCCCCGCGGGGGGCGCACCCCCAAGAAAATGAAATTAAAACTGCTCAAGCACTTAAAACGCAATTTAGCTGATGCTAGCGCATCCTACCGATGAACAACGGCTCTACGCCTCTTCGACCATCTTCTCTTTGAAGACTTTACCGGCACTAAACGCCGGTACCGTGGTCGCTGGAATCATCAATGCCTCACCTGTTTTGGGATTGCGCCCTTCCCTAGCCTGGCGATCGCGCGGCTCAAAGGTGCCAAACCCCACCAGAGTCACCTTCTCCCCGTCGCTGACGGCCTCCATGATGCTATCCAGCGCCGCAGTCAGAATGGCGTCGGCCTGCTTTTTGGTCACCCCTGCTTTTTCGGCAATTTTATCCACCAACTCGCCCTTATTCATAGCCCAAGCTCCTCACGAAATTTACCGATTGACACAAGATTTGCTGTGATTGTACCGCAGTCCTTGAAAAATCGGGCTATCTACGGAGTTTCATTCAGTCTTTATCCGTAATTTGGCTGTTCTTTACAGTTCGTAAAGTAGATTATCAATGGGTTTGCCCCGATATCTCTATCTGCTATACAGAACTTGCTATACAGAAGCGCTATACAGAAGCGTTAAACACCAAAGCCCCAGCCGACAGGTTGGGGCTTATTATATCTCCGCAGATGACGCAGATGGGCGCAGATAGAGAATCAGTACCGAGGAGAGCACGGCTCGTTCCGAATATTCGGAATAGGCGGATCATCTGCGGAATCTGCGAAATCTGCGGATTAAAACCCCAACCGCCCATCCAACGGTCAACCCCATTACGGAGAGTGCCTTCGTTGCGTCCTATTTCTCCGTGAGCGACCAGACCCCGTCCCAATCCTCCGGCGGCGGGTTCTCCAGCCAGTGCTGGCAGCGCTTAAGCTGCACCGCCGAGGGCTTATCGTGGCGATCGATGTCTTCCAGGATGCTGCCAAACTCGTTCATCGCCTTGGTGAACTTCTGATCCAGGTAATAGGCCCGCCCTTGGCGATAGCGCTCAATTTTCCTGAGGGTCTCATCCGACAGGGACTCCGCGCGCAGGGCAATCAGATCATAGATGCCCACCGGCTCGGTCTTACCCTTTACCCGGATGCGGTCCAGCTCCCGCGCCCACACCAGGTCAGCGCAGGGCTGGTAGGTGGTTTCGCTGATGACAATGTCGCAACCGTATTGCTTGGTGGCCCCCTCCAGGCGGGAACCCAGGTTGACCCCGTCGCCGATGGCCGTAAACTCCATGCGCTTGCTGCAGCCGATATTGCCGCTGATGACAGGGCCAGAGTTGATGCCGATGCCGATGGTGATGGGCAGCTTGCTTTGAGACTGGCGATCGCGATTGAACACCTCCAGTCGATGGCGCATCTCAATCCCCGTCTGCACCGCCCGCCAGGCGTGATCCTCCAGGGCCAGCGGCGCACCAAACACCGCCATAATGGCGTCGCCAATGTACTTGTCCAGGGTGCCCTTGTGCTGGAAGACCGCATCCACCATAGACTCGAAGTACTCGTTGAGCATGGTCACCAGCTCCTCGGCCTCCATGCTCTCAGCAATGGTGGTGAAGCTGCGGATGTCGGAGAACAGGATGGACACATCTTTGCGATCGCCCCCCAGCCGCGCCTCTCCGGACTTGAGAAGCTGCTCGGCCACCTCTTGGCTCATGTAGCGGTACATGGTGCTCTTCAGCCGCTTCTCGTCACTAATATCGTCCATCACGATCAGCGCCCCGTAGATGTTGGAGGGGTCTTCCACGTCGGCGATGGAGTTGATGGAGAGGTGGACGCTGTGCTGCTCGGCCTGGTGCAGCACCTCACTGGACACCAGGGTTTGTTCCGGATAGTACTGCTGCCGGTCCTGGTCGTCCTCTGGATTGAGCGCCCGACTAAAGCACTCGGCGAAGCTGCGCTCCTGCACGTTGATCAGGGTGGCGATGGGCTTGCCCTCGACGGCAGAGGCATCCTCCAGGTTGAGGAGTTGACAAGCACTGCTGTTAACCGCAATCACCCGGCCTTCGTGGTCGGTGGAGAGGACAGCGTTAGAGAGCGATCGCAAGATATCCCGCTGCATCTGCTCCTGCTGCTTCACCGTGTTAAACAGCTTGGCGTTCTGTAGCGCGACACCCGCCTGGATGTTAAACGCCTTCATGAACTCCATATCGTTGCGATTGAAGCTCGCTTTCCAGCATTCGGGTGCTGCGGGCCATTTCTGCGGATCGTAGGCGGGGTAGTCTCCCTGGCGCTTTTTGTTGATGAGCTGGGTCACCCCGATCAAATTACCGTCGGCGTTGAAAACCGGCATGCAGAGCATGCTACAGGTGCGGTAGTGGGTTTTCTTATCGGTTTCTTTAGCAGTATCGGCGTTGGGGTGGTTGTATAGATCAAACGGGATAATCACCGGCTCCCCCGTCGTCGCTACCTGCCCGGCAAACCCAGCCGACCGAGGAATGCGAATCTCCCGCAGCTCACCGTCGATAGGAATCTTAGTCCACAGCTCTTCCCGGTCCTCATCCACCAGCCAGAGGGTGCTACGATCGGCCTGCATCAGCTCTTTGGCCTCGTCCATCACCCGCTTCAGCGTTTCTTCCAGATCCAGGCTGCTCTGGCTGAGGGCTTTGGTAGCCTTCATCAGGGCGGAGGCGGCCCGCTGCTGCTGGGTGGCCTTGTAGAAGGAGCGGGAAGACTCCAGAATGAGGCGAATGGACGGGGCAAACTCCTCAAACAGCGCCTCGTCTTCGTGGGTGAAGCCGTCCAGGTCGATTTTGTCTGCCAGGAGCGCATCGGCGGCGTATTCTTTCCGCAGCTTATTAATGAGCTGCACTACGGCTACCAGGTTCCCCGCCTCATCCAGCAGGGGCAGCACCAGCATAGTGTAGGTGCGGTATCCCGTTTCTAAATCCTTTTGTTTGGCAAACTCGGCGCGGGGATCGCTGTAGAAATCGAAGGGAATGTTGATGGTTTTCTTAAAGGTCGCCGATTCGCCAGCGATGCCCATGGTGGCCGGAAAGCGTAGCTCTAGGTTGCCGCCCTTTTCGTTTTTGGCGAGAATCGACCACAGCTCATTCTTTTCTTCGTCGAGCAGGTAAATCGTGGTGCGATCGGCGTTGAGCAGCTCCCCGGT
>JBHJGR010000085.1:0-2774 GCA_050331615.1 Elainellaceae cyanobacterium
AGGGTGGCCCAGTAAAACCAGAAGGGCAGGGGCAGGCGGGGGGGGGAGGCGTTGGCCTCATCCGGGGAGGAGTGGGGGGTGGGAATATGAAACCGGCGGTACTGCAGGAAAAGAAGCACGGGGGCGATCGCCGCCAGAAACAGGGCCGCCCGCCAACCCAGGCCGGTGCGGGCAAACCCGCCAATCAGCAGGGGCACACAGCCGGCACTCACGTTGGCCGCCGCGCTCATCTCGGTGAGCACCGCCGTCCGGTTTTCGGGGTGGCGGTTGGACACGTTGGCCTGGACCGTGTTTTTCAGAATGGAGCCCAGCAGCCCCATCAGCAAAACGCTGCCAATGGTGAGGGCGACGCGATGGCTGAGGGCCAGCATGAGCACGCCGATCGCCATACCCACTGCTCCACCCCATAGTGCCGTCCCATAGCCCCACATGCGGCTGACGCGACTGCTCACCAGACCGGCCAGGATCATCCCCAGGGCAAAGGCGCTGAAGTGCAGCCCCGCAACGGTGTAGCCGATGCCTAGCTCATCCCGCAGGAAGGGCATCAGCGGGCCAAGGGATGCCTGTAGATAAGCAAAAAAGGCCGCCATCGAGTAGGCCAGCCAGGTGAAGCGATCGCGCTCAAACGGGGCTCGGAAGAACATAGGCTCAGTATCCCGCTTGCCAACAAGGCAGAACTTACGCACTGCGGGCGGCGTCCTGGAATTTTGGGTGATTTCGTAGGCGGCGAAAATCACCCGAATACCCGAATAAAGAACACCTGCTGCTGGGGATTCTAGAGCCGAATCAGCGGAAACTTACCTGTCTGCGGGATAGCCCTGGGAGCTTAGTTTCATTAGCGAATTTCTTGCGGCATGGGGCATGGCTCTTAACGCCAAGGCGTAGCGCTACGGAAAAATCAGGTGGAACAGCGGCACCTAGGTAATATCCCCCCATTTTTGTAAAGATAAACACTTCTTAATAGCAGGCATAGTAGACTAATTAAGTGCATTTACGGACTTAATTAGCGAATCAGGGTGATCTTTGTGTGGTTATTTTTTGCTTTGCTGAGCCCGCTCCTTTGGGCCATCGTGCATATTTTGGACTGGTATTGCGTTGACGAAATCTTTACCGATCGCCCCTGGATGGGGGTCATCATGGGGGCGATCGCCTCCTGTGTGCTGCTTCCCGTTTTGCCGCTGCTGGTGCCCCACTGGCAGGCGACGCCGCTGCCCGCTGGGGTCGTTGCCGTTGCCCTAACCATTGGCCTGCTGCTGCAGATCAGTCAGGCGCTCTATTTCGAGTCTTTGGCCCGGAGCGATGCCGCCGCCGTATCAGCTTACTGGAACTTTGTGCCCATGCTGCTGCCCATTGCCAGCTTTTTCCTGCTGGGGCAGGTGCTGTCGCCGCTGCACTATGGGGGCATCGGGGTGCTGGTGGTGGCCTCCATCTGCTTCTGTCTGACGGATAGCGATCGCCAAACCCGCTGGCTGGCCCTGGGGCTGATGGCGATCGCCTCTGGGTTTCAGGTGGCGGCACTGCTGCTAGAAAACTATGTGTTTCAGCAAGGCCCGTTTCTGCTGATCTTCATGCTCATTGCCCTGGGCAGCATCGGCAGCGGCCTGTTGCCCCTAGTCCTTCGCCCCATTCGTCAGGAGTTTCACAAGTGCCTGCGGGTGCTCTCCTGGGGCATGGGGCTGATCGTTACCATTGAGCTGGTCAACCTCATGGCCGTGGCCGCCAGCCAGCGCGCCATCTCCCTGGGCATTCCGGCCCTGGTGGCCGCCATTGAAACCACCATTCCTGCCTACGTATTTGCCCTGTCGCTGGTGCTGTCGTGGCTGCTGCCCCAGGTTGTCGGCCCCACCTTTCGCCAGATGCGCCTGCGGCTGGTGTTCGTTGGGCTGATGGCGATGGGGGTTACCTTGCTGACCTAGCGCCTACCCAAATCTATAGAGCCAGGTCGGGAAGGCTAGAACTCCCTGCTTCAAGCGGGGAGAGAGTCAAGAATGACGAGAAGGTGATAACGATCACAAGCCGACAGCCGCTAGTTCACAGAGCGGTAACGGCAAGATCACGGCAGCAGGGCGGAAAGCAGCGGAATCTAGGTGTAGATGAAATTACGGATGCTTCATCCTGAGTTCATCGTTCGCAAAGTGGCCACCGTCGCTCTACCTACGTTGCTCTACCGCCGACTCCCATGCATGACCTCCCTGCTTTTTCCCCCATTCCGTGCTGCGAGACGCCGTCTCCCTACCGCGAGGCCCTGGACCTGGTGGAAACTGGGCAGTACGAGGCGGCCCTGGCCTATTTAGACTGGGCGATTCACCTAGACGCCGAGAACTACCAGGCATGGACGCTCCGGGGCCTGGTGCTGGTGTGCCTGGGGCGCTATGAGGAAGCGCTACAAAGCTGCGACGCCGCCTTGGCCTTGCGCCCCTACTACACGGAAGCGTGGCAGTTTCGCGGCATTGCCCTCCACGGGCTCAACCGCTACCGGGAAGCCTACGCCAGCTATAACCGGGCACTAGGCCAGCCGCAAGAGGCGATCGCCCCCCCTTTCGTCCGCTGGCTGCGCAATTGGCTGATGCCCGCCACCGACCCGTATGGCCCTACGCTTTTGCGCTAGGACGGTCAAGAGGTGTGGCCCCACCGAAAATCGGGGTTTGTAAGGGGTGGTCGGGGAGCCGCTGGCTTCAGACATGGGGAGGAACGACCACCCTTTACATAGACAGCCGAGCGTATCAGCGAGCCATTTGTTATCTGCACCCCATTTCTGGTTTTCACTTTGTAGT
>JBHJGR010000086.1:0-43303 GCA_050331615.1 Elainellaceae cyanobacterium
CAACGCTAGTCAGGAGGTCAAATGGTCTATGTGTAGCCTAAGAGATGGTGAGTCTCATCCCCATCGAGGGGAATCGACTCACCCGCTTTCCTCCCCCACCTGTTCCGAGGTGGGGGAGTCCCACGGATTTTGTGTTGAACAACTGCTGCCCTACTCCCTGGCCTTTGCGGCGGGTGCGATGGGCTTTCTGGTGTTCACCGAGCTGATTCCTGAAGGGCTGGAGGGGGGCGATCGCCAAAGAATCGGCACCATCATCGCCAGCGGCTTTGTGCTGATGATGGCCCTGCATTTACTTGATAAGGTGTATAAGGCCCATGCCTGATCCCAACCAAAACCGCGAGGACCAACCTCATAAGTCGTGGCACCAGTACACCTGGATACGGGTAGCCGCGCTGCTAATGCTGCCCGCCCTGGCGATCGGACTATATTGTGTGGGAACGCGCATTGCCCTACGACGACCGGCCCAGCCCCCACCCGAAGCGCCAGCCGACCCCAGCAGATGAAAGATGGTTCGATTGAACTGTAGAGGGACGTCTTAGCACCACCGACTGAGCTAATCTGCAACAAATGAGATGAAGAGGAAAAGATATGCGACTTAATTTAATGCTGCTGTTTGTAACGCTGTCGTTTGTAGTTGTGGGGGCAATTATGCTGCTACTTCAGAAGACTATTCAGCTTCAATAGCTGGAGAGTAGCCGATTTCTGTTCATTCATTGCCTGTGGGTATAATTGTCAGGACTTGACCCAAACCCCATTGCAGTAACTGTAGATTTGTGCAGAACAACCAGCGAGCTCCTCACAATCGGACCCTGACCCTCACGGCAGCAGAGCAGCTTGAATACAGCCAGCGGCTGGTGCGGCTCACCCAGCCGACCCCATCTGACCCGTTACTCAACCGCACCATTCACCAAAATTTATTTGAAACCTTTGATTGCCTGCCGCCGCAGTTTGTCGATTTGCTGGTAGTTGATCCGCCCTATAACCTAAGTAAAACCTACCATTCCAGCAGCTTCAAGAAACAGGACTTGGCCAGCTACGCCACCTGGCTGCAAACCTGCTTTGATGGTCTCCTGCCGGTGCTTAAACCGACCGCATCCATCTACGTTTGCTCCGATTGGCAATCGTCACCCGCCGTCTTTGACACCCTTAAAACCCGATTCCATATCCGCAATCGCATCACCTGGGAACGGGAGAAAGGCCGGGGAGCCGCGAAAAACTGGAAAAATGCGTCCGAGGATATCTGGTTCTGCACCCTATCCAATGAGTACGTCTTTGATGTGGAGGCGATTAAGCTGAAGCGTAAGGTTATGGCCCCCTACACGGTCAACGGTAGCCCCAAGGACTGGAGCCGCACCCAGGCCGGAAACTTTCGCCTGACCCATCCTTCCAACCTCTGGACCGATATCACCGTCCCCTTCTGGTCCATGCCCGAAAACACCGACCATCCTACCCAGAAACCAGAAAAGCTGATTGCTAAGCTGATACTGGCCAGTTCCCGCCCCGGAGACGTGGTGCTCGATCCGTTTCTAGGATCAGGAACGACCTCGGTGGTGGCGAAGAAGCTGGGTCGGCAGTACGTGGGCATCGAGTGGGATGAACTGTACTGTTGCCTGGCGGAGAAGCGCCTTTATTTAGCTGAGCAGGACGCCTCCATTCAGGGCTATGCCGAGGGGGTGTTTTGGGATCGCAATGCGTTTGGGGCGATCGCCCAGAGCCGACAGCGGGAGAACGCCAGGAAAGGGGTAGGAGAGTCGTCCGATTAATCATCGTCCTCGTCATCGTTGGGGGCAAGGGAGCGGCGGCTGATATGGATATCGTCGGCAAAGACGACCCGCTGTTGCGTTATCGAACGGTCGGGAGCGCTTTTCCAACTGTATTTGTAAATGCCAATTTTGAAGTATACGCCCCGCTGGTCGTTATAGGTATTGGGTCCCTGGCGATCGACAATCTGCTCACCGTTGCGCCAAACCTGGAGCCGACCATCCCCTTCGTAGGACCAGCGCACCCGGAAGACCCAGTCAATCCACTCGCCCCGGCGGAATCGCCCCTGCCACACCCGCTCTGAGCCTTTGCCGGGGGCAGGTTCGCGGCGATAGGTGACCGGGTTGGGGTCCCACTGGCTTAAGATATACATCTGGTTGCCGCTGACGTGCAGGGAGAGGGGCGGCCCCCCCTGGGTAAAGCCTTCTCCCAGGTCCAGGTCGGGTGCGCCGTGCCACTGGGCAATGATTTCGCCTACCGGGTCGTGCTGCCAGTCATCGGGTAGAAACGTACTGAAGCGATACCAGCGCTCCTCGCCTCGGGGCTCTGGGCGGAGGGCAATTTCAGATCGTTTGTTGCCAGCAACGTTCGGGTCGCTGCGGCGCACTTCAAACCGGGCCACCCGTCCCGATCGCTGGGGAGCATCCATCACCCTAACCGAGTGGTCACAGCAGGTTTCTCGCCGCCATTCTGCGGCAATCCCGTTTTCAAAATCATCGGCAAATACTGGAGTAGTCCCCCTATCTGCAAGCTGGGCCGTCTCTTCTGAACGGTCGGGAGGGCTGGGGCGAGTGGCGGTAGTTGGGGGGGGCGCTTCCGATCGCGTCGGGAAGGCGCATTCTGGGAGCAGGGCCAGCAGCGAGAGGGGCAGGGCTAGGGCCAGACGGCAGGGCAGTTGAAACGTGAATGTCATTACTGGACGCTACTGAGAAAGTTGGGACGGTGGCGGGGAGACCGCTGCTGGCGAGTAGCTCAGCGCTTGAGCATACCAGGTTTGGGCAGGCCCACCCACCTCAGAAGCCAGGTCTCGCAGCAGGGGCGTATATTGCTGAACCAGCAGGGTGGCGATCGCCTCCGGCATTTGGCCCATCAGGTGGGAGGAGGAATTCACCTGAGTATTTAGCCGAGTCTGGGGATGGAGGGGAGAGATCCCGATAAACTGACAAATCTGGTTAATCAGCCCCTGGGGGTTGGCCTTGATGTCGTCAAAGAAGCAAATCATCAGGCGATCGCCATCGAAGTGCTGCCTGAATTTTTTCAGGGTCGTGAGGTAGTCAGACCGGCCATAGCAAACCTCTGATTTGAGAAAGGCCGTCAGTTCCGCTTCAGATACCTGATCGGCTCGCACCCGCTGGCGGCGAATGAGATCTTTAGTGGCCTGGGAAAAGGCGCGATCGATGGGGTTCCGCAGAATGTAGATCAGCCTCAGCTCGGGATTGAGCTGGCGGAGGCGGGCGATATAGGGCGGCGACAGCAGCGCGTAGGCGGGCGTGATTTCCCCCGTGACCTTACCGGCCTGAGCCGCTGACTGAAACAGGCGCAGATACCAATCAACGCTGCCGTCCCCCAGAAAGTAGTGCCGCCAGAAATCCAGCAGCAGGCCCGGATGGCGTGCCCGCCCCGTCCCCATCAGCGCCAGGGACCTGGCAAAGGTTTTGGCTTTGCGGCGCAGGCGGTAGCCCCGCTGGTGAAAGCGGTAGCCAATGGGGGCGTCGGGGTCGATACTGTCGAAGTAGTGAAGCTCTTTAATCGGCGGCAGAAAGACATCGGGATGACGGCTCAGGGTTTCGTAAAGCCAGGTGGTTCCGGCTCGCTGGGCACCGATGCAGATGAAGTGAGGAGTGGGCATGGCCATAGGAATTGGAGCAGAAAGACGCACTAGGTAGGGGCGTTGGCTGGCCCCTGGGGAGCCGGTATTATTTCGGGGCGATCGCCAATGGTCACAGGCCCGGGCAGATAGAGCACCGACATCGCCACCGACACATAGAGCACCCAGGACAGGTCGTTATACTCCAGAATGGCGCTTTCCGAAAAGTTAAACGCCACCATCAGCATCACGAAAATGATGGGCCAGAAGCTAGCTGCATCCGTGCTAAAGCGAATCCAGGCAATGCTCCGCAGGGCGGTCATCCAGTAGCCCAACAGGAAAATCAATACCCCCACCAGTCCCAGGTGCAGCCAGAGCTGGAGCAGGCCATTGTGGGCGTGGGTGGGCGGCGTCGCTCCGCCAATGGCATAGGCAATGTAGGCCGAGGGGCCGTTCAGCCCGCGCCAGAATGCTTCATATCCATAGCCCAGCCAGGGTCGCTCCAGGCATTTCTCGATGACGTAGGGCCAAAAGTCTAGCCGCCCGGTCAGCGTGAGGTCTTCTCCCAGAGCCGTCAGCAGCAGATTTAGGGCAGCTGTGATGGCGAAAAGCAGGATGCCGCTACCGGCAACAATGGCAACCAGGGCGGGCACCATGAGCTTGACGCGCCAGCGCAGGGCCTGGACGGCAGGCACCAGCAGCAGCGGGGCGATCGCGCTCACCAAACCAGCAGTCGAGCGAGAAAAAACCGCCAGCAGCAGCGACAGCCCCAGTCCTCCCAACGCCACCCAGCGCTTGCGCCGCTGGTCCAGCGACAGCAGGAAAAAGACTGCTGTACTCACCGCCATCTTTTGCCCCAGGCCGTTCTTGTGGGCAAACACCCCCCGCCACGCGCCATCGTGGGGACCGCCCGAAACACCAAACTGGGGCAGCGCTACCACAAAAACTAGGCTGAGCACCGCAATGATGCCAAACGTCCAGCAGAGGAGCCGCACCTGCTGGGCCAGGCTATAGCGGGAGGCCAGATAGACGCCAAAAAGACTGGTACCCAGAATGGCGATGGTGCGGCGTAGGGTAACGGTGGGAAACTCTGACCAGAAGTAGGACAGCACCGTTAGCAGCAGCAGCAGCAATATCCAGCGATCGCGACTGAGCAGAGCCACCACCTTTTTCCAGCGCAGCAGCAGCAGCAGAAAGGTGACGACATAAATGCCCAGGGCCAGCAGTTGCTCGATAGCCGTGTTGTAGCTAGCCTGGTCGCCTTCGTTGGCACCGCCCGTCAGCACGACCTTCAGCAGAGCACCCGAGTAAAAGAAAAGTGCTCCCACCGTGAACAACTGCTCCAGGGTCAGCCAGGGGCTGTGGTCAGAACGAGTGAGCATATCGGCCTCCTACACCGTTGACACTGATTTGGACGACGGAGACGTGGGCTTGGCGGCAGGCTTGACCTTGGCAACCAGCGATCGCAGCCGTTGCCGAGTCTGCTGCGGAATCAGCCACATCCCCAGATAGAGCAGGTAATCCAGCGGTCGGGGCTGGCCGTGGGCGATCGCGTCCCGCAGCACCGGCCAAAACGCCTGCCGGTCTCCTTCGAGGGCGGCCTGCGACCCCACTCGCGTGATTACAAACCCGGCATAGGCGCGGGGGGTGACCCGCTCCCGGGCCGACTGGATCCACTCCAGGGAATACTTCCAGTTGCTGATCTGGCCCAGCCGCTGCCGCCCCACCTCAGTGTGGGAGTGCCAGATGGCCAGGGCTTCGGGCACGTAGGCCACCGCTGCGTCCTCCTGGGCCGTCACCCGCAGCAGCCAGTCGTAGTCTTCGTGCTTGTTGTGCTCAAACGGATACTTGAGCAGCAGTTCGCGGCGGACGAAGTAAGTAGACGGCAGGATGAACCCCTCGCCGTGAAACAGGGAGTTGCGCACAAAAAGATACTCGCTCAAGGGTTCGTCAGGCTGGGGAAACCGCTTGGGCCAAATGAGGTCCCCCCGGGCGGTGCGGTTAATCACGCGGGTGGTGATGATGGGGTAAGCATGGGGCGATCGCTGCGCCAGCTCTAGCTGCCGCTCTAGCTTGGCGGGCAGCCACTCGTCATCATCGTCTAGGAAGGCCACCCAGGTTCCTCTGGCGGCCCGGACCCCGGCATTGCGGGCTCCAGCCAGCTTCCTGTTTTGAGGCAGCACCACCACCCGTAGACGCGGATCGGCGATCGCCCCCAGCACCGCTTCTACTTCTGGATCGGGGCCGTCCACCACCACCACGACCTCTAGATGGGCGAGGGTTTGAGACAGGGCGCTGTGGACCGCCCGTGACACCAGGTGGGGCCGCTTATAGGTGGGAATAATAACGCTGACAAAATCAGTGGGAGGATTCATGGTAAGGTCAGGGGTCATCTTTGGGGTCAGAATCGCTAGGGTCAGGATTGCCAGGGTCAGAATCGCTAGGGTCAGGATCTTGGGGCGCTGCAGACGACTCACCGACTTCGGATGGATTGGAAGTGTTAGCCAACTGCGAGAAGACAGAGGCATTGATTCTGATGTGTCGAGCCACCAGTCGATCAATCCAGACCCGCTCCAGCAGAATAGCCGTGGCTGTGGCCAGGGCCGCGCCAACAATGCCAAATAGGGAGATGCCGATCAGGTTGAGGGCAATGTTGGTGAAGGCGCTGCCGGCACGCGCCCGCGCGCTTTCGTCCTGGTGGCCGGTGAGTTCCAGCAGGTGGCCCGCCGGCCCGGTGGAGGCCCGGATGAATTGGGCGATCGCCAGAATAATCAAACACCACTGGGCCTGGACAAAATCTGGGCCAAAGGTCCACAGAATCGGTCGGGCCAGCACCACCAGGCCGATGGTCACCAGCAGGGAGGGCAGCACGACGATTTGGCTGACCCGATTCATCAACCGCTGTAGCTTTACCGGGTTGCCCTCGGCATAGGTAGCGGCAATCATCGGCGCGGCGATGCCGCTGACCGAAGACAGGGCGAAACCGGCTAGGTTTGAAGTCTTTACCGCCGCGTTGTAAAAACCCACATCGCCCGCGGTGAGCAGTAAGCCAATCATCAGTACGTCAGTTTGCTTGAGCACTTTGACAAAGCTGCCAATCAGTAATAACGGCAGCGACACCCGCAGCCAGCCCCGCAGGTCGTAGGTGGGGCGGACCTGGTGGTTGTGGGACAGCGATCGCTCCGCCACCAACCCGGCCACCACCTCCACAATGAAGAGGGCAGCGATAGTCACCGCCATGACCGCGGCACTGCTGAGGGAATCATAGCCCTGGGCGGCAAACACTCCCAGAGACCCCAGCAAAATTAACGTCGGGCGCAGCACCCGAGTGGGGGCGTAGGCGGCCACCATCTTGCGAATGCCCCGCAGGACGCTGATGGTTAGGCGGTTTGTCGTCAGTAGGGGAATGCTCCACAGGGCCAGCAGGATGGCGGTCATCTGGTCAATCCCTCGGCTGGCGTTGAGCCAGAGAACGACCCCCGTGCCCACTAGCGCCAGGAGGAGACTCGACCCAAGGGTCAGCACCAGGCTACCGCGAATCACCCCCTTGAGCCGGCCCTCGTCCTGCTTGGTGTGATACTCCGGCACGAAGCGCAGCAGGGAAGGACCGAAACCCATCGCCGCAAACATCGACCCAATGTAGGTCCAGGCCATCAGATAGGTATAGAAGCCGTATTCTGTTGGCCCCATCCAGCGAGCCAGGCAGATTTGCAGGATATAACCAACCCCGGTACCACAAGCTTGCGCCATGAAGACGATCCCCGTCCCGCGCAGCAGGGTAGAGAACATACCGGGTTGGCGCAGCTTGCTAACGAGAACGGCGGGCGACAGGTGACGTTTACGAAGGCGCATGGGTGATGCTCTAGCTAATCCAAAAGGAGGTATCTTCGTTTTCCATACGCAAATCCTGGTACCGGCGCTTCGTTGTATAGATGGCGTAGAGAATCCGCTCCCACCGATGGACCTGGGCCATGGCCCAACTGGTGCTCGCCCACTTCAGGTCAAGCAGCCGATTACGGACGCCTCCTGTGACAGAGCTGGCCTGCTCCAGTTCGTAGCCAAACTGCTCCATGTAGTCTCCCGCGATCCAGTTGAAGCGACAGTGCTGAGCGGGAGACCAGTGGCTCCAGCGGGATTTGGGATTGAACTTTTGCTTGCACTTATTCACCACCTGCCAGCCCGATTGGTCAGGGTCGGCGATCGCCGCTTCCCGGGCCTTGGCAAACTCTTCAGAAGAACCAAATACGGGTAGGTTAACCGCCATATCAAAGTTATAGGCCTCTGGGCTCAGGCCGAGAAAATTTAAGACAGAGCGCATCTCTACTTCTAGGTGATCCAGAATATCTTCGTATTTAACAATGAGATACTGGCCATTGACGTGGCGATGGACCCGGTCAAACTCCAAAATCTCCTGGGCTGCCTCGGCCCAACGATGCATCACCACCTCATAGGACGTGTTGAAAGACTTAACGCTTGATTCGGCCACCGCCCGCCCATCCCGGACCAAAATAATTAAACGGGCTCTAGGAAACAGGTTAAAAAACTGGGATAGGTTACGCACAAAGGGGGTCTTAGTCAATACTGGCTTCACCCCAGGGTCTGGGTTCAAGTGGTTGAGGTAGGCCACCAGCCCCTCCCCCAGGCATGCAAACAGCTGATCCCGTAGTTCCTGGTTGTAGCGCTGTCGGTCGGGTTCGTCTTTGCCCCGGAGGCCATGGCGGCTCCAAAAGCTCGCCACGTTATTGGCATAGCGCTCCAGCAAATTCGCATTAAGCAGCAGGTGATCCTCTGGCATATCGCGCATGCCAACGCCGTGACAGTGGGGGTGCAGACTCAGCAGGTTATATAAAAAATTGGTACCGCAGCGGGGCATGATTCCCAAAATGAAAATGGGATCAGCGCAGAGCTGATTAGGGCCAGTCGGGGTTGCTTGCTTGTCTACCAGTAAATCCATCGGAACTTCCTTACAAAGCCTGAATACATCAATAGTATGGAATTGCCGCCGAATAGAGTAGCTGGTTCGCTCCTCCTAGGGAGGCTAGGGGTCTGTCGGGTTAGATACGTCCTGGGGAAGCGATGATGACGACGATGTCGGGGAGCGGGCAGCTAACGATGCGTTGAGCGCCGCCCGCTGACGCCGGCCTGCAGCACGGGCTGCAAAGTTTTTGGGGGAAAGGGCATGCACAATAAAGTAGGGATGGCGCACCGCCGCCTTTAGGGCCGCCCCCCACCGCCGCTGCTTCAGGGGTTCAACCACCCGATAGTAGGCTCGGTTACGCTGACATACCTTCAGTTTTTCTTGAAGAGCTGCCGTCAGAGCCGGATTTTGCCGCACGACCTGCCTTTCGAGCTGGTTAAGCAGCCCCTGACAATTTTGCTCCAGTCGGTCTAGCTGACTTTTCCTCACTAGAGAACCTAGACGGGCGCGATAGAAGTAGTATGCATGAGGATACAGCAGGAATCTGGCTCCATGAGTCAGACACTTAAGATAGAAAAAGAAGTCTTGCCCCAACCGAATCTCGTCATCGTAGCGGATCTGGTGGGTTAGTAATAGCGATCGCTTGATCATCGGTTTGGTAAAGCCCAAATGCAGCCCTGGTCGCCCAGGTATATCGCTGGCAGCGTATTCCGCGGCATCAATGAAGCGGGGAGTATCAATCTGTTCCCCGGTGCGGCGGATGAGCGTTGTCCACGGCTCTGATTCACCGTCTCGGATGTAGTACAAGTCATCGGCAATCATATCGACATCAGCGGCGATCGCCTCCCGCAGCAGCACCTCCAGCCGCTCCGGAGCATACCAGTCATCCGAGTCCAGCACGGCTACCCACCGGCCCCGGGCTGCCGCTAGGGCACGATTACGGGCCACCGCCGCGCCCTGATTGTGGGATTGCCGAATCAATCGCACCCGAGGATCGGGAATTTGCGCCACCAGAGCAGCGGTTTGGTCTGTAGAGGCATCATCCACCACGACAACCTCCAGATTGGTGCAAGTCTGGTTAAGGGCAGAGGCGATCGCTGCCTCGATGTAGGTCTCGGTGTTATAGGCCGGAATGATCACCGATACTTCCGGCTGCTCCCCGCTGCCATCCGCGCCCACAGGTGAATGATTGATGCTGCCCTTTGAAGAATTAGAGTCCTGCATAGTTTACCCACAGCGTCCACTGGTGTACGTAAATGAATCCACTAGCTTAGGAGGGGTATTGTCCCCTTGGACCCCAAAAACCTCCACCGTTAACGTCCCCGCTGCTGAGAACTCTAGCCGCGCAAATACGTGCTGGGTATTGTCGCGCACCGCCACCCAGGGAGAGGGATCGGTTGTAAAGATGGAAAAATTCTTGCTTTTGTTGCTCTCTTTACCGCCCGGACTCACCTTCAGCCAAGTTGTGCCCTCGGCCAAGGGATAGCAGGACAGGTCGCGAGTGGTGGGCTGATTCTGCTCGGGTACATTCACCAGAGGATAGGTGCGCTCGTAGGCCTGATCATGGGACGACAGCACCAGCTTGACCCCAAACCGCTCAAATAGCGGACCGAGCTGGTGCCGCAGCGCTAGGTTGGAGGGATGGCTAGCCCCCTCCGCAAACGCCGACACATGCATAAATGGAATCAGCCAATCCTGTCCTGCCGTCTGCGCCGCTCGCAAATCCTGTTCAAGCCAGGCCAGTACCTCCGGGTTGAGTCCTTGCTCTTCGTAAACCGCGAAGATAGAAATGAAATGAACATTACCAATATCAAAGGAATAGTTGCGTTGGTGATCAAATCCAGCAGGAGTGGCGAATCGTTCTAGCCAGGTGGTGTAATTCTCCTTAAGGATGGCCTCGTGGTTACCGTAGGTGGGCATCACCGGGGACTGGCTGAACACGGGCATCATTTGGTTAAACCAGACATCGATCGTTTTATCCAGGCTACCGTAGCGCCGGTCCTTATCGTAGTAGGCATAGTCACCCCCCGCTAGCACTAGAAAAGGCCGTAGCTTGGCGATTTCCTCCACGACCTGGGCGGTGCCTGTGGCCAAACCGTCTCGACGACCGACTAGGCCCGTATCGGCTACATAGACCGCATCAAAGTCAGCCGGACCAGCGGCAGGGGCAGTCCGCACCTGAAAGACGTCACTCCACACATTGCCATAGAAGTCGCCCTTGAGGCGATATTCATAAGCAGTGTCAGGTAAGAGGTTGGCAATGGTGACTTCGTGCAGACTACCAGTGGTTGTTGCCCGTCGAATCATGCCAATCTCCTGCCGCCATTTGGTTTCGCCCTGCCGCCGATATTCAATCAGGGAAGCCGTATTGGGGCGATGGGTATGCCATAGAACGGTGAAACTCCTGGCTGGATCAGCGACCCACGACAGATGGACCTGGTCGGGGGGACGCCCCATGTAGCTGCGGTAGGCCCCATAAGCTGCTCGAAAACTGCCGTATAGCAGGACCGCCACTAAGCACAGCACTCCGACCAAGATGAGCCTTGTCCGCAACCATCGGGGTCGCAAAAGGGGGGATGGGTGCTTAGATGGACTAGAGGTCGGCTTCATCAGCGGAGAGCACCAAAAAGTAGATGGATTGGATGGGTTTAGCCTGCCCCAGCGTTGGCTAAGGTGCGAGCATGGGCGATCGCTTCCAAAGGTCTGCCGTCGAAATGATCTGGGAGGGGCACTTCCAGCAGTTGCAGAATAGTGGGTCCTAAATCGATCGCCTGCCCCTCTGGAAAGCTGCTGCCAGGGGTGATTCCTGGACCCTTTGCCATCACGAATCCAGTGGGGCGATGGCTACCGGGTCGGGGGTGGGGTAGGGGGCCGATGCGTCCGCAGCGGGAACTGTCAGCCACATCAATGGGATTCTGCTTATTCCAAAGAACTACCAGGTCTGGCCCCGGTAAACGTTCCCGGTCCTCATCCTCAGTCGGATATCGCCGCGTCCGCACAACCTGAGACACAACTGGTTGCCCCGTACGAGCATCCCGCAAATCGTATAGGAGATCGGTCAGCTCGGCACATAAGCTATTGTAGTCCTCTGGAGGAATAATACCCGCATGCTCCCGCCCCGCCAGGTTAATGCGAATATGCCCATCGGCAAAGGACGGCAGTGCAAACGCTTTCGTTTGGGGCCAAAGCGCGCTGTACCACATGGTTGGCATCCAGCCTGGATCCACGCCCTGCCGCATTAGCCGCCAAGGCGGAATGAGCCCGTCCGCATGATCATCGGGTAGGTAGCGCTTTGGTAACCACTGGCGAACAAATCGCCTCAGCGGATTGGGTTCATGGGTACACATCCAAACCTGCGCGGGCCAGGAACTCCGTAGAGGTTTGGTAATGACCGGCGGTGGCGGTGTTCCGGGTTTGCCCGCTGCCAGCCCGACCTTACCTGGAAAGTTAAACCGATAGAGTAGCTCCGGCAAAATTGCCATGCTCAGTAGGTCGGTTGTGTTGGTATCCATGCCGTGAACGGCGAAGCAAAGCACGTAGGCATCTGCTGGGGCCGCCGCAACGATTTGGCCAATGGCTTGATCGACAGCCTGGAAGACCTCTAGCATGGGGTCATGATCGGCGGCAAACTTGGGCTTACAGGCGGCGTAGATTGGATGGTCAGCCTGACTCAAGTGCCATAGGTCGTGGCCGGCACTGTGAGTTTCAGGGAAGGTCATGAGGAATAGATCCCAGTCCTCCTGCTGAAGGAAATCAAGGCTGATTTGGCAACGGGTAGCGATGCTTTCCTGTAGGGCTTGCCGTAGCCAGTTGGCGTAGGCTTTGTCACTCCAGTGACCGTGGTCGTTGTCTAGCACCTCGTTGTGACCGTAGCGGGCAATGAGGTCGGGTAATGCCTGCTCCGGTAGGGAATGGCTGGGCGTGAAGGGGAAGTGACCGCCCCACCCTAGAATTTGAACCCCGTTGACCCGATCGGATAGCCCCGTTGCCGGTAAATCAAAGGCCGCGACCCGCCGATCTTCTCCCAAAAACGCATAGAAAGGGGGATATTCCTTGAAGTCGCAGCCGATCTCCAGCTCATCACGGCTGATGTGGTAGCTTTTGGGGTAAAACTTCGACGTGTCCCAGAAGCCCGTCTTGTCGGGCAGACAACTCGTCCAGGTCATCGTCCACAGCCGCTCAGTTGAGCAGGTTTCCACAGCCTGCCCAGCGTGGTTAACTGTGTTGCGAATTTCGCCATTGCCGCTCTGCCGTCGGAGCCGATCGAGGTGGGGCAAATGCCCCTCGGATATCCACCGCTCCAGCAACTCTGGGTCGGCAGCATCTAACCCAATGGCAATTACGGTGTGCTTCATATCCTTTGCTCCCATTCCCCAGCGACCGATAAGTCGTTAAATAATATTATTTTTTGGGGGACGCCCCCCCAAAAAAGTGCAATTAAAGCGCTCAAGCACTTACACCTGCTTTCTTTGCTGCGGTCTGACACAACCGTTCTGCTCGAAACCAGTCAATGCCGCCATCATTTAGGCAATTATGACAGCCATGCCTGGGCAACTCTATGTTGTTACGGTGAGATTTGACTCCGTTCCTTGAAGCTTTTGTAAAGTACTGGGAAATCGCCAGTGTTTTTACCCATTATTCCCGTCAGCCCTGGGAATGCTCGACAGGCCCTAGAGACTGTCTTCTTGCCGCTCTGATTTGCCGCTGGGCCTCTCCGTCGGCTAGCTCAAAGATAAAGACAACCGTCGCTGCGAAGCAGATACCCAGGAGGACACCGACCAGAATAATGATCGTCTGCTGCCTGGTTTGGGGCCGGTTGGGAGCTTCCGCTGGTTCGATGATACTGGCATTGCCATCTACCTGATTCTCTGCCACCCGCAGCTCCTGCAGCCGCTGCAGGAGAGTTTGGTAGTTCAATCGGGCGACCTCTAGCTTTCGCTGGAGCTGCGCCTGCTGCTGCTCCAGTCGGGGCAGCACGTCGCTGCGGGATCGATAGGCGGCCTGAGCGCCGTTTAGGGCTGCCAAACGGCTGGCTAGGCTTTGACGGGCAACATCAGACGCTAAGTACTCTGCGATTAGGCTCTGGCGTGTCTGCCCTGTTTGGATATAGCTCGACGGTATCCCTGCCTGTCTGCCCACTACGCGGGCAATCTCCTCGCCCAGAAGATCCTGCAGCGATTCCACTTCACCCTTAGCCGCGATGACGCTGGGGCTCTCATCCGTGTAGAAGCCCCGTTGACTGGCTAGCGATCGCTCTGCCTCTTGCAGCTCCTGCAAAACGCCCTGCACTCCGGGGGATTGGCTCAAATCGCTCACTACCAGCGCTTCCTCCACCCCCAGCCCGAGCTGCTGCTGCAGTTCCTCGACTCGGGTACTGGCCTCTTCTAGAGCTGCCTGGGTACTGAGGATTTGCGTATCGATGTCCTGCATGGCCCGCACCATCGATTCTGCTTCCTGCTCGATGGCGGCAATAACGCCATTGGTTTCCTTAAAGTTCCGCAGCGCCTCCTCCGACTCTTGGACAAACGCTTCTGCCTGAGGCAGTTGGCTCTCAAGCAGCTCACGCGCCTGGGAAGCCTTGGCCTGATTGCTGATCCTATTTGCCTCGATGTAGACCTCGGCCAGCTTGTTGACGATCGCCGCCGCTTCCTCCGGATCGTCCCCCTCATAGCTGACTCGGAGAACGTCTGCGCCGCCCAAAACTTCTACCTGAAGCTGTCGCCGGATACTGCCTGCACCCCGAGGGTCGCCGCCTGGCCCGGTTAAGCCCAGCTCATCGACCACCTGCTGCAGCAGCGGCCTTGACGTCATTACCTCAACTTCTGTTACCAGGGGGTTTTGCGTCCGCACCAGCGGATCAAGCTCACTCACCCCTTCGCCGACGCCTGTCAGGTTTGCCGTCCGGTCGGTACGGAACAGGAGCTTGGCGCTGGCCCGGTAGCTTTCCTCCACCAGAGTAGCCGCCACCCCGGCGATCGCCACTGTCGCCACAAACACCCCAACTGCCAGCAGCCAGCGCCGCCGCACGAGGCCGACAACGCCTCCCAACTCTACATCTAGCCCTGATCGGCTTGTCGCTTCCTTGTCCATGCCTGCTCCCCTTTCTGCTGTTGAAGCTTTCCTTAAAGACGATTTAAGTGCTCGAGCACAGTTAACTCCATCTTATGGGGGTGCGCACCCTTACTGGGGGGGCACACCCCAAGAAAATAAGTCTGTTTCAACCCTCAGGTCATTAGCCTTTGGAACGGCACTTATTCGCGCTACTCGTCATCTCCCTCTCACTCATTCTGCGGGTCATCGTCGTCGTCATCATCGTCATCGTTGTCGACGTCGAACTCATTGTCTTCGGTAACTTCGTCTATGATCTCGACGATTCTGAACACGTTCAGGAAGCTGGCGAACGGCGAGAACACGGTACCAATGGTTTCGGTCACCCGAGACAGGGTCGAGCGCTCTACCAAAATCGCGTCATTATTGCGCAGCGCTGGATTCGTTTCTTCGTTGACCCCTTCATCGTAATCTACCCGGATGCGGCGTTCTGTGACGGTGCCGTTGGGGTTGAGCCGCACCAGCGTTACCCGTCTGGCGGCGATCGCGGTTGGCCCCCCGGCTGCCAGCAGGGCCTGGTTTAGGGTGGTGTTTGGAGTTAGCTCAATCAGCCCGGGATTATCGACCTGGCCAGCAACGTAGACGTTGATGGTGTCAGGAGAGAAGTTGGCAGTGGCCAGGGTGAGGGCATCCCCAGCGGGCAGGTCATTGGCCTCGGGCACAACGATGGAGTCACCGTCGCGCAGCGGCAAATCTTGGCTCAGATCACCGGCCTGAACGAGCTGCCACAAATCCACCTCGATCCGTTCCCCTTCGTTAGGATTCTGTGGGTTGGGGCGGTAAACCTGAATGCTGCGGATGTTGGCAGATTCGGTAATGCCTCCTGCCGTTTGAATTGCGCGGGTTACGGTGGGAACCGTGGGCGAACTGGCCCCCTCTCGGGGTTGGGGATCAATGGTCAGCGGGTAGGACCCCGGACGCCGCACTTCTCCGGCGATCGCCACCTGAAGCGATCGGGGGCGCTGTAAATCAAACGTGACCGCAGGCACCTTGATGTAGCGCCCGTAGAGAATTTCCACTTCAGCAGCCAGCTCTGCCAGGGTTTTGCCTTCGGCGTAAACCGTGCCAATGAGGGGTAGGTTGACGGTGCCATCGGGCAGCACATCATATTCACGGCTATATTCGGGTAGGTTAAACACATCCATAAAGACGCGATCGCCCCCACCCAGGGTGTAGAGATCTTCATAGGCCGGAGCCGGAGCACCCAGCTCGGTGGCTGGCCTGATTGGCGCTGTCTGCCCCCTCTCATCGAAACTCGCCTGGGTCAGCCCGGGGGCATGACCGGTAAATGACAACACCCCTGTCAGAGTCGCTATGATTAGCCGCTTCGTCATGTTTGGGTAAACCTGAAATTCTTGCTTGCTCGCTGATGCCAATTCATCGCGCAGCGATGCCAAATAATTGCTTCAACGAAGAGCTCAACAGTATTCGACCATTTTGGGAAACAGTTCGTTCCCACCGTTCTGCATCCTTGCCGTATATTCTCTGGACCCAAAAGATCTGAGCTTTGCGGGTTGGTCGAGCTGCACCCTGTTACCTAGTGTTTCCACAGTTACCTTTACCATGAATTTCGCATCCCAAAAACTTGGGTGAGCCTTTAACCAGGCGTCTGTGAAAACACCTAAATCAGGCTAGCAGTATCATAGCTTACCCCATCCCATTCGTAAATTCACAGCTTATGGGAGTGTGCGCCCCCGGTTGAGGCGCATACTCTCAGGAAAATAATCCTGTTCAACTATAGCCCTACGAGCTAAGGTTTGAGTGTGGAACCCCCACGTCGCGGGGGTTCCACACCGCTTGAACGTCCTAACGCGAAAGCGTAACGCCATAATTAAAGAAACATCAAAAATTGGGAACCCGTGCTTGCGGGTGAAATTTCTGAAAAACGCGTCCGGTTTGCCGCGCTGATGCCTGCTAAGAGGGATAGACCTATGACCGAAGAGGTAGTCATGACAACGACGATGACGCTACAGCGCCAGCTTGAGCACCGCCTGACCGAGCTTAAAAATGAGTATGATTCAGGCCGTAAGTTCCTCACTGAGCTAGAAACCAAGCAGGCCAGCGTCAGTGAAACGCTGCTGCGTATTGCGGGCGCAATTCAGGTGCTGGAGGAAGAGCTGGGCAAAGCCAATGATTTGGCCAAGTTCTCCGAAGGGCAGGAGACGGGGATTGACGTGGCTCATCCTTTCTCCCATCGGGATGGAGCGATCGCCTAATTGATCCCGCCTGATTGATCAGTAGGTAGTCACACCATAAACGAGGCTATGGTGGTGTGCGCCCCCGGCGGGACGCACACCCCACTTGCTTTTATCTGTGTCCAGGCACTCATCCCTGCATTAGTCGGTAAGTTCCTTGATAATGCGAGCGGGGTTACCCGCCACCAGCGTATTCTTGGGCACATCTTTGGTAACTACTGCGTGAGCTGCCACAATCGCGTTTTCGCCAATCGTTACCCCTTTCAAAATGAGCGCATTCATGCCGACCCAGACATTATCAGCGATGGTGACTGGAGCACTGGCGGGTGGCTGACGCCGCTCCTTCACGTCAATCGAAATGCGGTGAGAGTCGTTGTCCATAATTTTGGACCCCGGCGCAAACATGCAGTGGTCCCCAATAGTGACAGTAGTGCGGCAGTGGATCACCGTGCCGCTGAGATGGCAGTGGTCACCCACCATAATCACTGAATCTTCACAGTGGGTATACAGACAGGTCCGGTGAATGGACCCACCCCGAAACGACTTCAGGCTCACCCAGTTCCCCAGCCGGATTGTACCGACGTTTTTCACATAAACCTGATTGCCCCGCAAATGTCTGCCGTACTCGACCCCGTGCAGGTTGAATTTGACTAGCAGAATGATTAGATCCGGAATTTTGAGAGCAGCCTGGATGCCCTGCCGAATGCCCATGCCCCTGATCCTTTTAAGTAGTGAAACAAAGTTATTTGCTTGGGGTGTGCCTCCCCCGGTTTTCTAACATGAATTTAATTGTGCCGACCTACTTATTTAAATTTGCTCAAGCACTCACGATGGTTGGCCCGAACGGGAGGTCAGTTGCGATTTCCCGATGCTCTAAAGTATCGCCACTGAAACGCTAAAGACCCCAGGATGCCTCGCCCCTCGGCTCCCGATATGACGAGGTGAATGCCGTCGAGAAGCTGATAGTAGGCCAACTGCCAGCGAGGCACCCGCACCGACGGCCCGTTGTAGGTGATCTCATAGCCACCGGAGCGGAGGACGGATCCGGCGATCGCCTCAATACGCTCTACCAGTCGGGGAGCCATGCGGGTTTGATACTTGCGGGTGTTGTCCTGCTTGACTGACGTGTAGCCCTTCGCGTCGCCCCGGCCTTCCGTCAGACGGGCGTGCTGTTCCATACTCGGCTCAAACTCCACATCTAGGAACTCACAGCACTGCCCAAGAACAGCTTCGGTTTGTTCGACCAGAGCTTCGTAGTGAATTTCGAGATAATCCTCCGCAAAGGTGGCGGCATCTTGACGGGCTTTGGTGATGCCATCGACCCACCGCTGCGCCGCCCGCACCGGTTGCTTGCCCCAAGCCTTTTGGCAGGAGAGACAGTAGTCTCGCACATCGCGAATAATGTGAATAAATCGGGCCTGGGGATAGAGCTGCTTCAGCAGACTCAGGTGGCCGATATAGGAAGGGGATTTGTCGCCCCAAATCAGCCCCGACCCCCACTCGACGCCGGTTTTATGGCGAATCAAGGCTTCGAATACGCCTGCGGGAGAAAAGTCGTGACAGCGGCTGAACCACTCCTCCTGCGGAATGATGGGACTTCCTGCTTTGATGTGGAGGAAATAGGGAAGCCGAATCGCATCCTGGTAAAACCGGGCAAAATTCTCAGGCTGCGACAGGTCGCCGTAGTCAGGCCAGCGTCGCACCCAATAGGGCAAGAACTCTGTTTCGACCATGGGGATGCGAATTTTAGAATGGCCGTTTAGCAACCCACGCAGCAGCTTGGTCCCGGAGCGGGGCATACCAATGAGAAAAACCGGACCTGAGAAAACGAGATCTTTGCGGGAAGATGTAGTGACAGGCTCAGCTACCATATCGGGGGAATGCTCCATCAAGAATCCTGGCAGAAACAGACTCAAACGAAGAACGGGGGAAGAACCCGAAAGACTATTTCGGTTCCTTGGCCTTGTCCAGCTAATCAATCACTTCCATTGGGCTAGCCAGGGGTGCAACCGACTTCACCTGCTGAGTGACCCGAGTGTATGCCTGCAGCAGTTTCGGGATCTGGTGCCGCCACTCCAGGTCTTCTACCATGCGTCGCCGCCCCTCTGCCGCCATGCGCGATCGCAGTTCCTCATCGGCCAGCAGGGCTTCGATTTTTTCAGCAAAGTCAACGGCGTTGTTAGGGTCGGCATAGAGAGAAGCCTCTGCCGCCGATCGCCGCCCCTCCAGCAAATCAAACTGCACAATGGGCTTGCCCAGCGCCATATACTCCATGATCTTGTTCATGGTCGAGAGATTGTTGAGAGCGTTCTTGCGGTCGGGGTTGACGCAAATATCGCAGCTAGAGAGCCGGGCCAGCAGTTCTTCGTTAGACACCCGTCCCGTAAACTCAACATACTCATCAATAGCCAAATCCTTCGCCATTTGCCGCAGCGATGTCAGCATGGGGCCACTGCCCACCAGCACAAACTGAATATCTTGCCGCTGCTTATGATGAACCAGGTGGCGCGCCGCTTCTAGAAGATACTCAATGCCCTCCTGCTCCCCCATGACGCCAACATAGCCCACTAAATAGGTGCGATCGCGCCGATAGTCAGCGCTGGGGGCGACGGGACGAAAGCGAGCAAGGTCTGGCCCGCTGCGCACCACAAATACCTCATCCGATTTTTTACCGCCCCGCTTAAGGGCCATATCTCGATAGGACTGATTTGTAGAGATGACCACATTTGCCGTCGCGAAGGTAAGCCGCTCGGCCCAGCGCAGTCCGTAGTAAAAGATATCGCGGCGGCCATACTTCGCCTCATACAGCTCGGGGTTGAGGTCGTGATGGTCAAAAATAACCCGCACCCCTTTCCAGAACTTGAACCAGGCGGCAACCGTAAACAGCAGATCAGGGGGATTGCAGATGTGAATGACCTCAAACCCCTGCTCCCGCCAAACTTTGTGGGCCAGACGAAACTCCCACAGCAAGGCAGCGGCGTATTCCCGCAGGTACCCCCCCACCGAACTCACCTCTGGCGGAAGCGGATGGCGATAGATATGAACGCCTTCAATTTCCTCATATGGCTGATTATAGGTGTCGTCCATGCAGGAAATCACCGAAACGTGATAGCCAGCTTTTTTCAACGACGTCGCTTCCATCCAAACCCGGCGATCGAATGGAACGGGTAGGTTTTCAACCATGATCAGGACTTTACCAGGTGATGCCATAACGCTCTATATCCTCGACTGGTTCGGTGAACACGCCTGCTAAATCTAAAACCCGGGTTCCCTTGGGGGCACTCAGCAGCAGTTGTCGGATTTCCGACGTCGCGTGGGTGACAATGACTAGCTCTGCATCGGCGATCGCCGCCTCCGGTTCTGCCACGAGTAGAGCTTCAAAATGGGGAATATTGCGCTGAATGTAGGCCAAGTTAGTTCCTACCAGCCAGGCTTGATGCACTGCTCTATCGTAAATCTTAATCTCGCAGCCTTCTCCAATGAGTCGCTTGATTAGGAGCACGGCTGGGCTCTCGCGCAGATCATCCGTCTTAGGCTTGAAGGCCAGCCCCAGAACCGCAATTCGCCGCGCCCCCAGCCGCATGACTTCCTGAGCCGAGAGCTCGATTTGTAGCTGATTGGTCAGCGGCAGCGTGCTTAGCATGGGCACATCCACATCCATACGGCGGGCGCAGGCCAGCAGAGCGCTTACGTCCTTGGGCAGGCACGACCCGCCATAGGCAAAGCCAGGACGCAGATAGGTAGGCGAAACGTTTAGCTTGGTATCCTGCACGATGATGTCCATCACGTCGCGACCGTCTAGACCAAACCCTTTAGCAATGCGCCCGATTTCATTAGCGAAGGCAACCTTGGTGGCATGCCAGGTGTTGGCGACATATTTTACCATCTCGGCGACAGCGGACAGGCTAACGATGACGGGGGCATCCACAGCGGCGTACATTTGCCGCACCGTCTGCTCAGCGATGGCATCGTCTGTGCCAATGATGGTGTAAGGCGGCTGGTCGTAGTCGCTGATGGCGCTGCCTTCTCGCAGGAATTCGGGGTTGAAGGCGAGATGAACGGAGTTGACGCGGGCGGTTTCGCGAAAGAGGTGCGCGCACTGCGCCAGCGTCCCTGGCGGCACCGTACTGCGCAACACAACTACGTGGGAGGTCGACTTGCGATAGATAGCGGCACCTATCTCCTTGCACACGTTGAAGACATAGCCAAGTTCCGGCTCGCCCCGGTCGGTAGCGGGGGTGCCGACGCTAATCAAGGAGACATCGGACGCCCAAACGGCCTCATCCGCGTCGGTCGTGGCCCGAATGCGGCCCGATCGCACCCCGTCCGTCAGCAACTGGTCAAGGCCAGGCTCGACGATGGGGGATTTGCCATCGTTCACCAAGGCCACCTTGTTGGGGTTCACGTCTACGCCGATGACCTCATGGCCATCCCGTGCCAGACAGGCTGCTGTCACTACGCCAACGTAGCCCAGACCAAAAATGCTGATTCTCATGGCGTCACCTCTATCTGGTTCTTCAGGGTCAGGGGTACGGGGGCCTGCAACGTTCCAATCAGGGTCGGAGCTGATTCCTTGAGATTAAATCCGGCAGAATACCAGCCCGCATCGGGCTGCTGCTCAACCACCCGCCAGTCCAGCTGATGGTCTAGGTCGAGCCGGAGTTGCCCAGTGGCCCAGGCTACCCGACCGCTCTGACCCGCCAGGGTCACCGAGCACCAAGGCGCAAAATGCAGCCGCCACTCCAGCCTGTGAGCCCCCGCTCCCCGCACCGTGTCCACAATGGACAGTTGGCGATCGCGCAGACAAAGCTGGCGCTGATGCATGACCGGCTCTGACAGGCGACAGTAGCCATCATGCTCTGCCACGAGATCCCCCCCTGCGGCAGCTGGTTCCCAGCGCTGCACCACGGTATTGGCTTTGCGCAGCCAGAGGAAAGCGCCGCCTGGTTCTGACTGGTCTTCACCGTCAACCGTCAGCGTATTGTGTGCCCTGGTGCCTTTGAAGTAGTCTCGCCAGTGGGGCTCGGAGTGATAGACGTAGGTGCCCGGATCGACGATGACCGGGACACCGCCCACGCTCAGGCTAAATGATAGAGCATCGGCGTGGCCGTGGGCGGCAATAGATAGAAATCCTAGCGGACCAGCATCAGCCAGACAGAAGACTTCGTCTGGCTGCCCCCGGTGGGATGCCAGCACATACAGTCCGGCGTCTTCAAAGCCGACCGAAGCGAGATTAGGCGACGCCGCTTCCGCCACTGGGCCTGGAGTTGGGTCCGGCTGTCCATGACCTGCACTCTCGGGATAGAGCAGGGTCGCTGCGAGCCGTCCTGAGTCTCCAGACGGGAGGGGAACCTGTGCCCCCAGCCACATGTGGCCAATCCGCAGCAGCCAGTCTAGCCGCGACGCCTGCATGGGGCGCAGCACCAGTACCTTGCCGTCATCGCTATCGCCATAGGCAGGTAGGTTACCTCCCACGTCTACTAGGGCGGGCAACACTTCCAGCATGCGCGTTACCCAAGTGCGATAAGTATCTGACAGCGATCGCCGCCAGCGCTCCGCCTCCAGGCCCGCCAGCACAAAAAACTCCAGGGCGAAGATCTGATAGGAAAAAGCCTGCTCGCGGTTCAGACCGCTGCGGTAGGTCTGGCGCTCCACCTCCCGCTCTAGGATGCTGGAGGCTAGAGCCTGCCACTGGTTGGATGCTTCAAATACCGGCCACGCTAGGGCCGCAATCAGCAGTCCGGCCATTTCGCCTACCAGATGATTATTGGCTGACGAGCCGTGGGAATAGTGCTGCGCCAGCATCCACTGGTGCCAGTAGATAGAGGGCCAGAGGAGGCCCGCTGCCCCAAACAGGCGATCGCCACTGCCACTCCCCCGCAGCAGGCGTTCAATCCACACCCAGCCAATCAGCCGAATGGCGACCTCTAGGGAACTGGTCCAGTTAATCCCGGTGAGGACTGGATTCTGGTCAAGCCACTGTTGAATTTGGGACTCCACAGCGCTGGCGTAGCGATCGTCGCCACTGATAGCGTAGGCGGTCGCCAGGATGGTCAGGTGGTGGTGTCGATTCTTTTCCCAAATGTTGCGGAAGTTCCCGGCCACCCGGGGGTCGCGATAGTTCAGGTCTGGGCCAAAGGCTAGGGGGGCACGCATTCCCGTCTGCGGGTCGCGGTGCCAATCGAAGGGCAGTTCATGGAAACGGAGATTAAGCAGGCAGTAGTCTCCCTGCAGATAGGCATCCGCTTCTGCCAGCAGATCGGTGATTTCGGGACCGTCTTGGGGTAAGGGCGGCACCTGCCAGCGATCGCGCTGATCCAGCCACCGACTCAAGTCAGGCGATGGCGCAACCCACTGCTCCCGCTGCCGCCACTGCCGCTTTTTTAGCGCAAACTCTACCCGTGCCATTACTTCAGCAGCAGACATCGCTCGAACGCGGTGCCAGTACCACTTGAGTTTGTTGAACGGGAGGCTAGCTTGCATGAACCGTATGGCTTGATGGGTAGGGCTTAGTCCAGTGGGCTGAATACGCACTGGCTGCGGGTGCAGGGCGATCGCATTAGTCATCGCTCGCCGGGATTGGTTGCGCTGTGGGAGGCGCAGACCAGGTCAGGCAGGCACTGTCATAAACCTGCTGGAGAACCTTGGCGTAGTTCCTGATGTCTAGGGGGGCGACCCGCGCCCGGGCCTGTACTCCCAGCTCTTGGCGGAAAGTCTGATTCTCAACGAGCGATCGCATCGCTGCCGCCAACTCGTCTACATTGCCCGGAGATACCAGCAAGCCGTTAATGCCGTCAGTTACCACCTCCGGGATGCCGCCGACTGGGGTCGTGATAACTGCCAACCCCCAGCCCATTGCCTCCAGCAGGGACATGGGCAGCCCCTCATTGCGGGACGGCAGCACAAAAACATGGGATGCGGCCAGTAGGGCATCCCGCTGTTCGGGGTCAACCCAGCTCAGCACCTCGACCTGCGGTTCTACCTGGAGGCTGGCCACCAGCCGCCGTGCCGCCTCCACTTCCCCATCCCCCGCCAGGGTCAGATGAACGGGGCGAGAAGCCGAGGACTGCACCTGCGCAAACGCGTTGACTAGGTCAAAGGCTCCCTTCCGTGCCCCAATTCGCCCTAGAAACACAAAGCGAACCCCATCGCCGTCAGCCCGGTCGGGCACCTGGGGCGGCAGCTCAACTGGATTGGGCAGCACCACGAGCTGATGAGCATCCAGGCGCAGCGCATCTTGGTAGAACGTGCGCCAGCTCTCGGATAAGACAATGAATCGACGGCTGCGGCGAAACAGCCAGGCAATGCTGCCCTGCAGAAGGAAAGGTAGAGATTGGAAAAAGCTTCGAAATTCGCTGCCGTGGGCATGTAAGATACAGGGCTTGCGTGCCGCTAGCGCCAGCGCCATTAGGATGGACTTGCGTAAGGTGCTCCCCCGCTTGGAGAAGTGGATGTGGACGAGATCGACATCCCGCTGGAGCAGGCGCTTTGTGAGGCGATAGATGGCGATCGCAAAAACCCGTAATTTCCGAAATACGGACCCGTCCTCCAGGGTTGATATGTGAACATACTCAACTCCATTGGGTGGATAGGCGACCAGCAGGCGCTCTACAGAGGAAATTCCTCCCATCACCTGTAGCCCTGGCCCTAGCATTATTACCCTCCGTAGCCTGCGGTCGTCTCTCATGTCGAACATTTTGCCTTGGGCAGACGGCAGCGACAGAAGATACGCTTACCAGCCTGTGCCCGTGTAGATACCTAGTCATACTCCCATCTCGACCTGGTTCTGTCATCCGTTCTTACGCTCTCTTCACCTTCTCTACATGAGCACTTCAAGCCGTCTTTATGACTTCTTCACATCTTTTTTAGTATGCTCTAGGCCGGAAAAATTATTAGATACACTGGCTGTTCCCTGACAGGAATTCAATTTTTATGCGGTGTGGAACCCTCGCGTCGCGGAGGTTTCACACTCAAACCTTAGCCCTACGGGCCATAAACCGCGACGCTACAGTAGGCTAGACTGTCAGATGTGCTGTCACGATGTAGTCCAAGTCGCGGAGACGGAATTCATGAGCATGTTTTCTGGTTTAGAAGGCCACGAGACAACTGGCAATCTGGGAATTGCCGTCATTGCTGGTGCAGACGGCACCATTACCTTTCAGAATTTCCAGACCGACGCCGATAGTACGGATCTTCGTGCCTATCTCACGATCAACGGCGATCTTTCCAAACGCATAGTTGATCTGGGGCCATTACCACAATCCAGTGGCTCGTTTAATTTACCCTTTCCGGCGGGCACAGATATGAGCCTTTTCAACGTGTTAGTTGTCAGAGCAAATGATACCAGCATTGGTGAGGCTCGCATTTCCTGATAGTTTCTCAACCCAAAAACTGAAGAGGAAATTAAAACTCGACTTTAGCCTGAGCGGCAGATAAGCCGGGGGATAGATGTATCTAAGTAAGACTGTGCAATATTATTGGATACAGTCAAATCAGTAGAAAAAACGGTCAGTGTTGGGCAAGTGTAGCGCTTCTTCTAGCATGTTTTGCCAAAGTTCAGTCTAAGCGCTGTCAGTCATTCGCTGATGAACCCTAACAGGCCAAAGTAATCCAGAGCCTGAACAATTGGCGGATGAAGTTATACCGTTTTTCTGTGAAGCCGCACACAGCAAGGAGCTTAAGCCCTTTGACTGCCCGGACCTTCCCTATGCGTCTTCATGCAAAATTGGTATTAGCGGATGATTGTTAACCGGCCCTGATTGACTGACAAAAGTTTGTGGCCCTCACCCCCAACCCCCCTCCCAGAGGGCGAGGGGAGCTGAACCAATGCTCCTGTTCCCTCCCCCTTCGGGAGAGGGCTAGGGTGAGGGCTTCCGGGCAGCGGTTCGTAAGTTTTGTCGGTCAACCAGTAACTAGCCTCATCCGGCATTGCTTTGTGTGAGTACGGTCTCAATCGTCGATATCTATCGTTTTTTCTCCTAATTAAAAGTGTAGTTCATTTGAGGTTTTATATCTATGGGAATGCTAGATTATCTCCTTCACAGAAAGGTTCAGATGGGTGCGATCGCCCTAACATTAACCGCAGCCTCCCTGGGTGCATGCAATGAGCCAGTTGCCGAAGAGCCAGGCGTTAACCCCGAAGTGGCAGTTGAAGAGACGGTTGAAGAGCCTGCAGAGATCGCCGAAACATACAACGTTCGCCTGGGAGAACTAACCGGAGACGTCGAAGACTACCTCGGCGAAACCGTATCGGTCCGTGGTGAAGCAGAAGCGGCAGTTGGTGAAAGCGCATTTCTGCTGCAGGACGATCAGCTATTCGGCGGTGAAGAAGTCATCGTATTTAACGCTTCCGGCGAACCTTTTCTCCTGCCCGACGATGAGCCTACCGAGAGCGTCCAGGTGACCGGTGAAGTGCGGGAACTGGTGCTTGTCGAGTTCGAAGATGAGTTCGGGATTGATCTGGAGGACGATCTCTACGCCGACTACGAAGATCGGCCTGCAATTGTAGCCCAATCTATCGCGTTTGCACCCGACCCAGAAGAACTTAGCGAAGAGCCAGAGGCTTACTACGGCGAGAGAATTGCCGTCACTGGCGTCATTGGCGAAATTTGGTCGAGCGATACCTTTACTATTCAGGAAGAGCAGCTGCTGGGCGGAGAAGAGGTCTTAGTCGTTGGTTTGACGCCTGGGCTAGCGATTGACGAAGACGAGGAGGTTGTCATCACGGGAACGCTTCGTCCCTATGTCTCTGCCGACTTTGAGCGTGACTATGACCTCACCTGGGATTTAGATCTGCAAAGAGAAATCGAAGCAGAATACACCGAGGAACCTGTCCTAGTTGCAGACGAGGTGTATCCCTCCGCTCAATAATGCCTGCCAGCTTCGATACGTAAAGCTGCACAAGCCAGTAAACGTCATCCTCAAAGAGGATAGCTGATTGTGTGGTTCTCCTTAAGGGCGATCGCTCCTCCTTCATGGGCAGGGGCGATCGCCGCTTAGCTGACAATTCCGCCTGGCGAATTATAGCGCTACGCTTTTGCGTTAGGACATTTATAAGGCGTGGAACCTCCGCAACGCGGGGGTTCCACGCTCAAACCTTGACCTACGGGCCATACCAGATGTAGCGGTGCTACAGTGCCTCGGCAGGTTATGTCGGCTTTTTAGAGCAACACAATGACCAGGGCGATCGCGAGGAAGATGAGAAAATTCGGCGGCCCTGTCGGTTCAGGCTTAGGAGCCAGGTAATATTTCATGCCAGTGAAGGGATCAATTGCTTCATCGTCACGAGTGCGAATCAGCTTGCGACCCACATCGTCCGGATCGATGCGATAAACCATTTTGAATTCCTCCTTGGAAGGGATACTACAGTTTTTGTCGTTTTGCTCGCTAGAGGCAAGCCTACGCATCTTTACTGAGAGTATGGCTTTTTTTGAGTATAAAAGTCTAAAACGCTAGCCAAAATTCCTGACGCAACAGAGTAAGTGATCAGGCTTTAATTTGATTCTAGTGGAAAGCTGAAATCCTTGCAAGGCAAGAGTTTTGGGGGTTTACCTTGAACCAAAGATCCATAGGATATTTGATTAATTTGGAAGAGAAATTGAATTAATTACTTAGGAGATGAGGTAGTCGAAACATTTTTTAATTCATTCGAATTTTGATTGTTCCAAGTGAACAGAAATCAGGCTCGATTGCTGTAAAACGAATTGAGTTCGATTGAGGTGGTTGCGATCGCTCCAAGCAGTTCCAGCACCCTCTGTGCCAACTTGTGCTATTTGCTACGAAAAAAATCTAGTCAAGCGAGATTTTTCTACTTTTGGACCATTCAAATCCTTAAGAAAAAGCTTGGTCTAACATAATCCTTTATCCAATGTGAATTTCTAGGATAAACTTGGTTAAAGTTGAATCGTCTTGGTTATTCCTGATGTCTGACTTTTTGAGAGAGGCCGCAGAGGAAATTGGAAAGCTGGCCGATGGAGCTACAAAGAAGAAATACGCCCAGGCCTTAGCCGATTCCTTAAGAATCGACGATAGCGGTAGCGAACCACCAAAGCCGGTGAGTCCGAGTCAAATCGCTGAGCAACACGGTATCAGCATCAATGATCAGGTGTTCTATCGCATATCGATTAAGCGAAAGGAGATCAAGGACTTTTTAAGGAGCTACGGAAAAAACTTACGTAGTTCTGATGTAACCCGTAATTTCAAGACCAAAGCATATGAGGAGTACTTCCAGCGGGATATTGCTCGGGGTGGCGAAGAGACGCCCAAATCCCCCACCATCTACACCTACTCCGAGCTGCTGCAGCGGATGGGATTTACAGCTCAGATTGATCTTCCAGATGAAGTGGCAGAGCTATTTCAGAGCCTCGATATCAGCTTCCCCTGACAATTGCGCTGATTTGCGGGGTTGTCGCTTAAATTGCCGCTCAAGGTTCAACCTTGTCTGAGTCTTCATACAGCAGACATTCTTCGTCTTTCGTGAGGTGCAGATGCAGAATGTCTAGCTCATCAGCGTTGATCCAGTAATCTCGCAGCAGTTGGAGCGTTTCGCCCCGGCTCAGGCTCGACTTTTCGATGAGGGTGGAGAGAGGGTACTCGATCTCCTCTGCCTCTAATACATCTGCTGCCCGTCTTAACTGTTCGAGATCGCTGACTTGGTACATTTGGATCACCTAAAAAGGTTGACTTTACACACCACAATGAAGCCCGCAGCAGATGCGTTGGGAAACCCTAGCCAAGGCAATTAATCTATGCTTTTGTGAGCCAGTTCTGTCCGCATAGTATAAGACAAAGTTAGGTTTTTTTTCAGCTTTGACAGCCAAATTTTCACCAGAGCTTTACTGATAAGTACACGGCCATGAGTAAAAGCCAGTGGGATGCGCCCCCGCCGGGGGGCGCACCCACCGCAGCTTAATCCACCAGTTCCAAACACAGATGGCGAAAGTGATCGCCCCGGGCTTCAAAGTTGGGGTACTGGTCAAAGCTGGCGCAGGCCGGAGACAGCAGCACTCCTTTGGCGCTGGTTGATCGTGCTAGCTCCAACGCTCTAGAAACGGCTCGCTCCATCGTCTCCACAATTTCATGGGCGGCATACTCCGTTTGGGCAAGACGCTGGGCAAAGGCAGGAGCCGCAGCACCAATGAGCAGCACGGCGGCGGCTTTCTCATGGATACGCTGGAGCCAGGCCGTATCGTCGCCCGCCTTTGCTTCGCCCCCGGCAATTAGAACCACCGGGGCATCCACTGCCCGCAAGCCCACCTCCGCGGCATCGTAGTTGGTAGCTTTGCTGTCATTGATGAAGGCTATCCCCGCGTGGGTGCGAATGTGCTCCAGGCGATGGGGGACGCCGGGGAAGGTAGTAATCGCGTGGGCGATCGCTTCCCGTTCAATGCCAGCTAGACAGGCGGCAGCCACTGCCAGCAGCAGGTTTTGCCGATTGTGATCACCTACCATCCGCAGAGCAGTGACGGGCACGATCGCCTCACTGCCCCAAAACACCTGACCGTTTTCTACATAGGCTCCCCGATCGGGATTGTGAATCAGACCGCCCCGCCCGGTGGTGCTAGTCCAGCAAGCATTAGACCACTGGTATCCCGCCATCTTGCGTAAATAAGGATCATCCCCGTTCAGCACCCGATGGTGGGCCTGGTGAATGAGCTGAGCTTTGATTTTGTAATAGTTTTCTAGAGTTTTGTGGCGATTTAGGTGATCCGGGGTAAAGGTAGTCCAAACACCGATATGGGGAGCCAGGCCGGGAGAGGCTTCGATCTGGTAGCTGCTCACCTCAGCGATGACGTATTGCAGCGGCGGCGGCGGTGAGTCGGGATCAGGAAACAGTGCCTCACGGGCCAAGTCGCAGGCGGCGTAGCCAATATTGCCGCAGGCGGGGGCATGGTAGCCCGCTGCCTGGAAGATAGCGGCAATCAGGGAGGTCACGGTAGTCTTGCCATTGGTGCCAGTGATCGCCACCCAGGGATAGGTGTCGAGCGATCGCCACGCCAGCTCCATTTCTCCCAGAGTTTCAATGCCCAGGGCACGAGCGGTTTCTAGAGCAGGCAAGTCCCAGGGAACGCCAGGGCTAACAACAATGCGCTGCATCGTTTGTAGGTTAGGCACCAGCGGAACCCCTAGCTCCACGGCAATGCCGTCCGCTTCTAGCTGGGCCTGGGTTGCTTTTAGAGGGGCTGACTGGTTGCGATCGCACACCGTCACCTGCCATCCCTGACATCGCAGCAGGCGAGCCGCCGCCACCCCTGATTTTCCTATCCCCACCACACAAGCTCGTTTCATAGGTCGTTAAACAAAATTATTTTCTCGGGGGTGTGTGCCCCCGCCGGGGGGCACATCCCATAAGTGTCATCAATTGTGCTTCAGCACTGATCAGTCAATCTGCTCCAATAAATCGGCGGCGCGGCTGGCCCAATCGTCGCTGCCCTGCAGGTCAAACAGGTCGCGGGCATACTGCAGTACGCGACGAGCATCGGCAAGCTGACGCTGCTGGAGGAAGACCAGCCCGGCACCATAGTAGGCGTTGGCATAATTGGAGTTGGCCTCGGCAGAGCGGCGAAAGGCGTTTAGGGCTTCCGTCAGGTCGCCGTCGCGGTAGTGAATGGTGCCGAGGCTGTAATGGGCTTCAGCGTAGTTGGGGTTGAGGGCGATCGCCTGCTCAAACGCCTGAGCCGCCTGATCGAATGCTTCCTGCTGCAGGTAAATCTGGCCCAGGTGGTAGGCCGGTTCTGGGGCCGTGGGGCTGAGGTCCATAGCCTGCGCCAGGGCGGCGATCGCCTCTTCCCACTCCCCCTGCTGCTTGCGCACCAGCCCCAGGTTGTAGAAAGCCAGTCCCAGGTTAGGGTCCAGCTCGATGGCTCGCTCTAGGTAGGCCGCCGACTGCTCGATGTTGTTGCCCTCTAGCAGCGCTGCCCCCAGGTTAGCGTGGGCCATGGCGAAATTGGGATCGGCCTGAATCGCCTGGTAAAACGCCGTTGCGGCGGGCTGGAGCTGCCCCTGCTGGCGGAGAGCCAGCCCCAGGTTGTAGTGAGCAGCGGCGGATTGGGGGGCAATTTGGGTGGCGCGGCGGAAGGCGGCGATCGCATCATCGAGCTGCCCCTGCTGGATGTACTGCAGCCCCAGCTCCATCTGCCCGTCAGCAGTTTGGGGGTCGGGGCTGGCCTGGGCAATGAGGGGCGGCGGCGGCGCGATCGCCAGATCAGACGGCAGCCCAATGGTTCCCAGTAGCAGCAGTGGAATACTCATGGAAAAACGCTCGATGAGTTAATTGGCGTGCGATCGCGCCGCTTTGATTACGTGGCTTATTGTAGCCTGACCGCTGACCAAATCGTTAGCCTGGAATTTATTCTCCTGCCAATGCAACGTTAGTTTTAACTTTCGAGCAAATTTTTGAGGAGTTTACCTAAAAATTATTCTGGATGGAGTGCTAGCCAGTAGACTGACAGAATCGCCTAACGCTGAAGTAAGGGGATTTTTGGAAATGATGATACCCGATGACGTAGGGGCAAATGGCCATTTGCCCTTACCAACCGTGCAACCGAGGGTAGAATTTTCCCTAGAAATCGCCTAAACAAACTTATTTTCCTGGGCTGTGCGCCCCCATCAGATGCACTTAACCATCAATCAGGTAGCTGATATTGATCGACGATGCGCTGGGCAAATTTGGGGACGTGCTGCTCCAGCTTTTCGGGGTGATTCCGCTTGACATAAAGATAGTTGCGGGTGAAGTGGGAATCGATAGAGAAGCGAGCATACTCCAGCCCTTTGGGGCCGATGCGCTCGATGATCACGCCCATCAGCTTGGCGGCCCACATCGGTAGGGTCACTCCCTTATCGTAGGCGGGAATGCTCTGCTGTACGGCCTGGTGGCGATCGCCCTGGGAACTCACGGGCTGAGTATCCAACTGGTCCATCACCAGATTCAGCATCTCCTGCCCCTGGGGATTGCGCACGGTGATCCACTGCCAGCCAAAGGGGGCACCCATGTAGCCCACCACCAGATCTGCCAGGGAATTAACATAGTCGAAGCAGCTCATGCAGGAGGGGGCGAACACGTCCTTGAGCTGGTTGGTCTTCAGCCCGAAGAAGGGCACTGTTTCCACCGAGCCGTCCTCATGCTTGAAGTGCACCCGAAAGTCTTGCATGAACTCGTAGTGGACCACGGTTTCTGGCGATCGGCTGGTGGTTTCCAAGAATTTCTGCAGTCCAGCACGGGTGACGTTATCCACGCAGGGCGTCCCCAGCACATAGAGCTTCTCCAGCCCCAACTGGGCCTCCACCGCCCGCAGCGCCTGGATCTGGCAGCCGACGCCGATGACGAGGAGCCGCTTCAGGCCCGACTGCTCCACCTGTTCCAGCACCGACAGATTGGGGGAAAGGGTGGGCTTATTGACCCGAGCCGCCAGAATTTCCTCGGGAGTGCGAGCGATTACGGGCATGGGCTGGAAGCGATCGCTCTCCGTATTCTGCACGCACACCACCCCTTCCACCCAGCCCTGATTGAGCATCTCAATGGCGATGGTGCTGACGATGCCGGTCCACTGTGCTCCCTCAATGGGCTGGCGCTTGCGGGCTGCCATCATGTCCTGGTGGACGCCGAAGTACCAGTCATCGGGATTATCGAGGTCGCGCGATCGCCCGTGGGTCTGGGCCTCCAGCTCGGGAAACTGCTGGTTGAGGAAAGCACAGGCTTCCTTGACGTAGTGGATGTAGTACGTGTCGCACAGCCCGCACTCGCTGCACAGCTCTTTGGCGGGGCGAACCTTGCCGGGGGCGAGGGCTTTGGCTTTGCGGTGGTCAGTCTGGTGACGAGTAGGGGAGTCTTGCGGCTTGCGGGGAGACACCGAGGTCATGGCTAAAACCGGACGTAGAGGTTAACGATTATTCATCGAATTACTCTGATTACCATACCGCAAGGCTTTGACCAGGGGATCGATTGTAACGAGATGCTGCGAAGTTTTGCGAGTTTCTGAAATGGCCCTCAGCTCGTTTGGTAGGTAGAACGCATCAGGATGTCGTGTACCTGCACGTAATCGGGCTGGGAGAGGAGATACCACACCGCTTCGGCAATGTCAGTCGGCTGCAGCACCGGGAAGCGACTATAGGTTTCCTCAGCCTTTTCGGCACTCTGGTGATATTTTTCGGCAAATTCGGTTTCTACATAGCCCGGACTGACGCAGGAGACGCGAATCTGGCTGTTGGCGGCCCGCAGTTCCTGCCGCAGTCCTTCGGTCAGGGCACGCACGGCAAATTTGCTGGCCGAGTAGACGCCGCTGCCCCCCGGCACCCGATGGCCCGACATGGAGCCGATGTGGACGATGTGACCGCGATCGCCCCTTGCCCGCATTTCCTTCACCGCCTCACGGGTGCAGACACACAGGGCCAGCACATTTACCTCCAGCATTTCTCGCCAGGCTGCCGTATCGCCGGACATCAGCGGGGCCTGCCGTCCCAGCCCGGCGTTGTTGACCAGCACGTTCACGCCGCCCCAGCGGTCGCGAATTTTCTCAAAGCAGGTGAGAATGTCGGCCTCCTGCCGCAGATCCACAGGAATGGCCATCGCTTCAATGCCAGATTGCTCCAGCTCCGCCACCAGCGGGTCCAGCCGGGACTGCCGCCGAGCGCAGATGGCCAGACAATATCCCTCTCTCGCTAAGCGACGGGCGATCGCCTCTCCGATGCCGCTAGAGGCCCCGGTGACTAGCGCCACGCCGCGGGAGGCCTGAGAACTCAAGGAAGTCATAGATAAAAAATGATGATATGCTCTGTTGCCATTGCTCCGCCTATCTTAGGCGATCTCAGATCAAATCAATGTCCATCTCCAGAAGGACGATTCCTCCCCGACGCCTGACTACGATGGCAGCGATGACAGTCGGGGGAAAGACGATGGGAATTCCAATTCCAGGTCGGCCAGTGGGCTATCGAAAGGGCCAATGCGACGCTCCGGTGCAGGTGATAGCCTTCGTGGACGTTGAGTGCCCCTTCTCCAAAAAGGCGTGGTCGACCCTGCTGGCCCTGAGGGATCACTACCAGCCGGACCAGGTTGGGATCACGATCTGCCCAACGATTCTGTGCGACCACCGCCAGAGCTGGGATTTGCAGAAAGCAGCCGTGTGGGTTGCCGACAGAAATGGGGACACCTTCTGGAACTTCCTTTCCTTCTTATATGAGCGGCAGGAAAAATTTGCCAACGAGGCGTTTGACGATCGCACTCGGCTCGATCTCTACCAGCTCATCGATGGATTCTTGACCGAATTCACCGGAAAGCCCGTAGATGGGAACGTGGGCGATCGCCTCAGCCAGGATGGGATCGTCACCGCCGCCAAGGAGCCAGTCCGCTTGGCGATCGCCCAAGGCATCTGGTCCACACCGACCTTCTTCATCAACGGCGGCGAGGCCGGCCAGCTTTCCTCATCATCAAGCCTGGCAGACTGGCAGCAAATCATCGATCCCCTCCTATAGGGACAAATGGCCATTTGCCCCCGGACGGTTTCGCCCCCTAGAGGTCACGGTCCTGCCCCTACATCCCTAGGCGCCGCCCCGCAGCTTATCCAGCACTGAACGGTCCTCCAAGGTTGAAGTATCCCCTGATACATCCTGTCCGGCAGCTAGGGATCGCAGCAGTCGCCGCATGATTTTGCCCGATCGGGTCTTGGGCAGGGCATCGCTAAACTGGATTTCTCCTGGACGGGCGATCGCCCCAATCTCCTTCACCACGTGCTGCTTTAGCTCATTCTTAAGGGCATCGCTGGGCTCCGCATCTCCTTCCAAAGTAATGAAGGCAAAGATCTCCTCTCCCCTCAGCTCATCGGGCTTGCCCACCACTGCCGCCTCAGCCACGGCGGGATGGGAAACCAGGGCCGACTCGATTTCCATCGTCCCCAGTCGATGGCCCGACACGCTGATGACGTCGTCCACCCGGCCCATTACCCAGAAATAGCCGTCCTCATCCCGACGGGCACCATCCCCGGCAAAGTAGACGTAGTGGCCGTCCTTAGGGGCGATATGCTCCCAATAGGTGCGGCGGAAGCGATCGGGGTCACCGTATACCGTGCGCATCATCCCCGGCCAGGGGTGGTTGATCACCAGATACCCTCCTTCATTGGCCCCGACGGGATCGCCGTTCAGGTCTACCACGTCTGCCAAAATACCGGGAAAGGGCCGGGTGGCTGAGCCGGGCTTGGTGGCGATCGCGCCGGGCAGGGGCGTAATCATCACGCCGCCCGTTTCCGTCTGCCACCAGGTATCGACAATGGGGCAGCGGCTGTTGCCGATTACCCGGTGGTACCACATCCAGGCTTCAGGGTTAATCGGTTCACCTACGGTGCCCAGCAGCCTGAGGGAAGAGAGATTGCGAGACTTGGGATGGTGCTCGCCCATGCGGATGAAAGCGCGGATGGCGGTGGGAGCGGTGTAGAAAATATTCACGCCGTACTTCTCTACCACGTCCCAAAAGCAGCCGGGGTTAGACGGTCGGGGCACGCCCTCATACATCAGGCTGGTGGCTCCATTGGAAAGGGGGCCATAGACAATGTAGCTGTGCCCGGTAATCCAGCCCACGTCCGCCGTACACCAGTAGACATCAGTGTCCTGCAGGTCAAAAATCCACTTGGTAGTCACGTGGGTGTAGAGGTTGTAACCCGCTGTCGTGTGAACCACGCCCTTGGGTTTGCCAGTGCTGCCCGAGGTATAGAGGATAAACAGCAGATCTTCGCTGTCCATTGGCTCAGCGGGGCAGTCTGCCGATGCGCCCTGCTGCAGGTCGTGCCACCAGTGGTCGCGCCCCGGCTCCATTGCCGTCTCCTCCCGAGTGCGCTGCACCACCAGCACGTTCTCAACCGTGGGGGCCGCACCGTTCGCCAGGGCCGCGTCTACCTGGCTCTTGAGGGCGATGACCTTGTCCTTGCGAAAACCGCCATCCGCAGTGACCACCAGCTTGGCTTTGCCATCGTTGAGGCGATCGCGCAATGCCTCTGCACTAAAGCCACCAAACACCACTGTATGGGGGGCACCGATGCGAGCACAGGCCAGCATGGCGATCGCCGCCTCGGGAATCATGGGCATGTAGATACCGACTACATCCCCTTTTTGGATGCCCAACTGCTTGAGCACGTTGGCAAACTGGCACACTTCCCGGTGGAGCTGGGCATAGGTGAGGGTGCGGGAATCTCCCGGTTCTCCCTCCCAGATCAGAGCCGCTTTGTTGCGCCGCCAGGTAGTCAAGTGGCGATCGAGGCAGTTGTAGGACAGGTTGAGCTTGCCCCCGTCAAACCATTTGGCAAACGGCGGCTGCCAGTCCAGCACAGTCTCCCATTTTTGAAACCAGTGCAGTTCTGTCTCTGCCAGCTCAGCCCAGAACTGTTCTGGATTAGCCCTGGCTCGCTCATAGAGCTGCTCATAATCCGCCAAGCTCTTGATATGAGCACGCTGGGCAAATTCCTGAGGGGGGTGAAAGAGGCGACTTTCGTGGAGGACCGACTCGATTGCAGGTTGTGACATGGGTAAATCAGCAGCAGAAATGGCAGAAATGAATGGTGAACGCTCGGCAGGATCGCAGACGCCTAGCCCAGCCATTTCAGTACCTTACTGTGTTTCCTGATGAATTGAACGACCAGTTAGATTTTCTTTAAGCTGCGTCTAGGTTTGCTGCAATCTCAAGGAAAATCAAAAAGCCGCTCTCCAGATTGTGACGCCCGCGTCTCCTGGTTTGTTGAAAACTATTACATCTTTTCTGAAATGAGCTACCCTAATGACATCCACGGGAATAGGTTGAATCAGAGCAATTCTATCGAAAGGGTTACTGTCGAATAGCTATTAGTTAATATCTTTAGGCAGATGCTTTCGAGGAGCGTTAAACCGGGAAACCTAGGGTTCAAAGACGCGAAAAAACACGAATTTTCATATTTGCCGCCTCTATTGTTTAGTCAGGGATTCTGTCGTGACTTCTCAACGGGATCAATTACAAGCACTTATTAACAGAATTGACGATTTGTTAAATCGGGCCGATTCTCGGTCGGGCATGGGACTGCCCGATGGAGGAGCGGAACGTCAGGTACTGGCGCAAACCCGTGAATACCTGGGTCGCCTGGCTCAGCAGATGGCGGTTGGCCAGTCGCTCCCTCAACCCGACAATGGCTATAGTGCCCTCGCAGCTCAAGAGCAGTCATGGCAGGCTCCGGCTCCACAAATGGCAGAAACGGCGCAGCAGGTGCTGCAGGCCATCGTGCAGGAAATGAGCTTCCTGCGCACCAATATGATGCAGCCTTTGCGCGAGGAGGTTGTGCAGCTTCAGCAAGAGCGGCACCTGTTGACTACAGAGATTCAGCGGCTTCAGCAGGAGCGCCAGCAGCTGGCGGAGTCGCCTCAGCTCAACCAGCAAAAGATGATTCAGGAGTTTCTGCAAACCCTGATGGGGCGGCTCCAGGAGCAGCTAGCAGGGCAGGTGGCGCGGGCGATCGCCAACCTGGAAGCCCAGGCCGCCCAGGCTTATCCGCTGGCGGGTGCGCCCGATGCCCAACAGCTTCAGGGCCAGCCTTCCGATCTGCCGCGCCTGACCCCGGTGGAGCGGCTGAAGCACCTCCAGCTTTTGCAGGCCCAGTCCGATGATTTACTGCTGCGGCTTGACTCCACCCTCAAAGTAGTTTTCGAGTCACTGCAAACAAATATTGAAAGCTATCAAGACTCCCTCGGTCAGGGCTTGGAGAAGATGCACGGCCTGGGCCAGCAGGGCGAAACCATGTTTACCGCGCTGGTGAATCGGCTGGCAAATCAGCTTGGGCGAGAGGCATCCTTCTATCTCAAATCGCCTCTGCCGACCGAGTGGGAACTGCCCGGCCTAGAGAGCACCGAGCAGGGGGCTGAGATGCTGCTATCCGGTCCACCAACCGAGCAGGGGGCTACGGAGGAGGCTTCCCAGGCAACGGAAATTCAGGATGAAATCCCCAGCGACCAGGTGAACCGCATCTTGGGGGCAACTCCGTCCACGCCAGCGACGCCAGAAGCCGAAGATCCCGCCGACAATCCCCTCATTAACGATCTGCTCAATGACCTAGACGCCGATCTAGCCAACCTCAACCAGGAGAGTGATCTGGATCTGGACCTGGGGCTGGATGACCTTGACTTGGATACCGCGAGCGTCGACTTTCCAGATGCTGCCATCAATGATGGTGCTGTCGCCGATGGTGACGTAGACGATTACACAGACGACTATGCCGATGGTGACTATGCCGATGGTGAAGATGCCGGTGGTGAATATGCCGATGGTTATGTAGACGACGACGAACCGACCCTGCTGCAGGTCGACGAGAACCAGATTCCCGCTCTTTCCCAACGTCATGCCCCCGAGACCAACGCCCCACCAGCGGCAGTTGATGCCGAGGCCGATGAAGCCCTGGAACTGCTAGACCGGCTGGCGACCGAGATGGAAGACCAGCTAGATGAGTCGCCGTGGGACGCCATCGATGATCTGCGCAGCGATTGGCGGGATGACCCGTCAGCCGATGCGATGCCCAGCGCTGACCCAAAAACGCTAGATGATTCGCTGCTGGGCGATCGCCCCGACCACGCACCCGCATCATCCGACGCCAGCGCCCCGACTGACGATGCCAGCGAAACCAGTGACGAGATTGACGAGTTCTATGCCGTCTTCAACGCCGCTACTGGCGGCGATCCGGTTGACTACGAAGACATGGACGACACCGACGCTCCCCAAGCAGAACTCGATGCCGATGAGTCTCTAGACGGTCTGTTTGAGGACGCTCCAGACGACGAATTGTTCAACCCACCGGAGCAGGCTGACTGGGGGCAGATCGGCAACACCGAGGAGGTGGAAACAATCCATAGCCTGGCCGATCTAGTCTCCGATCCCGCCTTTTCGGAGTCAGCAGTTGTTCGGTCGACCAGTGGCGATCGCCGTGCAAACGAGCTCGATGACTTTGTGCAGGCATCCCCCGATGAAGACCTGCTCTCGGCTGCCGACGTAGCAATCAATCCATCGGCGGCCCTTGAGTTTGACGAAACCCTCATGCAGCAGCTTTCAGCCGATTTATCAGGGGTTGAGGGCCTAGAGGGCATTGCGTCGGCGGAGGGTGACGTGGAAAATGCAGCAGCTGAAGCCGGAGACGCAGCAGAAAACGCAGCGGCAGAAAACACGCTCGATGCCTTTGGCGACGAATTAGGAGGAGACGTTCTCGATTCGCCCGCTGCTGATGCCCCGACGCCAACCGTGGATGATGAAACCGATTCCGGCTTGGCGACTGGCGGTATGACCCTAGACATGTTTGCCGACAGGATGGGACCCCCCGCTTCCCTTACCGAGGCCGATGCAGCAGCATCCCCATCGGAGGCGTCCAGCGGGGAAATGGGCCTTGAGGATTTATTCCAGACAGACGCGGCAGACGAGCAGCCCCCTCCAGAGGAACCGGAACAGTCGCGGGGCCAGTTCACGCCTGATTCTGGACCAGAACAAGCCGCGGCCCTCCGGGTTGCCGATTTGTTTCCCACGCCATCGGTTCCATCAGATGCAGCAGCTGGCGATCGCGACATGACGCTGGATGATTTTGGGATGGCCGCCGACGTTTGGCATGAGCCGTCCGACCCGTCGCCAGCAGCCGAGGCCGATGCCGGGCAGGGAGAGGATACCCTAACCCGTGAGGGCATTGCGGCCCTGTTTCGTGACCTGCCTGATGCCGATGACAGCCCGTCCCATCCGGGAGAAACCCCAGAGCAAACCCTGGCGGACCTGCTGCGGAATCCCAATGCGTCAGTGCCGGGGCGCGATCGCCCCCCCGGAGCAGCGCCATCCCAAACTTCTGGAACGGAGGCGCATGAGTCCAGTCGGGACGACGACCGCGATCCCTTTTCCATGTTGTTTGAGTCGCGGGACGCCAATTCCCAGCAGGGGGAGGACTCCGAAAAAAAAAAGTAGATGAGCCCGCTGCAGCCACTGCCTCCAGGCCATTTACCATGCCGCCGGCCCTGGGCGACTGGGCGCAGCGCCAAGGAGATTCGCCCTGGTATCTGGGGATCGACATTGGCACCACCGGAATATCCGCGGTGTTGCTCCACCGCACAGAGCGCTGCCTCTATCCGCTCTACTGGGAGCAGGTAGGGAGTTCCCCGTCGTCGCCCCGCCGCCGCCGATTCCGTCTCCCGGCGATGGCCCGGTACACCCAAGACGATCAGGGCGGAACCCTCGACATTCTGGCGAGCCTGGCCGACGCTCCCTCGGCGGTGGCCCCCAGTAGTGCGGTGAGCCTGCAGCTTGATCACCTCAAGCCTTATCTGAATCTGACCGTTCCCCACTATTCGCCCCAAACCCAACAGTGGGAACCGGTGCTGCAGTGGTCCGACTCGCAAACCATCACCCTGAGCTGGATTTATCAGACCCTGCTGTTGCTGCTGGCCACGCTCAATCAGCGATCGCCCTCCCTGTCTACCCTCTGGCAGATGACCTCCCGTCCGGTGCTGGCTTGTGGGGCTGTGGGGCTGGCAGATGAGCAGCTGCACGAAGCCCTGCGCCAGCTTGCGCTTGTCCTGGTGGGATGTCCGGCTGGGTGGACTGCGGCCTATCGGTTTAACGTGCGTGAGGCGCTGCTGGGTGCCCGTCTGGTGTCCCGGCCTCAGCAAGTGCTGTTTGTGGAAGAGGCGATCGCCACCCTCCTATCCGAGCTGCATAGTGCCGACTCCCAGCCCATTAGCCTGCCTGGCCAGCTCGCCCACAAGCCCCAGCTCTACAGCCGCGACTGGCAGGGCCATACGCTGGTCATTAATGGCGGTGCAGCGGTGACCGAACTGGCCGTGGTGGATCTGCCGGCCATCAAAAGCCATCTGACACGCAGCGGGTTTATTGGGCGCACGCTGTCCTATGCGGGCCACTCCCTGGAGCAGGACATCGTCTGCCAGATCCTCTATCCGCTGCTGTGCAGCAGAGCGTCTGCCCCTGCCGCGCCAGCCGTGGCGACCCCAGAGAGCACGGCCAGTCCGGAACTTAAAGGCTTCCTCGACCAGCTTGGCCTGGCAGAAGTGGACTTTCCCTCGGTGGGTGAGCCCGACTTGGCCAAGCGCTACCGGCTGCAGCAGCGGCTCCGGCAATCTTCCCAGGGGCAGGCGTGTCTGGCGATCGCCCGCCGCCTCAAGGTTCAGCTTCAGCAGGAGACTGAAGATTCCTTCGAGCTGGCCGGACAGACCTGGGTTGTTGCTCGTCAGGACCTGGGTAGCCGCATTTTTCTGCCGTATATCCAGCGGATTAAGCGGGAGGTCAACGCCCTGCTGGAGAAGCGCGATATCCGGCCAGCCGCGATTCAGCAAATTATTTGTTCGGGGGGGACGGCCTCCTTGCGGATGGTGGCCCTCTGGCTACGGGAGAAGTTTCCCAACGCCACCATTGTGCAGGATACCTATGGGGGCGATCGCCCCTCCCCCTCCCACGATGCCCTATCCACCTGTAGCCGCGTTGCTTACGGGCTGGCGGCTCTACCGCTCCACCCCCACTTGCTAGAGTCGCTGAAGCTCGACTGTGATCCTTATCATCTGCTGGCATTACTGCTGCGCCTGCCGCCCGATGCCCCCCTGTCGCTAGACGCCATCCTTACGTTTCTCCAGGAGCGAGGTATCGATACCGAACTGTGCTACCCAGCCATACTGACGATTCTAGAGGCGCATCTCCCTGCTGGATTGCTGCCCGCCGATCCTGATCCTCTGCTGCTAACCAAGCCCTCGTGGGAATACCTACAGGAGCAAATCGCTGCAGATGCGCCGCTGTTTCAGCCTATGGGCGATCGCCTCTACCATACCGATCCCCAGCAGTGGCAGCGGGTGTATCGCTATCTCCACTTAGTGACAACCAGTACGCGACAAAAATTCTCTGATACGAGCGGCGTCAGCTTTACGGTGCAGCGGTAAAAATGGAGCAATTGACGCTCATTGGTGGTGAACGTAACATAAAATACTCGTAATTCGGGAACTATTACCGTGCAATTGCGGGTGTAATAGTTCCAGAGGAGACAGGCAACCCCCCCCCACCTCTAGATTCCCTTCGTTTTCATCTGCTGCAGGACTGGTACCTGCTCACTCCTATCGCAGCTTCACAAAGGCAGCGCTAAATTCAAAGATTAGGCAAATACCTCCCGTGGACCTACCTGAACCGCATGGCAGTTCGTATATTTACGGAAGGACAACCCGCATTGCTCACGCGATTAGATTTTCGGTCAGATTTCTGCCACCTGTTTGCCAGTCAGATTCGAAGATTATAGCGCTACGCTTTCATGTTAGGACATTCAAGAGGTGTGGAACCCGCGCGCCGCGGGGGTTCTACACCCAAACCTTAGCCCGTAGAGCTATAGTCCATCATCGTCGAAAGGAAACAAAGAGATAAGGTCTTGCCGTGATTACCACCTCTAACCTTTCCCCCTCCACTGCACATTCTCCTGCAAGGGTTCAGACACCAGCCGCCGTCGGCGTTGCTGAAAACTTGCACCCCTCTGCTACTAGTAAACTCAAGCGATTGGTCGATATTGCCGGTGCCCTGGTTGGGCTGGCGCTCACCGCCCCCATTGCCTTGGTTGTGGCGATCGCCACCCAGTTTGACAACCCCGGGCCTCTCTTCTATAGCCAAACTCGCTGCGGTGCGGGGGGCTACACCTTCCGCATCTGGAAGTTCCGCTCGATGGTCGTCAATGCCGACCAGCTCAAGCATCTGGTGCCAAACCAGGCCAAGGGGCTCATCTTTAAAAATGACAACGATCCCCGCATTACTCGGATTGGTCGCTTCCTGCGCCGCACTAGCTTGGATGAGCTGCCCCAGTTTTGGAACGTTCTCAGGGGCGAAATGAGTCTGGTGGGGACTCGCCCCCCTACCGTCGATGAGGTGCTGCAGTATGAGCCGCACCACTGGCGGCGGCTGTGCGTCAAGCCAGGTATTACCGGCGAGTGGCAAGCCAACGGTCGCTCCAAGGTCAAAGACTTCGAAGACATCGTCAAAATGGACATTGCCTATCAGGAAAAGTGGTCAGTGACCTATGACATCTATCTCGTGCTCAAGACGATCTGGGTGGTGCTGAGAAAAGAAGGTGCTTACTAATCCATAGAACTTGGGGCAGTTTCAAACAGCTAGTACGCATTGAATCGGGTGGTTTCATCAGACAACGGCATTCTGGGCGATCGCGTCGCGATCGCCCAGAGCTTCTATTTCCGGCCTCACGGGCTAAGGTTTGAGCGCAGAACCCCGGCGAAGCAAGAGTTCCACACCTCTTCAGTGTCCTAACGCGAAAGCGTAGCGCCATAGAAAAGCACGGAGCGCTATGGCATGAAGGCCACCAAGTCGCTGACATCTCCCCAGCCCTAGAAGGGCGGGGGTTCATGGAATCCGCCTGACTCTGACTGGCTCTCGGATAGACCTACATCATCCAGCCTCTTATCAGGGTTCATCCATGCTTCCCGGTCGTTCTTCTCTGACGCTGGCACTGCTGCAACGTTGACAATCCGAGGACTGCCAATCGAAGATTGTCTATA
>JBHJGR010000087.1:0-3643 GCA_050331615.1 Elainellaceae cyanobacterium
GTCGCCCCCTGTGAACGAATTCCCACCCTTTAAATGGATGATCCCGGGCACTATCACGGGCATGTTCCTGCCCACCACCATGCTGAAGGGGACGCCCACGATCACGACCACGGCCATGACCACGCCGAAGGAGAAGCTCACGACCACGATCATGACCATGCTGAAGGGGAAGCCCACGACCACGACCATGCTGAAGCTGGGCACCACCATCATCATGGTGAATTTGATCCCCATGTTTGGATTGATCCGAAACGGGCAGTTGAGCAGGTGGAAAACATTCGGGATGGGCTGATTGCCGCCGATCCCGAGGGCGAAGCAGAATACACGGCAAACGCTGCTGCCTTTATTGCCGAACTGGAAGCACTAGATGCCGAAATTGCAGAACAACTGGCACCTTTTGAAGGACAAACTTTCGTGGTGTTCCATGACTTCGCGTCTTACTTTGCCGAAAGCTATGGGCTGCAATCCGAGACTTTGGTGGGCATTCCCGAAGAAAATCCGTCGCCGGAAGATGTGAAGCGGGTGATGGAAACGGTGCAGGCGGAAGGTCTGAAAACCATTCTGACGGAACCTCAGGCTGGGCAGGAGTCTTTTGAGGCGATCGCCAACGACCTCAATATCAGCGTCAGTGTGTTCGACCCTCTTGAAGCAGGCCCTGCCGAAGCTGTTCAGCCAGACTATTACCTGGCGACCATGCGCCAAAACGCCGAAAATTTGGTAGCAAGCTTTGAGGCGTCCGATCAAGCATGGCTTCCCCTCTGGATGCCCCAGCCTGCGGTCGTCGTGCCCCAGCGGGTGGGTCTGTGGTTTTGAGCGATAGTTCCAAGGTCGTCCACTCCCGCTGCAAGTTCCCCTCATGAATAGCCCATTATGACGATCCAGGCTGAATTCACTCGCGTCATCGAATTGTTTCAACTACCCTTCATGCAGCGGGCACTCATAGGTGGCGTTCTGACCGGGCTGATGGGAGGATTGTTGGGTAGCTTCACCGTCCTCCGCCAGCTTTCATTCTTCAGCGATGCTCTGGGCCATTCTGCTCTGCTGGGCATCAGTATTGGCTTCCTGTTGGGCTTCAATCCCTCGTGGGTGCTGCTGCCCTTTGCCGTTCTGTTTGCCCTGAGCGTGACCTATTTCCTGGAGCGTACGCACCTCTGGACGGATGCCCTGTTGAATATTATTTACTCGTCGTCTCTGGCGGTAGGCATTATTCTGCTCAGCTTTCGGGATGAGTATCAGGGAGGCATCACCAATCTTTTGTTTGGCGATATTCTCGCTGTGCAAACGGCGGATTTAATCTTTAGTGCTCTGTTGCTGTGTGTCTGTCTGGCGTTTATCGGCTTAACGCTGCGATCGCAAATTCTCCTCACCTTGAATGAACCGATGGCGATCGCCCGTGGCGTGTCTGTCTCTGCCCAACGCACCACCTTCATTGTGCTGCTCTCCCTGGTTGTCGGCATTTCCATTAAGGCCATCGGGGTCTTACTCATCAGCGCCTTTGTGGTGATTCCTGCCTGCGCCGCCCGCCTGCTCAGTCGCAAATTCACCCACTACATCCTGATTTCGGCAGGCTTGGGTGCATCCAGTGCAGTGATCGGCATGATGGTATCAGCCCTCTTTGATTTACCGTCGGGTCCCAGCATTGTTGCCGTTCAGCTTGTAATTTTTCTATTAACCATTCTGATTCCAAAGGCTCGCGTTGTGACTTCCTAAACCATGACCCAAATTCTTAATGCACTACCCGCCGAAACACTCGATAAAATCCTGTGCAGCTATCACAACAGGACGCCCCATCTACAAATTGCCCGCATCACTAATGTTCCTCACTGGTACTTTGAGCGGGTGGTATTTCCTGGCGACTTTCTCTTCTTTGAAGCAGTTCCAGAAGCGCAGCTCGAAATCTATAGCGGGGATGCGGTCACAAGCATACGGGCCGATCGCTTTTCATGCCAAAAGCTACAAATTCAAATATAAATGAATAATTTGGAGAAGATCAATGACTTTTTCAACATCAGAACCCGTCTTTCCTAAAAGAGGCATGCCTGTTACCGTGATTACGGGGTTTCTGGGCAGCGGCAAGACAACGCTGCTCAATCATATCCTCAGCAACAATCAGGATCTAAAAGTGGCTGTCCTGGTCAATGAATTTGGCGACATTGATATTGATAGCCAGCTTCTGGTCTCCGTCGAGCAAGATATGGTGCAGTTGAGCAATGGCTGTATTTGCTGCACCATTAATGACGGACTGGCGGATGCTGTCTACGATGTTTTGGAAAAGGGCGATCGCATCGACTACATGGTGATTGAGACAACGGGCATCGCCGACCCACTGCCCATCATGCTGACATTTTTGGGGACGGAATTTCGGGATCTCACCCGGCTTGACTCTGTGATTACTTTGGTAGATGCTTCAGAATTCACCCCAGCACACTTTGCCAGTGAAGCGGCTCTCAAACAAATTGTCTATGGCGATATTATTCTCCTCAACAAAACTGATTTGGTTTCAGTAGAGCAAGTCGATGAATTGGAGCGTCAAATTCATGCCATCAAAGAGGGAGCACGCATCATTCGCTGCCAAAACGGTAGCGTTCCTCTGCCACTACTTCTCGATGTGGGCTTCAACGATCCAAGCCTTTACGGAAAAGAATTCCCCCTCGATAGCGCTCTCCATGAGCACTCAGACCATGAAACTCACCACCATCACGGTGACCATGACCATCACCATGACCATGAGCATCACCATCACCACCATTCCCATCATCTGGAAAACGATGGGTTTGTGTCCGTTTCCTACCGGAGCGATCGCCCCTTCTCAGTACAAAAATTCTACGACTTTCTTGATAGCCTGCCAGCCGATGTGTTTCGAGGCAAAGGATTCCTCTGGTTCCATGACAGTCCCAATAAGCACGTCTTTCAGCTCAGCGGCAAGCGCTGTTCCCTGGATGTCGAACCCTGGCATCGGTCACCCAAGGCCAATCAGTTGGTTTTCATCGGGCGACACCTGGATGCGGAAGCCATCCGCCAGCAGTTAGCCACCTGTCAAACCGCAGAGGCGCTCCTCTAGTCATTGTTGCTGAAGCTGCCCATCCGTTATCCTTGGCCGGAGCATACCTGTAGCAGAGGGGAGCGAATGTCGTAGAATTAGTGAACTGTCAGATGCGGTGGCCCCTCAGGGTTGATTCATTGTAGAAGCTTAAAAATCTCATCCACTTGATTGGCAAACTGAGGCAGAGCGGGTGCGATGGATTGGAAGCCGTTGAGCCGCAGTCAATTGATTGTAATTGAACGGAAGACGGATCCGTTGAGTAAGGCATTCTCCTCTCTGGTAGCTACTAAGTACACATAAGTCCTGAACCCCTTGCTGTTCGGGCTTTTCCCTCATCCCCCAACCCCTTCTCCCAGAGCGGGAGAAGGGGAGCCGGAAAGCCTTGTCTTACCTCCCCCTCGCCAATTTTTGGGAGTGGGGGATTGAGGGGGTGAGGGCCAAGATGTGGGTATGTAGTAGCCTCTCTGGTAGAGGTGGCATCTTCTCTCAACAGCACATCCTTCGGCCAATGCAATCGATTCTCGATACTCCAGTGACCCCGAACCATCTCCATCCAAGCCCGAGCGGTCGTCGCCACTGAACTGATGTAATATGCGGTAT
>JBHJGR010000088.1:0-2775 GCA_050331615.1 Elainellaceae cyanobacterium
CTCCATGAAGCCCCTCACGGCCAAGATCCTGGAGCGGCCCCGCCTGGTAGAGCGCATTCGCCAGTGCCTCAGTCCCGGCCAGTCCTACATGACCTGCTTTAACTCCACCCCGATGGAGCGGGATCTGGCGGTGCAGTTGGGCGTGCCCCTGCTGGGGCTGGACCCGGATCTGCTCTACTGGGGCACCAAAGCGGGCAGCCGACAGATTTTTGCAGAGTGTGAGGTGCCCCATCCCGACGGCAGCGAGCTGGTGCAGTCAGCGTCAGATCTGGCGACGGTGACCGCCGAGCTGTGGGAGCGCCAGCCCCACCTGAAGCGCATCGTCATCAAGCTCAATGAGGGATTCTCCGGAGAGGGGAATGCTCTCCTCAACCTGGCCCCGCTCCAGCCCGTCGCCCCCGGTCAGGCCTCCCATCGAGAGCGGACCGATGCCATTCTTCAGCAATTCAAGCACCTGCGGTTTCAGGCTCCCTGCGAAAGCTGGGAGAACTTCCGCAGCCGCATTGGGGCACTGGGGGCGATCGCCGAAGCCTTTGTGGAAGGGGATGAGAAGCGATCGCCCAGCGTTCAGGGGCGCATTACCCCAGCGGGCGACGTGGAGGTGCTTTCCACCCACGACCAGATCCTGGGTGGTCCCGACGGACAAATCTTTCTGGGCTGCCGCTTTCCTGCCGACAAAGCCTACCGCTGCCAGATTCAGGAGTGGGGCCGCCGCGTGGGCGAAAATCTGGCGGCCAAGGGTGCCCTGGAGCGCTACAGCGTAGACTTCATTGCGGTGCGTCGCCCCGGTTCGGACAATCGGTGGGATATGCAGGCGATCGAAATTAACCTGCGCAAGGGCGGCACCACCCACCCCTTCATGACCCTGAAGCTACTCACCAATGGTCGCTATGACGCCGACACCGGGCTATTCTTTGACCACGAGGGCAATCCCAAATACTACATCGCCTCCGACAACCTGCAAAAGCCGTCTTACCGGGGGCTGCTGCCCAGCGACCTGATGGACATCATCGCCCACCACCGCCTCCACTTCAACAGCGCCACCGAGAGCGGGACGGCCTTTCACCTGATGGGCTGCCTGTCAGAGTTCGGCAAGCTCGGTCTCACCAGCATCGGCAACTCCCGCGAACAGGCCGAGGCTATTCACAATCAGGTAGTGCGCGTGCTGGACGAAGAAACCCGCCACCAGCTCAACACCCCGTCCCCCCTTTCGACCCCCCGCATCACCTGGAATGGGCAGGTGTAGTTAGGCGATTTCTGGGAAAAATTCTACCCCCAGTTGAACGGTCGGTAAGGGCAAATGGCCATTTGCCCCTACGTCATCGGGCGTGGTTATTTTCAAAAATCTCCCAAAATGATTCTGGTGCATCACCTGGAACGGTCAGATTTAACCCATGCTCAGCAGCCTGAAATTGATATTGAGCACGGCGCTGATGGTGTCGGGCATGGACTGGGGACAGGTCTGGGCCAGGGCTTGAATCCTGTCCAAACAGGTGACCAGAATTGGCTGGGGAATTTTGATCACGTAGTCGGCAAAGGCGCGGGCGGCGACGGTGCCGCTCAGGGTAAAGTCCAGCACCGACTGGCATACCTCTGGGGAGATGCGATCGCCCCCCGCCAGTTCCAGCTTCTCCGCCACCAGCCGCTGATTGGCGTTGTTTTTGATGGAGATCAGCGTCAGGTCTTCCTCCCGCAGGGGAATTACGGTCTGGCCAATGTCCACCAGGTAGCGATCGCCCTCCGCCTCCACAACGCAGCCGCACTTTTCAAACTGGTGGGTCGCCGCAACGATGTCGCCCCGGCGGTAGAGATTGGTGGCAGCGCACATAGCGTCCTCTGAAAAGTTCTCTAGGTGGGTCAAAACCTAAGATAATGCATCAGCGCCGCTGTCAGCGCACCGGAGAGGCCCAGTCGCGCCTGAAAATCTGCCAGGTTGCGGTAGGGGGTCGGCTGGCGCTGTTGCACAATCGCCTGGGCCAGCAGCAAATCCACGGCAGGGAGTCGCAGCAGTTGTTCAACGGAGGCGGTATTGGGATTCACAGGTTCGACGCTCACCCAGCTCTCTGGGTCGTAATAGCGGAACTGGAGCACGGGGGCGATCGCCCGCAAATTCGGCACCGACTCCCCCAGAGCTGCCGCCAGATCCTCCAAGCTGTGGAACGGCACACCAGACTGGGTGAGCTGCACGAGCGATCGCGCCTGGTGAATGGAAATCCCCGGCAGCCGCAGCCAATCGTCCACGGTGGCCCGATTCACGTCAATGGCAAATCCCAGCCGCGCCGCTAACTGCACCTCCGCCAGGGACCGGAAGCGGTAGTAGGGCGTATTGCGCAGCCGCATCTGGAGGGCTGCTTCTCCGCTCTGGCCCAGGACGCGGTGAATGGCGGTGCGCCACCAGTGATTCATGGTCATAAGTGCTGAAGCACAATCAATTTTACACTTATGGAAGCGTGTGCCCCCGGCGGGGACGCACACCCCTAAGAAAATAATTTTGTTTCACTCCTTATCGAATATTGAAGGGTTCGGGAACCGGATAAAACCCCTGGCTTTAGACATGGGGATACAGATGGTTCCCGCGCTGGGTGAAGTCCAGCAGTCTGCCCAGTGCGGTACAATAGAACTGGTTTGAACCCCCAGGGTGAGTGGAAGCATCCAAGTCAGTCTCCTCGAACCCGAAAGCAGAGTCCAGTCTGCAACCAGAGGCGCGAAAAACCTCTCTAAAAACGTATGGACTCGACAGAGTACCGAACCACCAGCGACTGTTAGTTTCAGATC
>JBHJGR010000089.1:0-2762 GCA_050331615.1 Elainellaceae cyanobacterium
AGCTTCTCCACTGGCACAGGGATGCCGGGACGGTTGCCCGGTGGCACTGTGGGCCTTTCTTCAAAGGGATTACGGGGAACATTGCCGCTGCGATCGCCCGTCGGCACTGCATCTGTGACTACATAGATAAATTGCTCCGCCATCGCCTGCCTTGCCTCTGCACTAAATCAGTATTTCTACGTCCACCAGTTTAGATCCGGGGCGATGGTGAATACAGGATTTTGGCGTTATTGATCCGGGTTTCGGGTTGGCTGAATCCCCCTAAATCCCCCTTAGTAAGGGGGACTTTGACTCCGGCTCCGGTTCCCCCCTTGATAAAGGGGGCTAGGGGGGATTGCCCATACCCTTCCCATCCAGCGTCAGCCCTTCGAGATGGAAGATAAGCGCCTCCCGCATATTCTCTTTCACCGCGTCGCGGGTTGCCCCAGTGGAAACGCATCCCGGCCAATCAGGAGAATAGGCCGAATATCCGGTTGCCGTCGTTTCAATGACCGTGCGATCGCCATACGTCTCCGCTGCCCTCAAGACTGTGATGCCTACCAGCTCCTGGTCTCGGTAATGGTAAATCGCATTCTCTTCTAAAATGCTGTCATTCGCCTGCTGAGGAGTCTGGAAACTGATGTGCAGGACATCGGCCTCGCTGTCGTAGTTGATACCGATGCCCATTCCCATTTCTCCGTTCGGCAGGATATTCATCTATTGTTATAGCAGTGGGGGATTGGGGGCGATCGCCACATTCACGATTCACTACCGATCCGGGTTGCGGATTGGTAGGGGCAAATGGCCATCATTGGTTTTAGCGATTGCCCCAGTTTTAAGGGAATTCCCCAGGTTCATGAATCTTTGCCATCTCGTCTGCATAGAAACCCTGTGGTAGTCCTCACCTAAGCTTTGCTATAACCCCGGTAGATGATACCGAGAACTCGGCTTTTTCGGAGATTTTTTGAAGTTGGCAGGATGCCAATGGCACCTTACGCAGCAGGTTAACAGGTCATGGTTGAGGCAAAGCGGCTAGTGGTTCACGTCGCCGACATTCAGGTGTCGGAAACCTCCGGCATGGGGCGCATTGCGTGGCACTGGAAGCAGGAACTGGAGCGGCGGGGCTACGACTATATCCACATCGGTCCTCAGGAAGTCGGCTCCCTGCCCCACAGTGGGCTGTTTCCCTACGCTGCCTTTCGGGCTTATCGCCGCTTGCAGCGGGAAGCCACGTTTTTTCTGGTGCATGAGGCGGCATCGAGCTGGTTTTTGGGGCGGCGCAGTCCGGTGGCGGTGTTTAGCCACGGGTTAGACCGACGCTCCTGGGAGCTGGGTAAGCAGCGGGGCCAGACCCTCAGCCTCAAGTCGCGTCTGCTGTTTCCCCTCTGGCGCATTCGTCCCTGCGATTTGGGCATCCGCAAAGCCAACACCCTGCTGTTTAGCAACTATGAAGACGTGGACTTTGCTCAGCAGTACTACCACCGTAGCGCCAACGATATTATGGTTTTCCGCAACGGGGTCTACCCCAGCTCGCTGGATGAGACCCAACAGCCGGGCGATCGCCCCACCATCGGCTTCCTGGCTACCTGGTCCGAGCGCAAGGGCATGTATACCCTGATGGCAGCGGCAGAGCAGCTCCACAATCGGGGACTGCGGCCCCACTGGCTGCTGGCGGGTACGGGGGGCACTGTTGAATCGGTGCGCTCCCTGTGGCCTACTGAGCTACAGCCGTTCGTCGAGGTGATTCCCAAATTCCAGCGACAGGAAGAGGCGTCTATTCTGGCGCGGTGTCACGTTTTCGTATTACCCAGCTTTTACGAAGGCCAGCCCCTCTCCCTGCTGCAGGCGATGGCGGCGGGACGCTGCTGCATTACCACCAACTGCTGCGGCCAGCGGGACGTAATTCGCCATGGGGACAGCGGCCTGCTCCACGAGCCGGGGGATGCGGACCAGTTGGCTCAGCTCATCGAGCAGGTGATCACCCAGCCTGAGCAGAGGCTGGCGTTGGGACGGCGGGCTAAAGAGTCGGTGGGCGATCGCCCCTGGGAGCAGGTGTCGCGGGAAGTGGTGGATCGGCTGGAGCAGGTTTTTGGCCTGGAGCGAGCTTAAGATACTGTCAAAGAATATCCTCATTTCATAAGTGCTTAAGCACAATTAATTACAACATTTAGGGATGTGCACCCCCGCCGGGGGCGCACATCCCCAAGAAAATAATTTTGTTTAACTACTCAACGGGGCTACCCTATGCGCGTGCTCATGCTGTCGTCCACATTTCCCTATCCGCCGAGCCGGGGCGGCACGGAGGTGCGCACCTTTCACCTGCTCCAGTATTTGCAGCAGCGCCATGAGGTGACGCTGGTCACCCAGCGATCGCCCGACGTGACGGATGCAGAGGCTGCAGCGCTAAGGGAATTTGTGGCGGATCTGGCCGTCTTTCCTCTCCCGATGGAAAAGCCGCCGGGTTCCAAACTGGGGACATTTGGGGGAAAATTGGTCCGACTGGGCAGGGCGATCGCTACGGGAATTCCCCCCAACGTCCGCTGTCGCTATTCGCCTGAAATCCAGACCTGGATTGACCAGCGGGTGCGGGACGGCAAGTTTGACGTGATCACCTGCGAGCATGGGGTGAATGCAGTTTATGTGCGTCCGTCCTGGCGGCGGCGGGTGCGGACGGTGCTCAACGCCCACAGCCTCAGCTATCCGTCCATGCTCAGCCACCTGCGGGTAGGGGCGGCGGAACAGCCGGGGCGCGATCGCCTCTACCTGGCCACCGTGCGTCGCTA
>JBHJGR010000090.1:0-26446 GCA_050331615.1 Elainellaceae cyanobacterium
TAATAATACAAAAAATAGTTGATGAACTATATATTAAATTATTTATCGTGTATAAAATAAATTTTAATATTTATTTGGCGGGCGCCGCCGGCGGGGGCCCCCCACACTCCCAAGAAAAAAATTTGTTCGACTACTTACACAGCAAGGTCCTGATCACTATGAAACTATTTCTAGCGCACCCTCGTCGGCACGCTCTTTTACTTTTTCTTTTATTCCTGGGAATGAATCTAGGGTGTGGAAGAAGAGCAATCGTTAACGACAGGGCGGAATATATCTATCCCAATGGAAGCACTGCATCCAGAGCAAAATCCGTTAACGATTTAGATAGCAGCGAAGAAATCTTGTGGCGTATTGGAAAAGTTGATGATAGTAATGCTGAGTTTGCTACTGCTGATGAGATTGCTGGCGGTAGCCTGAGTCGAGAGGTTCCGACTGACTGGCTCAACCGGGAAAGATGGCCTGACTTTCCTGCAATGCTAAATGCCAACGAGGACGCTGGCGGAGTTGCTGATTTAACGCTCACCTATGAACTTTCCTCGCTACCCCAGCATGGCGTTGTATTCACCTTTAAGCTGCTAGATGGTACCAAAGTTGTTCCAGAATTAGCCGTTTATTCTAACGATATTCTTGCGGGCTTGATCCAGCTTTGGGGAACCCAAGGGATTAGAAATGCAGCGGGTGTGCCGCTCCAGTTTAAGTGGCAGAAGACCTACCAACTGTATATTCCCAAAGAATTTCTGACGATTGGGCAGAATCAGCTTCGTCTTGAAATGGTGCGCAATAGTCTCTCTGGCTCTGCTCTCGACAATCAACTAAGGATGTACGCGGATTACTATCAGCTATCCCGCTTGGACGAGCCTGCATCTGAGCCGATCCACGGAAAATTAACCTACATGGGGACATCCATGCGTCTCGGCATGGACTCCTTTTCTCTTAAGCAGAGCACCCTGGACACAACCCCCGCCGCTCTGAAATGGATGGGTATTGCCTACAGCAATAACACGATGCGTGCTGGGTTTTGGTCGGATCTTTCACCCACCGAAATTCAGACCCATCGGCTGGAGTATTTAGAGCTGCTCAAAGACTACAACATGAGCGTTATTGCCAGTCACCTCAATGCGGCTCAGGTCCAGGATTGTGGTGTCGAAGGTGGCCAGCTTTGTTCCAGAGATCAGGAGAGATTAGCCAACTTTTTCAATCGGTATGGCAATTTATTTCAGTGGATGGAGATCGACAACGAACCGGGGTTGTTTGAGCGAACTCTGGAGAGCAATGTTGCGATCGCCAATGGAATTAACGAATTAAAACCACCCCATGTAATAACGGCTGCTCCTGGCTGGGCATTTGCGAACTGGGCTCGTAATGTAGACAACCGTCGGCAGATTGAAGCGTTAGCAGAGACGCTAAACGGCCACGCATATGGAGAATCTTACAACGACTACGCCGGGGGAAGTTTTGTTGAAAACTTAAGAACCTATCAAGGCGTGACTGATGGATGGCCTAAAGAATACATCACCACCGAAATGGGAACAAATAAGCACCACTCTGAATCCTTCTCAGGCTCACCCCAGCCCCATGCTGCGACCTTTGATCGAATCACACGCGCTCACATCGCTGTAGCCGATCGGTTTATGCACCATGCCTTTGCTTTTGGCCATTACGGCATGTTTGAGAAGGGAGAAAGCTGGTCCAATTATGAGACTTTAAGAGCTTATCCAGGCGTCAACGGCGAAGAAACACGCTTAAAGACCTGGCGTCGCTATGCCCTGGCCTATGCAACTCACGGCAGCCCGCTGTCCTTTGTGTATTCTCGTCCTGAGGAAGTTGAGAATCAGCTCGTCTATTTTCGAGCGGTTGATACTTCAACCCTAGCCCCCCTGCCGGGTAGCGGCGCTACTTCAGCTAAAATTTTGCTTAACTTCGTCAATTTCTCTGGGGATGAGCAGACGATGCGGGTGCGGGTGGAGCTGCCCGGATGCGGCCCAGTCAACGCCGAACGATTGGGGGCTGGAGATGTTTACGCCAGTGCCCAATCTGTAGTTACGCTAAGACCTGACCCTTACGTAGAGCTGGAAGAAGTGCTACCCCCTCGGGAATCGGTGCAGTACATTGTCGATTCCCCCGGTGCCTGTGCCGAAGCGTCATAAACTTTGGCCGCTTGCCAGCCCCAGTAGACGGCTCCGATGCCTGCCGCTATCAGCCCTGCCGCCATCAGAATGCCAAGCCACACTGGGAGTCCAATGACGGGCAACAGCCACCACCATACGGGTACGATCTGCATCATGACGGGCGTATCGGTCTCAATGCTGCTGTTGCTGGTTGCTATGGCATCGGCTAGCAGAACTCTAGCATCGGTTCCCGCCGCATCACTTAGCTGCCGAATAGCGGCTCCCCAGACGTTGAATAAAGGTGCGCTCGATAAATCAGTCCACAGACTCAGGGCGTGAACATTAGCGCCAGCAGTTTGGACTTCCCAGTAGTAGCGCTCGTATAGGGAAATCAGCGTCGGGGCATTGATGCCAAGTCCGATAATGGTTAGGCCAATCAATATGCGGCGGCCCCGGTAATCGACCAGCCCAGCCAGGGCCATCAGTCCTGGTAAAGCGGGAACGAGGAACCGGGGTCCCCAGTCCCAGCCACAGCAAAGCCAAAACGAGTAGATCCCCAAATATCCTAAAAGAATGCCGACGATCGCTAACCCTTCAGCTCGTTTGTGACGCAGCGCTTTGCGAAAGCCCAGCACGGCCAGAATCACCGGGGGACAATACCAGACTAATCCTCCTCCCATTCCCGGACCAAATAAGAGACCAAAGAAGCGCTTTGGCATACCCGTTATTTGGAAATTTGTTGATACGGGCTGCCCTGTGACCAACGGATGGTTGAAGCGCAGATAGTTGTATCCCAGGTATATGAGGGTACCTAGAGCGATCGCAACAAATGGCCCGAGGACGATTGCCCTCGGGCGTCGCTTCATTAGCCAGTAGATTGACAGAACCGGGCCAACCACAATGCCCGTTGGCTTTGCCAGGATAGCCAGACCCCCCAACAGGATACTGCTAGTCCACGCTCGCCGGGTTTCGCCCATAGCAAGATAAAGGCTAGCAAGGGTCAAAAACGCCAGCAACGGCTCCGAGAATAAAGTTTGAGCATAAGTCGGGGCGATTGTTCCTAGGGCAAAACCAACGGCAGCTACATATGCTCCTCGACCTGTGCTGCCCAATCGCAGGGCCAGTAAAGCGACGATTGAGGTAGTCGCTGCCGTAACTAAAATCGAAAATACTAGGGCACAAATGGCAGAGACAGGTTCCTCTGGTAGAGACAGCCAACTGCTTAGACCCGCTCCTACGACAACAAACGGCACTAGAAGAACTGGCATTAGTGGATATCGAATTGAATACTCAGCGTTACCCTCTACCACCGCACTATCAAGCCCCGAGGTCGTTATAAATTTCTGATCGAACACGAGAGACCGGGCGACCTGCAAAACTTCGCTGCCATCCGGTCCCCATACGCCTGATTTAAGAAAAGCAACATAAATCAGGAAGGTACTGACGAAGAGGGCAATGCATATCTTGAATTCCAAATTTTTGCGCTGACTGGGGTCTTGATTGAGCATAATAAGATGATTTTTGGGAGGAATTCTTATGGAGCAAGAGCCGCTTCAAGCTCCTTCATGAAGGAACTCGCGCGGCTCAGCAAGATTTTCAAGTATTTGGTAGGGGGATCAGCACGATGTCAGTCGCTATCAGCCCCTGAGTTTTGACATCAGCATAATCTTCACCCTACATAGGGCTACCGACATCCGCACCGATATCCGTGTAGAGGTGGTTCTGGGGCACGATTTCTAAGTCTTGACTGGCACTAGACCAGGATAAGCCCGCTTCTGCTAAGCCCTGATTCTCATAATATTCCATTCTGATGGAATAAAACTGGTCGGCCTCCAGGCTGATCGTTCCTGTGTGGGACCTTGCGGCCTGGTCAGCCCAACGGTCAATCACAAGCTGGTCGTTGACCCACAGGCGAACACCATCATCAGAAGTGGTGCGGAACGTGTATTCTTCTGAATACTCGGGGGAAACATAGCCGCTCCAGCGCACAGAGAACTCGTTTGAATTGACAGCCGCATGGGGACTGCGACTACCCCAATCAAAGTTGATGGCTGCGTCCATCCGCGTTAGTACGGGATTCTGGAATTCCCTGTCGTTGTAGTAGGTAGCGTTCAAGCCGTTCCCCCCAATGCGGCTGCTAAAGAGACGATCCTGGGGAACAACTTCAAAGTTCTGGCTTGTGCTGGACCAGACCGAACCCGCATCAGATGTCAAATTCTGGCTCGTGCTGGACCAGGCTAACCGTGCTTCAGCCGAACCCTGGTTCTCGTAGTACATCATTCTAATCGGATAGAGCTGGTTGGCCTCCAGCTCAATCTCCCCAGTATGAGAAGTGGCAGCCTGATCGTTCCACTTATCAATCAGCAGCTGATCGCCTATCCACAAGCGGACGCCATCATCAGAAGTCGTCTTGAAGGTATGTGTCCCGGAAGTTTCTGGCGCAATGTAGCCAGTCCACTCTACGGAAAAGGTGTTTGGGCTGATGGATGCGTCAGGACTGCTGCTGCCCCAATCGAAATCTATAGTGGCATCCGTACGGGAGAACACCGGATTCTGAAAATTTCGATCGTCGTAGTAAGTTGCCTTTAGCCCATCCCCTTTGGCTTGGACCACGTCCATTCTGTTGTCAATGGACATTGCTGAAACAAGCGTTTCTTCGTTGCCAGAGCTCTTGGAATCTACCGGTTGGGGATCAGCCGCCACGACCGGCTCAGCAATGCTCTTGAGGTTTTTAGGACTGGCGGATTGGGTATCATCCGTCGTTACTGGTTTTTGACCACTTGAACTATTCTGGGTCGAGCTAGCCCCTTGTGAAGGTAATTCAATGATGGTGACCGTATCTCGTACGGTTAAATTCATTTGACCGTCGGCAATTTTTGAAGCCGATTCCTTAACCGACCCATCCGTTTTGAACTGATGCAGCGTTGCGTTCTCAAAAGCGTCTGGCAGCGCCAGCGTGACTGACTGTCCGGGAACATCAATCCTTCGTTTGGCATTGGGATCCCAGCTTGACTTACCCAGCCATAGGGCCAGATAAAAGCTGCCGTCACTCTTTTGTAACAGCGTGTGCTCAACGTCACTGGTATTGCCTTCCAGGGAAAATTTTAAAGACTCAGGCGTGAAGCTACTTCCAGGATCTTCGAGTAAATCAATTAAGTTCCTCAATGCCTTAAAGCTGGGTTCGCGAGAGCCGTCGTTATTGAGTAAGCCAAAGTTTGAGTCACGATGGCCTGGCCGATCTTGCAAGTCAATTAGTTCATAGAGATAGGTTCGATCGACGCCTGCGTTAAAGTGATTCAAAAAGAGTCGAGGAACATACTTAGCCTCGATGTCTTCAGGCACGCCTAAGTGATTGCCATTAGTGTCTACAACATTGGACCATCCAGTTTCAGTAGAGATGACGGGGTCCGAGCCGCTGAGTTTTTCAGCCTCTCTGAAATGCCAATCGAGGCTGCCATATCCGTTAGATCCCCAACCATTCGTTTCTGGATGACGTCCATCGAAATAGTTGCGAAGATTGCCATAGTCTTTCCATTTGGAGAGATTGCCCACGGCACTCTTATTTTTACTGTGGATGACTGAGGAGCCGATGACTGGAATATCTTTCAGGTCTGGATCGCTGTTGACTGTGCTGTAAAGCTCTTTCTGACCCAAACGCGTATCGGCGAGCCAGCTATCGACACCCTGAATATCGGGTTCGTTGACAGCCTCAAAGGATGCGATCGCCCCATCGCTCCACTCGTAAACCTCATCCAGCAAGCTGTAGTCAGTGGGTTCCCCCCACTCGGTTTTCAAAGAGGAAGTAATGAAGTTAAATTGGAAACCTTCATTGGCGAGTTCTCGCACTCGCTCATAAAAGAAGCTATCCCTATTGATACCTGAGTAAGTCGCTGCTCCGTCTCGTAGATGACGGACCCCTAGCTCAAGCAGCCTGGGTTTAATGAGACTATCGAACTCCTTGTATACGGTGTTGGTGTAGTGTAAGTGTACATTGACGCCAATAGTATCTACAAAACTATCGGCGCTTTTTGCTTGTTGAGATAACATCGTTTCCTATTGCCTCACTCAGATGAATCCTTTGCTCGAAGATACCTTTAGGATGCTCAGTGGTACCAGGGGTACTCGATGCCGTGGTCCAGCCACGTATACTTGAAGCAAGCTTGCTGTCAGGAAAGAATGAGAAAAACCTGTTTAGGTCGGGTACAATTACGGACAAATTCTTCCTCAATAGGACTTGATAGCGATACGTTTTTTGCATCGCTATAGATATACGTTAGGAACCTATCAGAAAACCCCAGTAGGGGTTTTGAATACCGAAAACTCGCCAGAGTTTTCGGATAGGCACTAGGTAGACTCCCATAAACTACTCAGAACCCTAGGACGCCGCACGCAGTAGGTAAGTCCTGGGTGAGATGGACTGGATCTTAAGCTAAATAGTTCCTGGGTAGAGGCATCTGAAAGCAGCAGGCTAAAGTAATTTTGCAATCAGTCGCACTCCAGGGGGGCAAACCTACTGTAGAAGCGGTTTGTAGCCAGGGGCAGCGCCGGTCAGGTACCTATCTTTGGATTACTTACTCTCTAAAGGTACCCCAAAAATCTAAAATACTGACTGGCAACTTTATTCACAGAAAACATAGCTGCTCGTTCCTGCAGGAACTCACGACTGGGAGGGGAGGCTAGGGTTGCACGAATACCTTCGGCTAGAGCATCGGCATCTCCGACGGGAGTCAGCGTACCATACTGACCGTAGTTCAAAATTTCTGCCGGACCGCTTTCGCAATCTGTTGACACTACTGGCGTACCAGTCGCGAGCGCTTCCACAATGACGTTACCAAAGCCTTCATAGATCGACGACAGGACGAAAACTTTGGCTTTCGCCATGTAGGGGTAGGGATTGCCCACAAATCCAGGCAAGTCCACGTCTGCTTCCAGGTCTAAGTCCCGAATCATGGCCTGAAGACGAGGTTTAATCATCGGCTCGCGTTTGTCCTCACTTCCCAGAATGACGAGGCGAGCAGGCTGATTTTGGCGAATCTTGGCAAAGGCTTGAACCAGGGTGGCAAAGTCTTTTTGCTTGACGAGCCGTCCCACGCCCAGGATTACGGGTGGTTCACCGGGGTTAAACCAGGGATGCTGGATAGGTTCGCTGACTTTTTCAGAAAAGTCATGAGTGAGGATTGGATTGTAGAGAACTTTAATGTTCTCAAGGGGAATATTCGTGTTGCTGGCTACATCATTGGCAACACCTTGAGAGACTGACGCGATCGCATCGGCACGAGGATAAAATTTATCGATGCAGAACCACTTAAACTTTGTCACAGCAGTCCCGTGTCGGTCTTGAAACTGTTGAGACAAATTGGTGTGTACCGTCATTATCACCTTTGTGGATGTTCCTGCTAGCCGCCGAGCAATTACCGCAGAACCCAAAATGTCCAGGATAGAGATTAAATAGTCAGGTCGTTTTTCCTGAAGGTGACGTTTAAGAGCTAGCGTTTTGTATAGAAAAATAGGAGACTTGGCCTGGAGGTTAATTAGCTCAGCAGGTTTGAAATCCTGCTTGAGGTACTCCCCTTCTGCCTGGGCCACAACCAGGTACACCTTGAGCCCTACCGCAGTGAGGCCCTGAGCTAGATTAATGGCGACCTTCTCTGCTCCACCACCGTCTAAATTAGGGACGAACAGGCTAACTTTTTTGGTAATGTCCATAGTGTGGAGCTACAAATATGTGAGCACGAAATATCAGGAAAAAAGGCAGTAGATTACCAGCGTGAGTGTGTACCGGCACGAACTTTGCATCAAGCCGGTCGCGCTGTGGGATTTGCCTGGTAGTATTTCCGAGCAGCCATCGCCATACCCAGGAAAGTCCAAAGCACAACCCCTGAAACTCCGGTCATCACGCTGCCAAACACGAGTTGAGCGGCGATACCTGCGGCGATCGCCCTGGCAGCACTGACAAACGGGTCGAAGCGCGCCGCTGAAACCTGAAACGCGCTAAACAGCAGCGAAAACATGCCAGCCAAATAGGGCAGTGCTCCTACCCAGCCTAACGAGAAGAACATGTCTAAGATGGCACTATCAATATGGGCACCGCCGCCGCCGAGTCCTTTGCCGGTAACCTGAGAGAGGGATTCGCCGAGCAATTCATTATATTTCTCCATGCGCTCTCGGTAGCTTAGGTCGCTGGCTCCCGACGATAGGGTTTCAACCCGAGAGCTAATTACCTCTGAAAACGGCTCTATCATCGTTAGCGGTACGGCGCACAAAGCCATGATGGTGATTACCAGAAAAAGTTTCAGCTGAAGACTGGATTTTAGCGAGTTGGCAAAGAGCAGAATGCTTAAGAACCAGCCAATCCAAGCTGCACGGGTTTGGGATAGTAGAAACGTTAGATAGCCAACAGCAGAAGCTCCGTAGGCCAATACGCCTGGAACGTTTAGAAGTAAAATCAGCCCGGCCATGACGGTTACTGCAAACGGGCCATTAGAGTGCATTGTGCTGAAAACACGAATCTCTAGTGGCTCGGGCTTGCCAAAGGTCAGCAGTCCCGTTTGGTCAATCCAGTAGCCATCCCAGGCCGGAGCGACCAGGTACTGCCAGATACCGTAACAGCCCATGACCAGAACTCCCCAGAGGAAGACTTGAGTGAGGTTGCGCTTAAATTCGGGATATCTGCGCCAGTTGGCGTAGGCATAGTAGCCAAAAATTACCGGAGCGACCCAGTCAAGGAATTTAACGGCCACGCTCATGATGGGCAGGTTAATGACACCAACGGCTCCGCCGTAAAGGACGCTGGCGAAAGAGAGGACGAAGGGAATGCTGCCTTTTTGATAGGAAGTTGGCAGTTCTTTCACCACCGTGAGGCCAGCCGCCAGGGTTGCCAGGTAGGGCGCTAGTAGGATATAGCTGGGGTCTTGCCAGCCGCTCTGGTAGTCAACAACTCGTCGGACCCAGGGGGACAAGAACCACAGCCACCAGGTAAAGCCAAGATACAGGATTGGCTGACGACTATAGAGAATCGCGCCAATAGAAAATGCTCCTGCGGGAAATAAAATTCTTAGGGGGGAAGAAACTCTCACGAGCATGCAGGCCCCACATAGAAATGCAAACCCTAAAATCAAACTCCACTCCAGAGCGGGCTGGAGCTGAATGGGGAGTAGGGACTTTCGTCGCTTAGTCTCTGCAAGTGCCATCGTTATTTCAGCTTCCTGGCAGCCCAATCAATTTCGTAGAGTTTCAGCTCTTTCAAAACAATGTAATAGCTCCATAGACTCGATACAAACAGCCCTACTCTGCCCGCCCGAAACATGCCGTTTCGCAGGTACATCTGCAAAAATTTGGCGGGAGGTTTGAGTAGAAATCTCAGCAGGTTGAACCGCTTACCTTCGGCATGGGCTTTCTGCGCATCCAGGTCGGTGTACATATTGAATCGACCGGCGAGTTCACTAATCGTTCTAAATCCGGCATGGAAGACGGTCCCTGGCAGGTTAAGGACCGGGGAGTCACCGACATCGGGAGTCTCGTGGACGAGAACGTCTTTAATGCGGAATCGAGTTTTGTCGTAAAGGCGGATGTGGGTTTCAGGACGCTGGGAAAGCCATACTCCCAAAAAGTCACCAATGCGGTTAATGGAGAAGGCACTGGCCTGGAGGCTGGGCCGTTGCTTCCAGAGCTTAAGAGCTTCGGCTAGCTTTGCATCCACGAACTCGTCAGCGTCAAGAAAAAAAATCCAGTCATGCTTGGCCTGATCGGCTCCGTAGTTGCGCTGTTTGGCATAACCGGGCCAGGGGTTGTGGTAAACAACTGCTCCGAGCTGTTTGGAAACTTCGACGGTGCGGTCTTGGCTACCGCCATCGATAACGACGACCTCATCGGCAAACGGCTGGCAGGACTGGATAGCCTGGGCGATGCAGTCTTCCTCGTCCTGGGCAATGATAATGGCTGAAAGCGCTCGGTGCTGCTGGTTTTCCATTGGTAGCTCTAGTACTGCGGCCAAGTGTACTGGTGAATGGGTGGTGCCAAAGGCGAAGCTGCTAAGAACTCTTTCCACCGAGGAGTCGGTATCTCAGGAAGATTAAAAACTCAATAGGAAACTTTAGCAGCGGCTGACGAATGGCCGAAAGCTTAAGCAGCAGGTGCAAGCAGTTGCCATTGAGCAGCAGGCGTTTATCGTAGCCGATAGCTTGGTTGAGTAAGGTGTGCGATCGCTCATGCGCATCTGAAGCAAAGGCGCGCCAAGCAGCGTGGAGATGGGCTCTGGCGTAGGAGCAGTTTTTAAGATGGCGATATTCGGGTGGCGGTGACTCGAAGGCTTTATCGATGATTTGGCGAAAGCACTGGAGCTGGCCTTCGTAGTTTTTGGACTTGTTGAAGGGATGAATGCGGTAGTTCGTTAGGGGCTCGTGGATGACGGAGAAGGCATACTTACGGGCAATGCGGATCCACATGTCCCAGTCTTCAGAGTATTTGAGGCTCTGATCAAAATACCCCAGTTCTTCGAAGCACTGGCGTCTAACCATGGCAGTGCTGCCACATTTGAGCGGGTTGTAGACAACAACCTGGTTCCAGATGTGGCCTTCGCCGTTGGTTTGCATGGTGCGATCGCTCAAACTGCCATCAGGATTTGCGAGAGTGATCCAGGTGTGAACGAGGCCAACCTTGGGTTGCTGATCGAGACGTTGAACCTGCTTCGCGAGTTTTGTAGGTTCCCAAAAGTCGTCAGCATCGAGAAAGGCAATATAGTCGCCCTGAGCATTTTTGACGCCGGTATTACGAGCGGCTCCAGCTCCCTGATTGGATTGGCAAATGAGCCTGACGCGGGGATCGGTGATTTGAGCAACCCAATTGGCAGTGTTGTCAGAGCTACCGTCATCAACGATAAGTACCTCAAAATCAGTGAAGGACTGCTGAAGGACACTATCCACTGTTTGAGGTAGATAGGGCATAGCATTATAGGCGGGGATTACGACGGAGACTTTGGGCATGGCTTATTTCTCGTCATTTGCCAATTTGATACTGTTACATGTAGAGAATTAATAGAAGATTTCATTGCACCGATTTCAAAACGCAAAGGCTAGTTCATTTCAGCGCATAGGAATGCATAAAAGGGTATTGTTATAAAAGGGTCTTTTTAGATAGCCCTGGGAAACTATTGCCGAGCTGGTTTGCCTCCTATCTGAAGGCGAAGCAGTTCGACAAATTCTAGGTAGTGTAGAACAAAAACAATGAGAAAGACCATTACCTTGTGATGGTAATAAGTTATTTTTTGGCTAAGAAACGATTTGCGAATGGCTGATCGGATGGGTGGTCTTAGCTTAGTTAGTAGTTGCTTATTGAATTTCAGCCAATTCGTTCTATTTTGGTTTTCACTAATTTGGCTTAAAGTATAACCTCCTCCTAATCGTCTGATGATTTTCTTGCGCATTTCCTTTAGTGAAGACCGCGCAGGATGGGATACTACACTATTGGGAACGTAGGAAATGACATAATCGTGAGCTGCTACTCTCCTGCCCCATTCAAAATCACCGCCTGATTTAAGTTCAGCATTAAAGAGACCTGTCTTGGCGAATACTGCTGGAGTGGTAAATAAATTAGCTGTTGCACCCCATTGCTGTTTTACATATTCATCCTGTTGCAGAAGCTCTATGCTGTCATAGAGTTCTATAGCATTGGGACGACTAGGCTCTTTGAAGAAGAACTCAATTTTCCCGGCGGCTAGGCCGCAATTAGGAGTAGCGAGAAGATGCTTAACACCATTTTTAATCCAATCTGGAGCAGGAACGCAGTCTGAGTCTGTAAAGGCAAGAATATCGCCTTTGGCAGTAGCAATCCCTTTATTACGAGCGGCATAGGAACCAGGTCGACTTTCGTGAATAAGAACAACTTGAGGGAAGGGCTGAACCGCGCTCTTGATATCGTCAGTTGAGGCATTATCGACGACAATAACTTCATAAATGTCGCTAGGATACGTTTGCTCTGCTAATGCTTGTAAGCATAGTTGCAGACGTTTACTGTCGTTATATACAGGAATGACAACTGACACAAAAGGTTGAGAAGTTTGTCCCATTACTTTGACCGCAACGAACGACTACAACAAAGTAATTACAACGAGCTTAATCAAGGCGCACCTACTAGCCTAAATACTTTTAGGAAACCTACGCCCCGGCTTCATGAGGCTTTGTTCAAAAATACACGTCAACCTACCTAAGGCTAAGGCGATATTGCACCCCCAAGCAACCAGTACCACTCCAAATATTCTTTCTTGGACTTCATTCCTACGATCCTGATCGATGCTCTCCAAAAGGCATTGAGGTTTCGGAGGGAGAAGGCAGTGTACTGTACCAAAAGCAGTCTTTCGAAGAGATTGACCTTTTTGCAGCCAGATCATAGGTTGTCCCTTTCCGACTCGAAACTGCTTTTTGAGGAGCTCTGTCAAGCTGCGTGCTGGATGGAAAACTATAGCCTCAGAAGCGTATACGATTTTAAAGTTTGAATCAGTCGCCTTCTTAGTCCATATCAAATCCCCGCCTGACTTGGCGTCTTGGGGAAATAACCCAATTGCCTCGAATACGTAGCGGTGTGTAAAGAGATTAGCAGTAGTCGTAAGCTTTCGTTCCTCTATGTTGCGTCTTGCTTGCATGTTTGTAACGGAGTCATAAACCTCAGCGGCAGTTTTCTGATGAGAGAAGCTAAATGAAACTTGCCCACCGACTAAGTCCGCAGCACATTCTTCAAGAGTTTTGGCTCCGCTTTCAAGCCATTTCTCTGTAGGGATGCAATCTGAGTCAATAAACGCTATTACTTCCCCTTTTGCTACCGATAAACCCTTATTACGGGCAGCATAGGAACCTCGTGTGGCTTCAAAAACCAGTTTAGCCTGCCCATAGCTTGATACAACAGACTGAATATCTTCGGTAGAATTATTGTCTACAACAATAATTTCATAAAATTCCCTAGGATAGGTTTGCTTATGCAGACCATCCAAACAAGTCTTCAGGAGATTTGCATTATTAAAGACAGGAATGATAATAGAAATAAAGGGGTAATTCATCGATTTTGTTTCTTGGCCGATTCAATAAACTAACCTGGGAACTGAATCTATCTCTAATAATTGGACTCCTGAAGCTAAACATCGATCACTTGCTGAGACAATGCTGATATACCTTAGATGTCATCGTTGCTATCTTATCCCAACTAAGCTTCTTCACTAAGTTTAAATTTGACTGCCCCATTGCTTTACAACGGGGTTTATTGTCAACTACAGACTGCATAGCCTCTAAAAGCCCTTCCTCGCTACAAGGGTCATATAGAAACGCTGATTCCTTACACAAGATTTCCTTAATATAACCAACACTAGGTGCTACACAAGTTCTTCCAAACGACATGGACAGCAGTAATGTTCCTGATGTGAGCGAATCGCGATACGGTAACACCACGACATCACAAGCATTCATGTATATTTGAACCTCCTCATCTGGAACAAAACCGTGATGGAATCGAATATGCTCGCTATTTTCGGTTTCTTTTTGGATCCACTGCGTCAGTTCCTCATCTCCAGAACTGCCTGCTATAACTAGGAAAGCGTTTTTTGCATTTAATTTCTTAAATGCTCTAATCATCTCGGGGATGCCTTTATAAGGTCTAATGAGCCCAAAGAACAAGAAGATCACTGCTGATTCAGGTAAGTTTAGATTTGTTCGAGCATCGCCCTGACTAATTGTGTTCTCATAGTAGTCAATATAGTTTCCATGCGGTACTACAAAGACTTTCTCTCGAATTTTCTTGTTCAGTTTTTTCTGAAGTTCTTGCCTTGCTGATTCAGAATGAGAGATGATAGCGTCAGAGAGTAGTGCCACAGCGAAGCTACATACCTGATCAGAAAGGGGAAACAGATTCTCGTGATCTTTTAGATTATGTGCCGTCCAAACAATCCTGACACCAGAATATTTAAGAATCGCGAGGCCACTGATAAATTTACATGTCCTTAAGATGGATTTTAGGAAGTTTGAGGACCGGTAGTATTTGTGCAGCCAGTGGAGATGTAGGATGTCAGTATTCAGATTCTTAACATTAGTTGCTAGAAAGACTTGGTGGTGTGAAATGCCTTGAACATTAACCTTTAATTCTAATAAAGCTTCCGAGAGTTGCTTTTGATAGGGATTTGTGTCCAAGAATTGTGGTGCAAAGGCTACATTTAGCTCTGTGTTCATGCTGACTGAATGTGAATGAGTCGAGAATGTGAGATTACAAAAGTATTAGAGTCTATACTTCTAAATTCAGCTTTGCAAGACGTTTGACCTCTTGTAGCTGTGAGTTGATATGAGTGCGAATTTCATTCCTTCTGTAAATTATTGGCAGTAAAAATTGAGTGAGTTGATTGGAGGAAGTTAGCTTTTCAGGCTCAATTGTCATCCCACTTAGGTCAAAGTGCTGGAACAACCCTTCAAATTTCCCTTGATATGTAATGCAAGCTGGGGGCGTACCTTGTCCTAAAGATTCAATTGCTAGGTGCATTCTACCAGTGAGAACGACATCTAGTTTTCCACAAATGGATTTCACATCCCCTGCACTGTAAGGAGGTGAGATTCGCAAGCAGTGAAGCCGGATTTGAGGAGGCAAATATGTAATGATTTTATCGGCAAAAGTGAAATCGCTCGGCCTGTTTTCTTTTTCCCGAAAGTCATGTGAAATAAAGACAAAGCTCACCTTCTGATTATTTTCGTGGAAAACTGACTTTAGAGCCTCAGCGTAGATTCGACATAATTCCTCAACAGTTTTTAATTTAGGGTTGTCTAGAAGCTTAGAGTTTGCATTAATTCCAATTAAAATATGGCCGTTATGTTTTTCGCTACAGAGCCACTCATGTGTTTCAGTTAATGAGCTAGAACTACCCGAATTTGCTGGTTCAAGCAGAAACGCTAAGTCGGCTACAAGCGTAATAGGACGTTTTAGATGCTTATGTAATCTTTCACATGAAACTGGATCCCTGGCGCATAAGTCTACGTTACTCGGGAGGTTACTAAGAGCACAAACAGCCTTATCACTTGGATTTGGATTAAAGCTAAAACCCAGGACTCGACTTTTGAGTCCGAGTCGAGAAGCCATCGATACGAGTTCAGTTCTGAGGATGGAACGTTTTTCACTGTAAAACCCATCCATTACATCAGCTCCTAAGCAAAAGAAAATATCATGCTTACATGCTGCTTGCACAAAGTCTAACTTAGACTGATATTTAAAGACCGCTTCATGTGAGTAAAAATTTTGGCAGTCAGATACGGAGTCGTATGCAACTAAGGTGAACTTGTCAATACCTTTCATTTTGAGGCACTGCATAGTACCGTGGACCATAGCCTGATCACCAAGGCTACCCGAATCAGTGGGTGGCAACAGCATAACGGACGGCTTTTCCTTCCGCGACTCATCTAAGCTGTGTTGCAATTTACGTAAGAAGCCGTAGTAGTTGATCGTGCTATTTAGGGCAATCTCTTTAATCTGTTTTTTCACAGCCACTTCCTTTTAGGATTTGATTTTGCTTGGGTGTAAGTATAAATTACTGATAATGTCTTCTGAGGGAGTATTGCGCTCATTTTCTAGCACTCAGTCCATTACCATTCAAGCTCGCTATAGAATTGCTCGTATATAGGACTTACGCCATCTTTTATACGCTGTACCTCTTCAGCAGACAATCGATCTCTCCAAAGTTTGATTAACTTACGACTATTTCTCTGGAAGCTGTGTTGAGTTGGCGTTTCTGTCTCAGCTAGATTTACTTCTGAAGTATCTGCCAAAATTTCTTCGCGGACAGAATCAGTCAGAGTTAATCCTAGATAGTCAAAAATACCTTTAAACTCCTTTAGGGGATTTAAACAAATATCTTCATGGCGAACAAAAAGCCAATCGGGATGTTTCTCTCTTTGTATGGCCACAAAATGGTAGATGATTTTCCAAAGAAGAATTGATTCATCAATAACATCGTACTTTGAGGAATTAGTTGCTCTTGATATTTCAGATACGTAAGGAAACAGGTAGTCTTTAATCAAATTTTCCTGAGATAAAATATTGCTAAAATCAAAACGCCAGTTTAATCTCTTTCGGCTACTTACTACCCCTGCAGGGTGTCGAATCGTTATAATCACTTTAGCCCCAAAAGTTTTAGCAAGCCATTCGGTAGAGAAGATTGCTATAGGGTCTTTTATCAAGGGACGTTTTTCAATACCAGTAATACTTTGGACTTTTGTCTTCCAGCTACTCCAATAAATACCATTAAATACTTGGTTATAGTACCTCAGTTCATTATGTTCGTCTATATACATAAACTGAAGAGGAAACTTGAAATTGCCTGGTTTGTGCTTAATATCAATATTAAAAGGTTCGTAAATATATCTGACTTCCCTAGAAAGTGCTACTTTTGAGCCAACCCACGTTGAGCCAGATCTGGAGGAGCCAGTCACTAGAATTGGAATGTTAAACCTTTTATTTCTCTTCATCTTTCATTTGCCGTATTACCCTTTTGAAGACGCTGATATTGGGAATAAAGTTTCTTTTACATCTCTTATAATTTTAGGCGAGATTAACGATAGAGTAGTAATATATACGACTCCTCCAGAAATAGTGCTAACTATCAGAATCACGACCTCATTTTGAGTTAGGTTATTAACGGAATATCGCGTCAAAGCGATCGCCAGAACCATTATTGCTGAAGATAAAAGGGGTGGAATGAACTGAAGCAAATATCTGTTAACGTTAATTTGAATTAGCTTCCGAATAAAGATAATCGGTAGCGGTGAGAGCAGATAACTTCGAACTACAAAACCAGTGGCGATGGCAACAATTCCCCACTGAACTACAACCCAAAACACAATAACGTTGCATACTGTATTCAAGCATTGTAATCCTAATCTCCATGCAGGCTTTCCTATGGATAGCAAGATTGTTCCATTGAAGAAATAAACTGATTGCAAAACCCCACTGAAAGCCAGGATTCTCATAACCGGAATGCTTGGTGCCCACTCCTCTCCGAAAAGACCCTGTACAAGTTCAGGCGCTAACGTTGCTACGCCTAGAAAGGCTGGGAATGAGACCAAGCTGGTATATTGGGTGACCTTGTAAAATGCGTTTCGCATTCGTTCTGGATCTTTTTGTAGCCGTGAGAAAGTTGGAAGAGCGACCTGTACTGTGACATTGGTTAGAAGCTGGATCATAATCAACAGCAGCCGATACGCTACGCTGTAGTAACCCAGCGCAACTGGCCCTAAGAAGTATCCGATCAGCATATCGTCTGAGCGGCGATTGAAGAAATTCAGGAAATTAAAGCCGACAATGTTTATGCCGTAAGAAAATAGCTCCCTAAAGTGCTGAATTGAAAATCTAAATCCAGGTCGCCAGTCGCTAATGCTCCAAAGCAGTACAGCTCCTGTTATGCCAAATACCAGCTCCTTAACAACCAAACTCCACACTCCTAATCCTGCCAATGCAGCGCCCACTCCAGCTACACCACAAGCCACTGTTGCAACTAAGGATCGAGCGGCAAAAACCTTGAACTGCATGTCCCGCTTTAGAATGGCACCCTGAACACTGCTTAATCCACCAAATAGAAAGCTGATTGACATCCATCGAATTATCGGTGCCAGACTTGGCTCGCTGTAGATGTTTGCAACGAATCCAGCACCAGCAAAAATTGCTAGAATGAACAGCACGCCCATTAGTACGCTCGTCCAAAAAGCTGTATCTAAATGTTCTGGTTCAAGCTCCTCTTTTTGAATAATTGCTTGAGCAAATCCCTGATCCAGGAAGATTTGCATGAAGGCCAAGAATACACTGGCTAGTGCTACCAAACCAAATGCTTCGGCACCCAGTAGCCGAGCTAGTAGCAAAAAGATCGCAGGCGAAACAAGCTGAGCACCCCACTTCTCTACTGCTGACCACATTGCACCTCGGATTGCCTTTTGTCGTAAGCTCATATGAGCTAATTCCTCACAAGAAAAGTTTTAAGTAGTTAACAAAATTATTTTCTTGGGGGTGTGCGCCCCCATAAGATGTAATTAATTGTGCTTCAGCACTGATTTTAGAGATTCAAGATTAGTTTTGCGAGCAGCGTATCTGGTTATTCTATCGCTCGACTTAATACTTGTTTTCAGTACCCATCGAAACTGAATTAAGTAGGTAGCCATAAATAAACGACGCTATGATGGGGCGCACCCCACTGGCTTTATTTATGTCCATGTACTGAAGAGCGGACTCTCTGGGCATATTCATATAGCTCAATATCTGGTTGGCAGACGGCTTTGATTTTTTCTAAAACTCTTTGATCAAGTTCAGAATATTGATTAGGTCCTTTGCGCTTGTTCTTATGAGGTATGCTTAGCCTGATTCTAGTTTTGTGAAAAAAGTCTAGCTTAAACTTGCTTAGATCCTCCAGGAAGCCTAAGAGGTGTAGTTTAGGAATATTTTGCTTTGCTCTCTCTATAGCTGCTTTGGAGGAATAGTCACCATCTTTTGAAATGCCCCCAATGTATTTCACATATTGGTATCCTGCACTAATACCTTGCTCTGACTCCAAATAGTCTTCGAGGCTTTGGTGAGTACGACAGTGATCTTCGTCTTTGTGATAATTGAAGTAGTAGTGTGAGACAAATCGTTTCACTGGATCTCTAAGTACGGTAGCGTACGTGTATGATCCTTTAAAGGCATGTATGAGGTTCTCAGAGAAGGGCACGTGCCCGACAATATATTTTGTATTCCGTGCCATCGCGTATGCGACCAAATTTTCTCGGAGGAGTAGGCACTGCGTAAAGTCTACCTCATCCTGATTTAGCACGGCCTTTGTTGCTTGCAATGAAGTAGCCGCTTCAACCTTAAAGTAGCTAGCTGGATAGTGTCGGCTGATTGCTCGGTCAATCGATATTCCACCAGTCTTGGGTATGTGTATAAAAAACAGGCGTGGTTTTCCGTATGTGAGCAATTCTTCAATCTTCTCTTTGATGCGCTGTGAACCCATAAGCTTACAATCAAAGTAATTACTGTAGATGCACCCAGAGTGCGATCGCCCCACCGAAAACATCAGGAGTCTTCATCTCGTGCCTTCTCAGATACCTGATACGCACCACGCATACTGTTTGTTGATTAGTAGAGCTGTAGAAATACCTGGGTTTTAATCTCTAATAGGCACCACTTCCAAACAGCACCCGTGGGAGCGTTAACAGTAAGATTTTGAGATCCTGAGTGACGCTCCAGCGCTTCAGGTAAGACAAATCACGGCAGGTGACAGCGTACAGGTCCAGCTCATTTGACCGGGCCGAAACCTGCCATGCTCCCGTGATCCCGGGTAGCGCATTCAACCGGCCCTGCAGCTCAGGCTTAATCCGCACAGCATCATACAGTGCCCAAGGTCTTGGACCCACCAAAGTCATCTCTCCCCGCAGCACATTCAAAAGCTGGGGTAGCTCATCCAGACTTAGCTTTCGCAGCCAGTAGCCAATCCGCGTGACCCTCGGGTCACGCTCCAGTTTGTGCAGCCCCGTCTGGCTGCCCATCACCTCGTGGTGCCGCGTCTCAGCATCAGGCTGCATACTGCGAAACTTGCAAATACGAAACAGCCTTCCTTCAGAACCCACGCGCCACTGTCGAAAGAAGATTGGCCCTGGCGAATCCAGCCGAATCCATATCGCCAGCGTTAGCATCAAAGGGCTTAATACCACCAGCAAAAACGCTGCTACCAGCCAGTCTGCTAACCGCTTTGCTCGCCAGAGCGACGGCCATCGAACCTGGGGCATATCAGGAGCTGCAGGTACCCGCAAATAGACCAGTTTGCCCGTGGCTTTGCAAACATCAGCCCAGGCTTTCAGCATGGATGGCTCCATAACCGGGTCAAGGTAGACTCGGCGGACGGGCGATCGCCACAAACACTCCTGCAGCCACTTCTGATTTTGCAGCGCGGGCACAAAGCCCGTCTCTTTTGCCGAAGCAGGCGTCACAATTAAGGCGTCGTCTTGCCACTCCAGCCGGCAGCTGGCAAAAGATGATAGCGTTGCGTTACTGACAGACGGCAACTGAAAAACCGTTGGTGTTTGAAGTAGAATCGTCGTCATAGTCATGTCTCAGGAATAAGGACTTTTACTCAGAAGGTACTTCCCAAGCGGAAATACAGCCTTTCGTGTTGAGCATCTATTGAATATCATGACCACTGCGGGGAGTGCAGCGCAGTCACACCAGCTTCCATTGATAGAGCCATCAAGCTGGTCAGTCGGCTTTGTTTCGACTGAGTGCGGTCTGGGTCCGACTGCACCGGCCCGTCATTGGACCGCTGCTGAGGTGCCTCTGGCAATGCCTCAGAGACCTGCCGCTGCAAAAGCGGCATCGACATCAATCCTGCCCCTATGGATGCGGCTGCAAGGAAAAGCCGCAAAGTCGCAGCACCCGATCCTACTGGCTGAGGCGCAGCCCAACCATTTGATTGCTCGATATCACGTGACGTTGAGGAGCCATCAGAATGGCGCAGCCCATCCTGCCGATGATTGCCCCGAAACTTATTCGCGACAACCCCCACCATATTGACCTTGCTGAGGATTGTCATTGCCTGGGTCAGATCATCTTGAGTAATGCGATCCAGTCGGCTCACCATTACTCCGCCCTTGCAAAGGGAGGCGAGCTGTAGGGCATCCGCAGAGCCCAGGATGACGGGAGTATCCAGAATCACTAGGTCATAGTTTGTTTCCGCATAGGCCAATAGCTGAGTGAGCAGGCGAGAGCTTAACAACTTCACCGGATCATCGGGAATGGGTCCTGCTGGCAAGACGTTAATCGTGGCACCCGCAAGCGATAGTGGTACAGGGCTAAACCTTGATTGACCACTCAGCAAGGATGAAAGCCCGCGAGCATTGGGTAGGCCCAACTGCTCATGCACCGATGGATGACGCAGGTCCGTATCAATCAGCAAGACCCGTTGGTGCGATCGCGCAGCACTCAAGGCCAGCCCAATTGACAGAGTTGTCTTGCCTTCCCCTGCCAAAGCAGAGGTTACCATCAGCGATGATAAAGGCTGGGCACTGGTGAGTTGAATGGTTTTATAGATCAGATCAACTGCGTCCCGAAACGGCTGATAGTGAACGAGGGAAAATGCTCGGGTCGCCGACCTGTCTGGCGTCATTGGCAATACCCGGGCCTCGCTGGCAGACATCTCCGGAATCACGCCCAGCAGCGGTAGAGCTGCCCGTTTTTTAAGCTCGTCAGAGGTCCGCACACCCTTGTCAATTGCTTCTCGCCCGAATGCCAGGGCGCTCCCAACGAATACTCCCGCCACTAGACCGAGCAGGATGTTTCTAGCGGGCTGGGGCGAGACTTTTCGACCCCGGGTGGGGGTCTCCACCACGTCCCAGCTAAAACCTCCCTGGGCCAGTTCATTGCTTAGCTCCTGGCGAATGGTGAGGAGCTGTGCCAGCGATCGCTGCTGCGTCTCAATTTCGGGCTGGATACGATCAAATTCAGCGATCAGTCTCGGAAACTCATTGAGCTGGGTCCGTAGCTGCTGTTGAGCGATGGCTAGCCCTTCCCGACGGGCAACTAGGCTTTGAAGCTCGACCTCGGACTGTACAAGATTATTCACCAGGTTGAGGTCAATGCCCCCCATCTGCCCTTCAGTCAATAGCGTTGTTTCATCCAAGTTGAGCTGCGGCGGAACCTCACCCAGTACCCGTGCCACTTCCTGCTGTACCAGCCTCACCTGTCCCTGCCGCTGGCTCACCAAATCCTGCACTCCGGGGTCAGCCTCGGCATAGAGGGAAAGGCGTTCCTCTAGCGCTAGCTCCGTTTCCTGTAGCGCGTCGAGAAGCTGTTGGTAGCGTGAAGATTGGCTCAGCCGGGATGAGACCAAGGCTGTTTGTGGATCAGCCGCTAGCTGCTCCTGGAGAGCCAGGTAGCGGGCACTGGTATCTCGGTATTCATTCTCGACCTCAATCTGGTTCTGCTCGACCTGCTTGAGCGTATCGGCTAGCTGTAGCGCCTGCTGTTGCGGGTCGATCAGATTTTCGGACTCGCGAAACTGCTTAAGCTGCCGCCGAGATCCTTCTAGATCGGCCTGGACTTCTTCAATCTGTTGATTAACCAGCGCCAACCCCTGTTCAAGGCGCTCCTGCTGCTGCTCTTTGTTGTAGTTTACATAGACCTCACCCAGCGTCTGTAGAAATGCTTGGGAAATGTCTCGATCTGTGTAGAAAAATTCTGCCTCAAAGATGCGCGTTTCTTCGTTCCCTTCGCTGACCTGTAAGAGATTGACACTTGATCGGAGCTGGTTGATGCACTGGTTTGTTGATTCAGCTTCACTGCATAAATCAGGATATTCCAGTAGGAGTTGCTCGACTGTCTGCTCAATAAACCCCTTGCTGCGCATCAGGTTGAGCTGAGTTACATAGTCAGTTTGGGAGAGCGCAGAAGCGTCAAAATCTTCTTCTGTAATATCGACCCTTTGCCGATAGTTCGGCTCCACGAGCAGGCGCATGGTGCTTCGGTAGATGGCCTCCTCCTGCAGAGTCAGAACGATGGCGAGGCCCAAAGTCACTACCACAGCTCCTCCGAGCCAGGCAATCCGGCGCAGTAGGATGCTCAGGAGTTGGCCATACCCCATCTCTGGCTCATCAACAGTGTGGAGATTTTGCGTTGTCAACATGCCTTGACTTTCCAGTTTCTATCTAGAGTCGATTGATTCAAATTATCCTGGTAATCGCGCAGAAGCTGATCAGTCACTGTTCTCTTTCCTTTACAGAAGTCTTCGATGACATCCGTAATTTTTCTGAAAAATACCTCCTCACTAAAGTGTCTGAGGACATGCTCGCGAATTTGAACATAGTCCCAGTCGATCGAGTTAGCTCTTAGGAGCGCCTGATGTAGAGCTTCGGGCGATTGCCGCTGAAAGAAGACACCGGTTCTATCGGGAACTTGCGTATCCAGAACGCCACCCGCCCCGTAGCAGACGACTGGCGTGCCGCTGACGTTGGCTTCAATGGGCACTAGGCCGTAGTCCTCCAGTGCGGTTACGATAACTGCACTGGCTCGCGACATCAGATGCTTGCGTTCATCATCGCTGACGTGACCCAGGAATGAGATATTTGGCAGCGCTTTAGCTTCCAGATTTTCCCGTTCCGGACCTTCACCCGTAATGAGCAAGGGCCACCCCAACCAGTTAAACGCTTCCACCACCACATCAATTCGCTTGTATCCCAACAGTCGAGACGACACCAGGTAAAAGTTATCCTTCTGATCTGAGTACTTGAATTTGCTGGTATCAATTGGGTAGTTGACCGTGATTGCAGGCCGACCGTAGGTTTGCTGAATCCGCCTAGCTACCGTAGTTGAGTTAGCAACGTACAGATCCGGGTTCTGGGCATGGCTGAGGTCAACTTGTTTAAGCTTTTGAAAGATTGGCTGAATAATGGGCAGCAATGCCTTATAGTCTTTGTATTGGTCGATGTAGGTGCGGGTATCCCACAGGAAGCGGGTGATGTTGTGGCAGAAGCAGATGTGATAGGCATCGGGCCGCTTCCGCACCGCTTTGGCGAAGCTGGTGGTGCTGCTAATGATTAGATCGTACTGCTGCAGATCAAGTTCCTGAAATGCTGAGAAGTAGAACGGTGCTAGCAGTCGGAAGTATTGGCTCGCGCCCGGCAAAGACTGAAGCTTTGTGGTACGGACGGGGCGATCGCGAATGTCAATTGACGTTTGCGGATTATACAAAGAAGTATAGATATCCGCCTGGGGGAAGTGCTTGCAGAGAAGTTCGAAGACTCGCTCTGCACCCCCCCGCTGGGTTAAGTAGTCATGAACCAGGGCAACCTTCATAGTTATACCTTGCCTGCAGAAGTAATGGTTGTGTGGGTCAGTCTGTGTAAAATGCGTAATCAGATAGGAACAGTGCTTGTATCCTGTTTCTAGCAAGTAGGTCGCCATCAGTAAATGTAGCTATGGTGGGGTTCATCCCAGCCAGGGGGCGCACCCCACTAGCTTTTATTGATGGCCATGTACTTAATTGGACGCATAATGCTTGGATGCAGCGTCGACAAACCCCGAAGCACTAGAAACTAGAAATATAGCCCTACGGGCTAAGGTTTGAGTGTGGAACCGGCGCGGCGCGGGGATTCCACACCTCTTGAATGTCCTAACGTGAAAGCGTAGCGCCATATTTGGTGAATTTTTTCTCAAAGCAGGCACTGAGCATCCATGCCTTTTCGTATGAGACTGACTTGTTTGCAAAACTGTTTCACAAAGGATGGCTGAGAAATGCCGGAAACTGGAGAGCGTGCCGGACCGGAAACCCATCTGCCAATCATGCCGCTAACTGCCCTGAATCGATTCGGGACAGCTTTTCGAGCAGCACACGCTTTGATCAAAAGTCTGACACCACTGACATTACCCATCGCTGGCAAAGGGGCGATCGCCGACTGAGTCGTGACGTTACGCAGCATAAGAAGACTGATCTCCTTTCGTAGGGGCTCATGAACTGGAGAGATGGTAGCTGCACCTGCGAAAGTACGGAACGGGGAATGAACTGGGGTAATAAACCCCACCTCCATAAAATTAATATGACTAATAGGGCGATCCGTCAAGCAGTTCGTTGAGCAACCGGGCAGTCGGTTGCGACTCCGTATATGCCGATCATTACGAACTCATGAGAGAATGTCAATAACGGTCCTACAGAGAAATAGTGGTTTCACGGACTTTTCAACGGGATATTCGGGCGGATGCTGCCAGATATGGCTTGAGGTGAGCGAGAAACCGGCATGGCTCATGGGTTTAGCAATTTTCTATGGGAGGGTGAATTGGTAGCGAGGTAAACCTGTCGGCGCTCTTTTCGGCCAGCCAAATTGAGGAATTCGCCCCTTGATTGCTCGACTAATTATCAAGGCACCGAGCCTTTAAAGCAGCAAATTAATTGTTTTAACTGCTACAGTTCAAGCCGCAAAGAGAACGCCATTCAGTGGCCAAATCGCTACAGCCCAAACCGGAATAGACGCAGAATGCTGAAAATGCCGCTAACGGGTGAGACAACCGAGCCGACCGTGTCACCCAGGCGAGCCAGCCCAGAGCGGCGCACGACCACCGTGTCATTCGGACGCAGCGGCGGGTTCATCTCCTCGTTCGCGCCTTCTTCGAAATCGATCTCAATCGTCCGTCGGGACACGCTGCCATTAGGATTCAGGCGAATCAGGTCCACCGATCGCACCTTGGCACGATTATTAAACCCTCCCGCCGCCAGAATTGCCTGGTTAAGGGGTGTGTTGGGCGGCACCTGGATGGCTCCGGGGGCATCCACTTCGCCAACGACGTTGACGGTGATTTGGTCGGGGGAAAAGCTGGCAGACGCCAGTTCAGTCACCTCATTAGGGTTCAGTGCCGTCGCCGTGGGGATGATGATGCGATCGCCATCCTGCAGCAGTAGATCCTCATCCAAATCCCCTTCCCGCAGCAGCTCCCAAAGATCCACCGCAATGGTTTCCCGCTGGGGCTGGGCTGCTCCGGCGGCGCTGGTCAGCAGCGGGTTTGGCGTCTGTGCCGCCGGTGCCGGGGGGAGACGACGCTGGACTTGAATCTCGCGGATGTTGGCCGACTGGGTGATGCCGCCTGCTAGCTCAATCACCTGGGTCAGGGTGGGAAGTCCCGATGCAGACGTGTCTAGCTCGTCATCGTCGCCGATGCGATAGGAACCAGGCCGCCGCACCTCACCGGCGATCGCAATCTGCAGCGGACGCCGCCGCAGTAGGCTGAGGGTGACTCGCGGACGGCGGACATAGGGCGTGAGCTGGCGTTCAATGAGGGCTGAAGCCTGGCGAATGGATAATCCTTCCACCGATACCGCACCCACCACCGGCAGATTGAGTACGCCCCCCGTCAGTACGCGAAACTCACCGCTATAGTCGGGAATATTAAAGACATTCACCTGTAAAACATCCCCAGTCCCCAATAGGTAGGTGGCCTCTGCTGCCGCACTCCCAGCAGGCTCACCGATCGTGGCCGAGCTGGCATCGGGTGGAAACAGATTGTCGGGCGCGACGGATTGGGCATGGGCCGGGGCGGAGTGGAGCAAGTAACCCGATGCCACCGCTAGTACACCCATCACCAAAGCATCGGACTTGTTGAGGGAAAAGCGCTTGGGCAAAACGTTCTGGTCGTGCATGGGCTTGTGCATAGATCGAGTCTCCAGCATATGCTCAGGGCGTTGACACTCCCCATAGCTAAAAGCTAGGGGATTCTTGGTTCATCCACCTGCCGTAACACCGCAGGACGGATCCAACGATGCTAGAGGGCTGATGTCCCCAAGCGTTAAAGTTCCCGTGTGCCCCACGGTACTTAGTCCA
>JBHJGR010000091.1:0-16517 GCA_050331615.1 Elainellaceae cyanobacterium
GGTGGGAATGGTATTGGGGTGGAGCGATCGCCCAAAAATCTGGCGACGCTCATCACGGGAAGAGCGCTGAGCAAAGTCGTCAAAGCTCTGATACTCCTGTGTTGGAGTTTTTGGGGCATCATTCAGAGACTCAACGTTACCCCGCGATAGGTCGTTAAGAATCTGACGCTTATATTCATCGCTTGTTGGCATTACTTTTCTCCAAAAACTTTCTCATCAAGTGGCTATCCACAGGCTTGCTGAAGCTTTCGAAGTCAAAGAAAACTTCGCAGGCTTCTCGGATAGATCTAAGCGTGACGCCTGCTTATACGGCAGTGTCATAGTAAATTTGCTGGGTCCGGTTGTTGTAGCGAGCCGAAAGGATTAGCTCCTTATCTGGCGCATAAACCAGCACCGTCAGATCACGCTCAGGGAAATTGCTGTGGAATCCGTTGACCAAAGCCCGTGCTAGGCCTCTCACCTCCGTTGGCCTCACGTCGGGGGAGATGACCACACCCAGCTTGTTGTTGTCGCGAACGTAGGCATCTTGAATCAAGCCCTGTCCGGTCTGCACAACCAAAGTCCCAAAGTCTTGTCCCGCAGCAGTGTCACCCCGTTCGAGCTGTTCGTAACCAGGTGGCAGAGGGGTTGAGGTGACGCGATCGCTCCCGCCTGCCGAGCAAGCCGTATTGAACAACACCACCAGGGCAAGAAACCCAGCGATGATGGCCCTTCCAAATGCTTTGAAGTTCATTGTCAGGCACTCCTAAAACCGATTAATAAATAAGTGGGCACGCTTTGGTGCCCAGCTTTAGATCAATAGCTCAGAACTAGTTAGTCCAGTAAGAACGACTAATCAAGCTTCCGCTTCACTTCGTCCTTGACGTTCTCAGCAGTATGGCGGGCTTGGGCTTCAGCCTGCTTGGCCTGACCTTCTACCTTCTCTTGGGGGTCACCCGTCACTTCGCCAACCGCTTCCTGAACCTTACCTTCAATGTTCTTGGCGGTGGCCTGTGCTCTATCTTCGATACTCATAAATTCGTACTCTCCTTTGGAATACATCATGCCAATGCCCCTTCAACCTGGTTATGATTAGGTTGAGCAAATTCCTGGGCATTAGTTCTGTGGATTCATGTCCACACAGTTCAAGCGCAATTTGCACCTAACCTGGAGGCGTAAACTGCACATCTGCAGCCAGAGATGACCTTTGCCTAGCCTTGGCTGCCAACATCTTTAATGTAATTGTTTGGTAGCGCGATCGCCTCTATCCGAGGGAGCGTTTTGCTTCCACACCTGCAGGAAGACATCCACCGCTGGACTGGTTCAACTATTTTTGTGTTTGCTCACAGCCGTACTTCATGGCAGCGTAGTTGAGGGGGTCGCCCGTCAAAGGCTGCCATTCTCCTTTGGCAACTTGCCCGTTCTCCATCAAGTCTCGGTATTGCTGGCGCTGGCAGTCATATTCAGTCAGGTAGTTGGTGATGGCGTGGGTGTCGCGGTTGTCCCAGGAACTTTTGAGGCGGACTCCGTGGGGCGATCGCTCGATGGAATCCGTGTCCACATACTGACTCTGCAAACCATCAGCCGTGGTCGCCACTCGGTGCCAGTGTACGGCCTGGGCAGCGGGGGAAATACTCAGGGAAAGCGTAGCTACCAAAATCGTGACCAGAATGGTGACTATCAGCCTTGCAAGGTACTTCATACATACTTCCTCCTGCCCAACGCTGCAACTGCTATAGCCCTGCCGGCTAAGGTTTGCGTGTAGAACCCCCGCGTCGCGCTGGCTCCACACCTCTTAAATGTCCTAATGTGAAAGCGTAAAGCTATATAGTAGCCCATAGAGCGGCTTTAACAGCGTCAATATGGGGGATGTGCGATTCAATGTGCGATCGCCCCCAGAAGAAAGGGCACTCTAAGACTGCACCCTGATGGTTGTGTGGCCCCCGCCTAGGTCGGGGGTTTTCCTCCTCGCTATCCGTCAATCATGGTTTGGTAGTAGAGATAGTCGCGGGTGGCCGGGTGCTGGGGCTGCATAAAGATATCGGGGACGGCCCCTTCCTCGACCAGATAGCCCGCTCGATGGCCGTTCTGCGCCCTAACGTTGAAGAAGGCCACCCGGTCGGACACCATCGCTGCTTGCTTGAGGTTGTGAGTCACCATAATGATGGTATATTCCTGCTTCATGGCCTTCAGAAGCTGGTTAATGCGCTCCGCCGAGATCGGGTCCAGGGCCGCGCAGGGCTCATCCATCAGCAGCACCCGCGACCCCAGAGCGATCGCCCGCGCAATACATAACCGCTGCTGCTGCCCCAAGGAGAGGTGGAGGGCACTCCGCCGCAGGTTGTCTTTCACGTCGTGCCACAGGCCCACCTGCAGGAGCGACTGCTCAACCCGCTCGTCCACATTGCCCCGGTAGCCATTGACCCGCAGCCCCATGGCAATGTTGTCATAAATGGACTTGGGAAAGGGATTGGGGCGCTGAAACACCATGCCCACCTGGCGGCGCAAAGCGACATCGCTCAGCCGGTTGATGTCCGTATTTTCCAAATAGAGACGACCGGTGATGGTAGCGTTGGGAATCAAGTCGTTCAGACGATTGCAGCACCGCAGCAGGCTGCTTTTCCCAGAGCCGGACGGACCGATCAAGCTAGTGATGTGATGGCGGTAGATCGACAGGGAAACCTCTTCGATGGCAGGAACCCCGTGATAGAGCACTGATACCCTTTCAAACCGCAGCAGGACCGCATCATCGGGCTGTGAGTCTGAAGCGGCAAGCGAAGGCGCGGCTGGAGAAAACTGCAGGGCCATAGATTTTACCGAACGGGGTTGAAACAGCCTCATGATTGAGTCCGGACGCGATCGCGCAACAGTACCGCAACAATATTGATCAGCAGCACCACCCCGCAAAGTACGATGGCGGCGGCTGCCGCATTGGCCAAGAAATCGGACTGGGGCCGTACAGACCAGAAGAAGATTTGGCTGGGCAGGGTGGTGAACTTACTCTGCAGCCCCTCCAGGGAGAGGGGAGGGCTGTAGGTGACGAAGGCAGAGGCCCCAATGGCAATGAGGGGCGAGGTTTCTCCCACTACCCTCGACCAAGCCAGCAGTACGCCCGTCAGCACCCCCGGCAGGGCAGCGGGCAAAACGATAGACCAGATCACCTGCCAGTGCGACATCCCCACCGCGTATCCGGCCTGCCGCAGGTCAGCAGGCACCGAACGCAGGGCTGAGCGGGCCGTAACGATCAGCACCGGGAGGGCAATCATGCTCAGCACCAGCGATGCCGAGAGAATGCTGGACCCACCCGTCACCGCTTCACACTGCCGCACAAACAGCGATAGCCCCAGCAGCCCGTAGATGATGGACGGGATGGCCGCCGCATTAGCAATATTGAGCTCTAGCCAGCGGCTCAGGCGACTCTCGGTCATATACTCTTCTAGATAAATGGCAGCGCCAATGCCGATGGGAAAGGCGATCGCAGCGGTTAAGCTCAGAATCCAAATCGTTCCCTGCAGGGCGACCCAAATACCCGTCTCGTTTGGGTTCCGTGACATCGCACCCGTGAGGAACTGCCAGTCTAGCCGGGCAAACCCATTCCGCAACACCACGAGAGCCAGCAGCGCCAGAATAAACACACCGATGCAGGCCGCCAGCAGCCCCAGGCCACGCACGAAGAAATCCGTTTGGTGGCGACGAGCGAGGTGGCGATCTGCCTCTTGGGTCGGCTCTTCCACCGGGGGAAGGGGGATGGCAGGGCTACTTTCTTTCACCAGTTGCTCCCAGGAGATGGACACCGCCATTTCCTCCACGGCGGCCTCTACCTTGGGAATCTGCAAGCTTGCCATCAGGCGCTGGTAGTATCGGACCAGCCCCAGCCCCAGCTGATTGAGCAGCAGGGTGAGGAGGAACAGCACCAGACCCACCGTAAAGATGGTTTGGAAGGCAAACTCCGACGAAACGTTGCCCAAGCTAACCTGTACGATAAACCCCGTCATCGTTTCGATGGAGGTCAGCGGATTTAGGGTGAGCTTGGGGTTTTGCCCAGCCGCGATCGCCGCAATCATGGTTTCGCTCAGGGCGCGGGAAGCCGCCAGGGTGAAGGAAGCAATCATTCCCGGCAGGGCCATTGGAATGACGATGCGTTGAATCACCTCCCAGCGGGTGAACCCCATGGCATAGGCCCCGTCGCGCAGGGAGCGGGGAACGCTGCGGAGGGCATCTTCGCTCATGGAGGAAATCAGCGGCACGATCAGCACCCCAGTAACGAGCCCGGCACTTAGGGCGTTAAAGCTCAGCATGCCGGGAATCACCCGCTGCAGTTGGGGCGTGACAAAGTGCAGGGCAAAGTAGCCCAGCACAATGGTCGGAACCCCCGACAGGGCTTCCAGGCTGGGCTTCAGCAAGCGCCGTAGCCCCGGTGGCGCATATTCTCCCAGATAGATGGCTGCCGCCAGCCCCAGGGGTACCGCCACCAGCATGGCGATCGCCGTGACCATGAGGGTGGCGCTCGCGAGAACCATGATGCCCGCCCGCTGGGTGGAGAAGAAGGGAGCCCACTGGGTATCGGTGAGGAATTGCCCAATGGGAACTTCCTGGAAGAACAGAAACGACTGGTAGGTGAGCGTGATAAAAATGGCGGCAACCCCACCGACTGGAATCAGGGCGGCCAGCAGAAGCATCGTGTGCATCCCGCGATCGCGCCACACCAGCCCTGCGGGCAGATGGCCATGGGTCTCAAGTGCGATCGCCCGGCTAGAGGGGAGTAGGCTCATAATCAGCTCATAGACTGGGAACGGCTGGTTGCGATTACCGGAGTGGTAGAGCGTAGCACCCTGGGGACGAAGTGAGGCATATGTGCCAAAATCAGCCGTAGGAGCAGAATCGAACGGGGGCGAGCTGGTAAAATTGGCAAAAAATTAACCAAACTAATATAACAATTCAAGGTAATAAAAAGGTTAAGTAGGGCGATCGCCCCACCGTCATTAAGCTTGCCCAAGACAATCATCTCGTTCAACGGTCCACTCACCATGTCTCGTCTAGCCGACCCCAAAAGTCCAAAGCAGGCTAACTCCGCCCTGGGCGCTATCCCGCTTGACATTCAATCTACCCTGGGAGTGCTGTCACTCCACGAAGCCTACCTGGAAGTCTCAGATTTGGGCAAAACCGCCGCCCTGCTGTTTACCGAACGGCCCATGCTGCCCGGTATTCTCCTAATGCGGCGCAGTAACCTGGTGGGGATGCTGTCGCGCCAGCTATTTCTGGAGCACATGAGCAAGCCCTACAGCCTGGAGCTGTTCCTGGAGCGTCCGATAGAAGTTCTCTATGAGTTCATCGGATACGAGCCGCTGACGCTTCCCGGAGATACCCTTATCGTAGAAGCCGCGCGGCGATCGCTCCAGCGCCCCACCCATCAGCTCTATGAACCCATCGTCGTAGAGCTAGCTCCCCACAGCTTTCGACTACTCGATGTTCACCACCTCCTGGTGGCCCAGTCCCGCATCCACGAGCTGACCGCCCAGCTTTTAGACGAAAAGACGCAGGCTTTTATCGTTCAAACGGAAAAAATGGCAAGCCTGGGCCGAACGATTGCGGGCGTTTCCCACGAAATCAAAAATCCCGTTACCTGCATCCAGGGGAACCTACAGTTTCTATCGACCTACACGCAGAACCTGATTCAGCTGCTGACCGCCTACCAGGAGGTTCTGCCGGAGAAGCCCGTCCCCATCCGCCAACTCGAACGGCAGATTGACCTGGCATTTCTTTTAAGAGATCTGCCCAAGCTGCAGCAGAGCCTCGACCTGGCGGCTAATCGACTGGTTGATATTGTCTCCAGCCTGCGCAACTTCTCCCGACTCGATAAGGAGAGCAAGCAGCCGGTTGATATTCCCAAGTGCATTGAGGGAACGCTGCTGATCCTGTCTAACCAGATTAAGCAGGGCATCGAAGTGGTGCGGGATTACCAGGAAGACGCTCCTGAACTCCTGTGCTATCCCGGACAGCTAAGCCAGGTGTTTATGAACATTATTTCCAACGCGATCGATGCCCTGGAAGAAAAGCAGCGCCAGTTGGGGGAGGACAGCCCCTGGCAGCCCCAGCTCACCATTAGAACTCGCGTCGTTACCTCTGGCGATCGCCCCACTCTCGTCATTCAAATCGCTGACAACGGTAACGGCATTCCCGAAGATCACCTGCACAAGGTATTCGAGGCGTTCTTTACCACCAAAACTCTGGGTAAAGGCACCGGGCTAGGGCTGGCCATCAGCCACCAGGTGGTTACCCAGCGACACGGGGGCGAGCTACAGGTGCGATCGCACCCCAATCAGGGCACCGAGTTTGAAATTCTGCTGCCCATCGAAGCTGCGGAGGCTCCGTAAAAGCGGCTGAGGTACCAGCACCACGGAATTAGAGCAAATTGGTGTTGCCCGTGCGGGGCATGATCAGCATCTTATCCACCCGGTTGCCGTCCATATCGACCACTTCAAAGCGCAGGTTGTGCCATTCAAACAAATCTGCCGATGAGGGAATGCGGCCCAGGTAGGTAATGACAAAGCCTCCCAAGGTGATGAAGTTGCCCTGCTCTTCCCCCGGCAGATAGGAGACGTGAAAGAGTTCTTTGAAGCGCTCAATCGGCAACATACCGTCAATTAGCCAGGAGCCGTCTTCCCGCTGCACCGCCGGAGCGTCTTGGGGCTGGTCGGCAAAGGGCACGTCGCCAATGATGACCTCCATCACATCGTTGAGGGTGACAACGCCCTGAATGACACCATACTCATCTACCACAAAGGCGATATGGGTACCAGACTGCTTAAACAGCTCCAGCACCCGCAGGGCAGTGGTGGTGCCAGGGACAAATAAGGGCTGGCGCAGCATGGAGGTAAAGTCCAGCGGTTCTCCTGCCAGGCTGCGAGCCAGCACATCGGTGGCGTTGAGCACTCCCAGCACGTTGTCCAGACTCTCGTGGCATACGGGGAAGCGGGTATGATGACTGTTGATCAGCTTTTGTCGGTTGATTTCAAATGAATCGGTGAGATCGAGCCAGATTATTTCCAGGCGGGGGGTCATTAGCCCTGTAACCTGCTGATCCCCCAGGTTAAACACCCGCTCGACCATATCCTGCTCGGCCTCTTCAAACATGCCGGCCTCGGTGCCCTGGCGCACCAGCACCTTAATCTCCTCCTCCGTTACCAGGGGCTCCTGGCTGAACTGATCGACCCCCAGCAGGCGCACCACCATCTCCGTAGAGGCGCTGAGCAGATGCACCGCTGGAGAGACGACGATCGCCAGGATCTGCATGGGACGGGCCACATTGATGGCCACCCGCTCGGGATTGTTCAGCCCCAGTCGTTTGGGCACCAGCTCTCCGAAGATGAGGGTGAGGTAGGTAATGAGGACAACGACAATCACCAGGGCGATCGCCTGACTGAGGTCGGCCAACCCAGGAATCAGGGCGATGTAGGTGGCCAGGCTCTTCGACAGAGTGGCTCCCCCAAAAGCTCCGGCAAAGATGCCGATTAGGGTGATGCCTACCTGCACCGTGGAGAGAAAGCGATTGGGGGAGTTGGAAAGGTCCAAAGCGACCTGGGCCTTGGGCTCGCCCTGGTTAGCAATCTCCTGCAGACGGGCTTTGCGGACAGAAATCACCGCAATCTCCGCCATCGCAAACAGCCCATTGGCGATGATCAGGAGAAGGATAAACAGCAGTTCCAGAACGAGCGACGACATAGGGTGCATTGAGTATTCAGCTTTGACGTGAGCCTTGGTGCTAAGCCTTCACAAACTGAGCTCGGATTGCCTCGATCCGCTTGCGGTTGACGCCCAGGTCCGACTCGCCCAGTCGAGAAGCAGACCGCACATGAATCACGCCGGCCTCCGAGTCGGCGTAGAACTCTACATCGTCTACAAACCCCATGATGGCACTGGTGAACTCGGCATAGAGGTAGTCGTCAGACGCGGTAATAATTTTGGTGCGCTCCATGCCTTCAATGGCGGTTTTGAGCTGGGCGATCGCCTCGGCGGGAGTGGTCTCCAGCGGCAGCGGCTCAATGGAGTGCTTTTCGTCAGCGGCAGGACTCTGGCTATTGACGCAGTTGGGGCTAGCGGGACAGACTGCCAGCTTGCCGTCCTTGACGCCGAGGTTGGTGGGGCGCTTTCCGGAAAATGAGAACACAGAGCTTCCTCCTGATGCAATTTGGGTGACAGCGGTGGGGGCAGCATCGGCCTGGACATCGGGGTGGGGATGGGCGATCGCCCCCGACGTTCCCCCAAGCCAGAGCATGAAGGTAAACAGTAGCGTGAATAAGAGCGATTTGGCTGGATACAGCATGACGTCGTATAGTTCCGTTGCGATCGGGACAATCGGTCGGGATGCCTTAGGATCCAGAATCAATCGAAATCAATTGAGTGAGATCGATTGAAATAGATTTAGACATCAATCGTATTGTTATACAGATTGCTGAGCAGTTTGGTGTGAACCAGGGCAGATTAGCCAAAATCGCTCCTGCCAGATTGGGAATTTGGCTTTAGCATACGGATGTGAGCCTCCTCAATCTATCTGTGCTGAATTTATGAACTTACTGACTCAATTTCTGTATCTGGTTGGTTCCGGTGCCTCGGCCTACATCATGGCCCGCAACATTGCTGATTCCCAGACGCGCCCCAATTTGCTGGCAGGGTTTCAGATGGCTGAGTCGGGAGCAGTGCCCTTCTTGACGGCCCTGAGCGATCGCGCTGCCGCCGAGGGAGATGAATGGCTGGCCCAACAGTTGGCCAAGCACGCTAACGACGAACGGCGACACGGTCAGATTTTCGCCAATGGCCTCAAGCAGATGAACAAGCAGATTATCGACCTAGAAAAGGCCCGCGAGGAAGAGGCCGCCAAGCCTCCTGAGGAGCGGCGACGCAGCCCATTCTTCGACGCCTACTACCGGGGCTATGAGGCCGCCGACCTAAAGCCCGACCGTATTTCCTGGGATGTATTTCTGGGCAGCACCCACATTCTAGAGCTGGATGCCTGCAAGGACTTGACCCTGATGGCCAAGGCCCTTCCCCTAAACGATCCCCGCAACGTGACCCTGCAGAAAGGCATCTTTAGCATTGCCCAAGATGAAGCGGGCCATGCGGCCTACCTTAAGGAGGCGATGCTGCGGCGCTACGACTATGCCACCGTCGAACGCCTAATCGACAACTGGCGTACTCGCAAGGTGGACGCCTTGATGGCCATGTCCATTAATATGCTGCAGCGGGGCGGTAACGTGCCTGCTATGGCGCGGGATGGTGCTCCCAGTGAGATGATGGAGGAGCAGGAGCCCGCTACCGAAACCATAGCGGCCTAGACGGAAAGACCCTATGCCCTCCGGGCGCACCCACGATCGCATCACCTTCTGGAGCCTCCCGGCGGTTGTCGCGCTGAGCCTGCTGCGGACCCGTAGCGGGGGGCTGACTTTGGCGATCGCCACTGGTTTTCTTTTCGGCGCACTGATGCTGGGGCCGGACCTGGACACCCGCTCGATTCACTACAGGCGGTGGGGCATTTTCCGGTGGATCTGGATTCCCTACCGGGGCAGCATGAAACACCGATCGCCCCTCTCCCACTGGCCCATTGTCGGTACGGTGGTGCGGGTCGCCTATGTGCTGGTATGGCTGCTGCTGGTGGTGCTGGTCAGCCTGTCCCTGGTGAACGAAGCCTTTCAGCTCAGCTGGACGTGGGACGACATGGGGCGTATGGTGGGTCAATCCCTGGCGACCCATCGCTCCGTAGTGTGGATGCTGGTCATTGGGCTGGAGCTGGGGGCGCTGAGCCACTACCTGGCAGACTGGAGCGTTTCTACCTACAAGCGGGTGAGAAAGCGCTATCCCCAGGAGGGCATAGCAGCCCTGCGGCTGATTTGGCAGCCTTCACCGCGCCGCCGAAAGCACGCCAAACGGCGATCGCCCCCCCGTAAAACCAAGCTACCGCGCCAATGAATGGCCGATTTTGCAAAGCAGTGGGTGTAAAGTGGTGAGTGTTCTGCCTTTTACATCAGTCATCGCTGGCTCATCCAATAATTCCCATGCCCCACCCTGTCGCGCCCCAATCCTCAGACGCGGAGACTCTGGCCGCCCTGCAGTCCCTAATGGACGTAGTCGCCCAACTGCGATCGCCCGAAGGCGGCTGCCCCTGGGATCTGGCCCAGACGCCCCAAACCCTGATTCCCTACGTAATTGAAGAAGCCTATGAGGTGGCCGACGCTATCCGCCAGGGCGATCCGGAGGGCATTGCTGACGAATTGGGAGATTTTTTGCTTCAGGTGGTGCTCCAGGCGCAGATCGCGAAAGAGATGGGCCAGTTTTCCCTGAAAGACGTGGCGGAAAACATCACGGCCAAGCTGATTCGTCGCCATCCCCACGTCTTTGGCGATGTGCAGGTGAGCAGCACCGCTGAGGTTCACGCCAACTGGGAGACCATCAAAGCCGCAGAAGAGCGGGGGGAGGTGCCCGCTACGGTAGATGTGGAAACGTTGAAAGCGGCTCCAGCTGACGCCCTGACGCCCAAGCTGCAAAAGTATGCGCGATCGCTCCCTCCCCTGATGGCCTGTTTCAAAATCTCCAAAAAGGCGGCGGCGGCAGGATTTGAGTGGGAAGATATCGAGGGCGTCTGGGACAAGTTTCACGAAGAGCTGGATGAATTTCACCGGGCGATCGCCTCGGAAACTAAGGCCCGCCAGCAGGCCGAGCTGGGGGATTTGCTGTTCACCATCGTCAATCTGGCCCGCTGGTATGGCCTCGACCCCTCGGAAGCCTTGCAGAGCACCAACCAGCGGTTCATCAATCGCTTTGCCCAGGTGGAAGCGGCAGCGGGGCGATCGCTCGCTGACTTTTCTCTAGAGGAACTGGAGCAGCTCTGGCGGGCCGCCAAAGCCCAGCTCGCCCAGCAGGAGACGGCTCAGGACGCCTGAAGCACTTTTGGGGAAGGGTTTTACCGTTTGTCGGGGCAATATGGTATCAGTCCGCAGATGACGCAGATTTCGCAGATGGATAGCGTTCCTACCGATTCTCAATCTGCGTCCATCTGCGTCATCTGCGGATACAGTCATACGCTGTCGGCGACCCGAGTGTGAACCATTTTTAGAAACCATCTAACCTTGCCGCACCATCCACACCAGCCGCCCCAGGATCATTTCTACGGGTAGCAGGGGGTAATCTTTCAGGTCGATGGTGACGGTGCCGTCTTGCAGCTTGAGAAATTTCCAGGCGGTGCCGCTGCTGACGCTGCCGTAAATCGCAGGGATCGGCTGCTGAGCCTCAAGATTAAAGCGCTGGGCGGCCACCATCTCGGCAATGCACTGCCCCAGGCCAGCCTTGGTGTCTTCCTTCTTGGCCTCAACGATGACTACCGCTGGAGCCTGGATGAATAGCTGCTCTGGAGACTTGCTGATCAAAAAGTCACACCGCCCCGTCAGCCCTGCGGCAGGATCGACGGTGAAATCCTCGCCGGAAAAGACGCTGATCTGGCGATCGCAAATGCGCCTGACCTCTAGCAAAATGGGGTTAATAATCGCCTCGGAACGGGCCTTTTCGCTACTCACGGCCTCGGCCCAGGGCAGGTTCTCCGACAGCAAATCCTGAAGCAACGGGCTGGGCGCTGTGGGTTCAATCTCAGGAAAGAGGCGATCGCCCTCAACAATTTTCAGGTCGAAGGCTTGAACAACTTTTTTGAGCGTGAACTGGTCGTAAGCCACAGCAGCTTTTGAGCGTTGAATTGTGGGGTGTACTCGCCTGCGAGTCTATCATCTCCAGGCAGAATCCCAAGCTGGATCTCAGCTTCTTCTCAGGCTGGCGTGGAATAACGGAGATAGGCATTATCCCAGCCCAAAGGCCCCCGGCCCTTTTGTTAAATTCGCGTCATAATGCGAAAGGATTGCCTTAATCAGGAGCGTATTGATCAGCATGGAGCACTACTACAATCCCGACCATCTGCCCCGGTTTAACGAAATCCGGGAGGGCAATCCCGACCTGGCGGACAAGTTTTTCGCCTACTATGGCGCGGTCTTCGAAGAGGGAGCGCTGTCAAAGCGCGAGAAGGCTCTCATCGCCCTGGCTGTCTCCCATGTGGTGCAGTGCCCCTACTGCATCGATGCCTATAGCAAGGAGTGCCTCCAGCAGGGTTCCGACCTGGAGCAGATGACGGAGGCAGTCCATGTAGCCACGGCCATTCGCGGCGGAGCCTCCCTGGTCCACGGTATCCAGATGCTGGATCACGTGCAGAAGCTGGCGATGTGATTGCTCGGCAGAGCCTTGACCACAGTCTCAAAGCAAGTATTCATCAGGTATCAAAATGACCCAGTCTCCCACCAGACAGACCCTTGAGGGGGTGCTGCAAAATTTGCGTCCCGATCAGGATGGGAACTCGACGAATCCAACCCAGTCTTTGCAGTGGCGGCGATCGCCCCTGGCCTCCCCCCAGCAGCAAATCCAAACCCTAGACAACATCGATCTGTCCACCTTGACGCAGGCGGGAGATTTTGCCGACACCCTCTCCCAGCACGGCTGGCCCGAACTGCGCCCCGCCCCCCTGGAAATTTTTCAGATCAACCTGGGGAAGCTCTGCAACATGACCTGCCGCCACTGCCACGTGGATGCGGGGCCGGATCGCCGCGAAATCATGGACCGGGAGACGGTGGACGCCTGCCTGCAGGCGCTCGACCAGACCGAGGCCCACACCGTTGACCTGACCGGCGGCGCTCCCGAACTCAATCCCCACTTCCGCTACCTGGTGGAGGAGTGCGTCCAGCGGGGCAAGCACGTCATCGATCGCTGCAACCTCACCGTTTTGCTGCTGCCGCCCTTATCAGATCTGCCCCAATGGCTGGCTGACCGAAATGTGGAGGTGGTTTGCTCCCTGCCCCACTACCGCCGCCTCAACACCGACGCCCAGCGGGGGAAGGGTACGTTTGAGAAGTCCATCGAAGCCCTCCAGCGGCTGAATGCGGTGGGCTATGGCGCGGGCGATCCGGCGCGGCGGCTGACCCTGGTATCTAATCCGGTGGGAGCCTTCCTGGCCAGCAACCAGAGTCGGCTGGAGGCAGAGTGGAAAGCGGGGCTACAGCGCAACCACGGCGTCACCTTCGATCGCCTCATCGCCCTCAACAACATGCCCATCTCCCGCTTCTTAGAATGGTTAGTGGAGTCGGGCAACCTGGAGGACTACCTGGAGCTGCTGGTGAATTCCTTCAATCCCGCCACCGTCAACGGCCTCATGTGCCGCAACACCCTCTCCGTCTCCTGGGACGGACGGCTGTTCGACTGCGACTTTAACCAGATGCTAGATCTGGAAGTCCAGTCCCCCGAAAGCTCCGCCCCCCACATCCGCGACTTCCACCCCGAGTGGCTGGCCCAGCGGCAGATTGTCACCGGACGGCACTGCTTCGGCTGCACGGCGGGAGCAGGCAGTTCCTGCGGCGGGGCGATCGACGCCTGATCGATACGTCTCTGTAGGGGCGAAGCATTTCGTCATAACGTTTTGGTCTGCTTCCAAGCGTATTGGCGAAATGCTTCGCCCTTACGGGGTGTATTTTCAGGAAGTGCCCCGGACACCCGTAATCAAGCACCGAGACGATGCCCGAAGATATCCCAAATCCAACCCTGATGGCTCCCTGGCGACAGGGGGAACTTGTCGAGCTGACCATTGATAGCCTCAGCAACCGGGGAGATGGGGTGGGGCGCTGGCGCGATGCATCAGATGATGTGGGAAAAGTCGTTTTTGTGCCCGATACGGTGCCGGGCGATCGCATCCAGGCACGGCTCCTCCAGGTCAAGCCCACCTACGCCCACGGCAAGCTCCACCAACTGATTCAGCCCTCCCCCCACCGCATTCGCCCCAGCTGCATTGTGGCGGACAAGTGCGGCGGCTGTCAGTGGCAGCCCGTCGCCTACGAACAGCAGCTCATCGAGAAGCGCAACGAGGTGATCCAGGCTCTAGAGCGCATTGGCGGATTGTCCGATCCCCCTGTGAATACTGTCCTGCCGTCTGCTTCGCTGGGCTATCGCAACAAGGCGACTTACCCACTGCGGCAGGCATCCCACCTGGTCTCTGACGACGATACCCATGCGCCCATCCAGGCAGGCTACTACCAGAAGGGCAGCCATAAGCTGGTCAACCTCAACCAGTGCCCCATTCAAGACCCGCGGCTGAATCCGCTACTCGCTGGGGTGAAACCGGACGTCCAGCAGCGGGGCTGGTCGATTTACGACGAGCGCACCCACCGGGGGCAGCTACGCCACCTATCCCTGCGCATTGGTCGTCGTACAGGCGAAATTCTGCTGACGCTGGTTTCCCGTGATGCCGATTTGCCGGGGCTGGAGGAGCAGGCGGAGATTTGGGGCGATCGCCACCCCAACCTCGTCGGCGTCCTGCTCAACCTCAATCCCCATCGGGGCAATGCCATCTTTGGGAACGAAACTCGCCTGATCACGGGCCGCCCCTACCTGCAGGAGCGCTTTGCCAGTCTGGACTTCCAGATCTCGGCCACCACATTCTTCCAGGTGAACACCGAGCAGGCGGAGGCGCTGCTGAACGTGATCCTTGACGAACTCGACCTCCAGGGTCACGAGCTGCTGCTGGATGTCTACTGCGGCATCGGCACCCTCGCCCTGCCCCTGGCCCAGCGGGTGCGGCAGGTAGTCGGCATCGAGTCGCTGCCGGAATCGGTGGAGCAGGCGCAGCAAAACGCCGCCCTTAATGGCATTGAAAACGTCAGCTTTCAGGTTGGGACTGCTGAGGAGGTTCTGCCCCAAATTCCCCAGATCTACCCGGAGGCAGCCCAGCCCGATATCGTTCTCCTCGACCCGCCGCGGAAGGGGTGCGATCGCGCCGTCATCGAAGCTCTGCGGACCTTAGAACCAGAGCGCATAGTTTACGTAAGCTGCAATCCAGCAACGCTAGCCCGAGATTTGAACTTGCTGTGTGCAGACCATCGGTATCGGCTCACCCGAGTACAGCCTGCAGATTTCTTTCCTCAAACTGCTCACGTGGAGTGTGCTGCTTTTCTGCATCGCGCCGATTCCGAATGATCTGATTTCAAACGATTCGATCTAAAGCTCCTCTTGGCACAGGGCCTCCCCGCGCATAGTCACCCAGTTGATGGGCGCTTTTTCGCCACTGTCGGGCTGGTTACGCCAGATGTCATTCATGCTGTACCAGTTCCGCTCCTGGGCGCGGGCCTGGGCAGGACTGTTGACTGCAAAGATCTGTCCACCGCTATGGAGCGTGACCAGGCGAACCGTGTAGTCTCCGGCAGCAACTTCTTCGCAGCGCACTTCACCGTCCACCACAAAGGGCCAGCCCTCGCCAAAGTCAACCTGGGTCAGGACGCCGTCCTCCAGGGTTCGCTCTGGAAGCGCCTGGTCTCCGGCTTTGGTCTGGGCGTAGGCCAGGTTCTGCGGGTAGGTTTCCGTGGCTCGCTGCTGGGCCGTATCGTAGCGGGGATGGGACGGCGGCACCGCCTGCATCAGCTCAATGGCGTGCTTCCACTGAATGGCGACCGCCTGCCACTCGGCCTCGGTTTGGGCTGCCTGGGTCATATCGGCGGCTGCCATGGCAGTGTTGACTGCATCGCGAAACGGGTCAAACTGGGTCGAGGTTTCCGGCCCTGAATCCTGGGGCGTCTGCTCACTGGTTGCGCCAGTGCTAGAGACAACGTCAGGCGTGACGGTCCCGCAGCTTCCTGACAGAAGTCCTGCCGTCAGCAGTGTGAAAAGGGAATACGTAAAACGTGTGTTAAGCTCCCAAGCCATGCTAGTCCTCACCTATTGGGTGGAATACTGGTCGGAGTTCTCAAACTTCGCCGTAAGGGCTCCAACTTATCCTAATTCAGCCAAACGGGTCCATCAAAATTCAGCTAAAACGGTACGCTTCCATCTCCCAAATCCTTACCTCATATGATTGGAAATCGCTATAGTTTGTGGGAGAGCTTTCCGGGAGCGATCGCCCAACTTCATGCCAGACCATATCCCCACCGATTCGTTAGCCAGCACAGCCGCCGATATCCTCATTCTCTCTAACGGTCCAGGAGAGATCACGACCTGGGTGCGTCCTGTGGTGAAAGCCCTGCGCGAAAAGTTGGGGAACGATCGCCAGCAAATTCGCATTTCCCTGGTGCTATCCCCCTGCCCCAACGCCAGCGGCAAAGAAGTGGCGATCGCTGCCCAGTATCCCGAAATTGACCGCATCCAGGGCGCGGCCCATTTCTTCCCTTTCCTCCTCTGGGGTAAAACGGCGGAAAACTGGGACTGGCGCGATCGCGGCGTGGTTCTCTTCCTCGGCGGCGATCAGCTCTACCCCATCCTCATCGGCAAGCGGCTGGGCTACCGCACGGTGATTTACGGCGAGTGGGATACCCGCTGGCACCGCTGGGGCGATCGCTACGCCGTCATGAAAGCCGACCTGCTGCACCAGGCTCCGCCCCAACATGCCCACAAATTCCAGGTCATTGGCGACCTGATGGCCGATGCTCGTAGCCACCCCGCAAGACGGCCAAGGCACCCCCCCACCCACCCGCCCG
>JBHJGR010000092.1:0-45947 GCA_050331615.1 Elainellaceae cyanobacterium
GGATTATCACGCCCCCAACTGGCCTTCCCAGGAAGAAAACCGCCTATTTGACGGCTTTCTGGTTAAGCCTTTGGATGAAGAAGTTCTAACGTCCCTCATTCAAGCAGCCCGAGCCCGGCATGCGTTTTGGGCAATGCCCTAAGTAGGTCGGCACAATTAAATTCATGTTAGAAAACCGGGGGAGCGCCCCGGTTTTCTAACCTTCGTTTTTCAATGCAGTTCCACTTAGCTAGCTGATTGAGTAGGAGCAATTTAAGAAAAATAGCGTGCCGATTCTCAAGTACTTCGGCACGCGGTAGCCATCCGAAAACCCGTCAGAGTGTTTGGAGTCCAAACCCCTACCGGGGCTTTCGGATAGGTCCACATTCAGCGGCAAGCTTTACGCTTGACGATTCAGGAAGGAACGGGCTTGCTCCAGCGCGATTCTACCGATGTTGAAGACGGCCCAGCTAGCAGCCAGAAGAATCGGCAGCAGAACAATCAGGATACGCCAGTCCATAGTTGATACCTCCCATCTAAAGATTTCTTTAAATGCCTCTCATCTTCCATTTTGCGATGAAACGGCAAATTTTTCCAGGGGCGATCGCAACATCCACTCTACAAAACGATCGCCAGCAGCAGGCAAAACCTCATTGCGTGAGGTTTTCCGGCAGGCGTACTGGGAAGCCCGCATCCGTCCCCGTTCCGGCATGGACGCGGGCCAGCTTTTCGTAGTTTTGAGCATGGCTAACCAAATCGGCCACCTCCTCATCCGAGAGGGAGCGCACAACCCGAGCAGGTACGCCCATGGCTAGCGATCGCGCAGGTACATCCTTAGTAACCACGGCCCCTGCGCCAATCATGCTGCCCTCCCCAATGCGCACACCATTCAAAAGCAAAGCACCAATACCGATCAAGCTGCCCCGACCAACGTGGGCGCTGTGGACCACGGCCCGATGGCCAATCGTGACAAAATCGTCCAGGCGCGTTGGCAGACCCGGGTCGCCATGGAGAACGGCTCCATCCTGCACGTTGGTGGATTTGCCGATCACAATCTTTTCTACATCACCTCTAACGACGGCTCCATACCAGATGCTCGCTCCGGGGGCGATGTCAACCCAGCCCAGAACGGTAGCGTTAGAAGCGATAAAAGCAGCTTGGGAGCAGTCGGGAGTCGACCACGGTAGGGCAGACGGCATACAAATCTCCAAATTTTCTGAAGAATTCGTCAAAGAATCTAGGATGAAAGATACCATGACCGTAGGGTGGGCGCGGGAAGTGCCGAATTGCCGGTTATAATATAGCCACTGTCTGGAGGAATGCCGTCAGCAGCTGGCGGGAAGGGGTAGGGGCTATGATGTTTTGATGTTTCTGGCAAGCCCTGATGCCAAGGATTTTTCAAGCGGGTACGCCCGTTCCAGACCATGAGGCATCATGGAACATACACGATATCGGTCATACATACCACGGGTCACATAGAGGATATGCTGACATAACGTCTAACACTATGGTGAACGCAGCCCTACAGTATCCAATTTTCGGACCAGAGATTCAGTGTCCTCACTGTCGCCAGACGATTCCAGCGCTGACGCTGACAGACACCTACTTGTGTCCGCGCCATGGAGCCTTTGAGGCCGATCCAAAAACTGGCGAATTGATTCACCTCCAGTCGGGGCGGCACTGGCGTCAGTGGGACAGCAACTGGTATCGGCAGCATACCCATCCCGACGGGATTCGATTTGAAATTCACGAAGCGCTCGACCGGCTTTACACCCAGGGCTATCGGGCAACGCGAGTCATTATCGCTCGGCGGTACAAAGACCTGATTAGCACTTATCTGGAGCGCAGCGCTCCGTGGCGCGGCCAGGTTGACTCGCCCAAGCCCCGGCTCTACGGTCTGCCTGTCGAGTTTAGCCCCGATGCTAGCGATAGCCCGTGCTGGGACGTGATTAATTTCGACCTGGAAAAGGAACCGGGCGCGCCAGTCCGCTATCCTTACTTCCGCCTGTTCGAATGAGTTCTGGTTATCGGGTCGCTGAACAAGCGCTCTGGCAGCCGTCAAGACTAATCCTTTCCGCGTGAGCTTATGCACCATGCCTCCATTCGCACAGCGGATATTCACCGGGCGATCGCCTTCTATGAGCAGCTAGGGTTTACCGTCTGTGAGCGCTTTACGGCAGGAATTACCCTGGCCTGCTGGATGACGGGGCTAGGTGGGCGTATTGAGCTGCTGCAGGTGCCCCAGCCCCGCCCCGCTGCTGACGCTTTCGGAGATGAGCATTACACTGGATATTACCATCTGTCTTTCGACATAACGAATGAAGTGACAAGCCTCCCCGAGTGGCTTGATCGGCTTTGTGAGCGGTTCCGTGACGCTGCCCGGGAATCATCGCAGGTAGAGCCGCTCAAGGTTTTGCTGGCACCGATGCAGCAGATTATTGGCGATCGCGTCTATGAGGTCGCCTTCATTGCCGATGCGGATGGTCTGCCCCTGGAGTTTATTCGGGTCCTCGGGCCAGTTTACCAGAGCTGACAGCCCTTGTCCCCCGAGGCTGTATCTGGGTGGGCTGTTGTTCACCAAGGGAATCGGTCATCATCATGTCCAACGAACTGCGCGAGGGATTTGCTGATAATTGGGCATATCTCAAAGTTGAGTTGAGCTGGCTCGACCGGATTTTGATGATGGCCCTAGCTCGCCATCGGCAAGACAAAAAGGGGGTCGATCACATCGCCCAAACCGGAGCAGACCGGGTCAGCAGCCACTGGTGGAAGGGCGTGATTTCCATCGACGGCAAAGTCGCTTACGATGAACACCGCAGCGCTGCAAAGGCCAGCTCTGGAACCCAGAAGGTCAGCTATCAGCAGCAAATCGATGCCCGAATTCGCCTCAGCCGCCAGCAGGGGATAGTGCTGGCCCTACCCAATTTGTGCGATCGCCTGCAGCTCACCCTATTTGAGAAAAATATGGTGCTCATGGCGCTGGCTCCCGAGGTAAACCGCCGCTACGCCAGGCTCTACCACTATCTACAGAGCGATCGCCAGCAGGGCACCGCCGACCTACCCACGGTGGAGCTGGTGCTGCGCATCCTCTGCCGCAATGACAAGGAGTGGCGGGTGGCCCGTAATCGCATCAGCGTTGACTCACCCTTACTGCACCACCAGCTCATCAAGCTGCTCTATCAGCCCCAGGAAACCTTTTTGACGGCATCGATTCGCCTATCGGAAGGGCTAGTGGACTACCTGCTGGCCGAGTCTCCCAGTTGCCAAGCTTTAGAAGCCCTGCTGCGGCAGCCCGACCTCTGTCCGCCCAACCCGTGGTCGCCGCTATCCCCGCTGCCGGTGCGCTTTTCCAATGAGCTGTCTATCCATGCTCCCGGTCTAGAATCCCTGGAAACCGAGCTAACGTCAGCCGATGCGGCCCTGCCCCCGCTAGCGGAACCCGCGGCTGAAAGCCTACCCCATCCGCCGCCTCCAGACGCCCTCCCCAAGTCGGACGATGCCCCGCTGCTGCCTGCCGACGACCCGGTAGACTGGGCCTCTCTGGTGCTGCCCGCGCCTTTGCTGACCAGTCTCCAACACCTGGCGGCCTGCGTACAGCAGCGATCGCAGGTGGATGACGTATGGGGATTTGCCCAGCATCAGCTTGGAGCGGCGGAGTCAGGCACCATCGCCCTCCTAACCGGACCAGCCGGAACGGGAAAAACCCTGGCGGCACGGGCGATCGCCACCAGTCTGCAAACGCCGCTGCGCTGCCTCAACCTGGCGGCGGCAACTCTGGCCGAGTCCAAACGCTGGCTGACAGAACTGGTGGCCAACCCGCCATCGCTCCTGTTGATTACGGCAGCCGACCAGTGGTTGGGCCAGGAATCCCTGATCGAAACGGCCTGCTTGCGGCAGCTCTTCCTGCGGCAACGCCAGAGCGGTGGGCTGCTGCTGCTCAGTGCTGACCATGAGGAGGCGATCGCGCCCGAGTGGCATGCCCAAGTCGATTATGTGCTCCCGTTTCCTCTGCCCGACGAGGCTAGCCGCTTGCTCCTGTGGAAGCGGGCGTTTCCCCCCCAGGTTCCCCTCAACCGCCGCCGCATCCGCTGGACCACCCTCAGCCGCATTCCGCTCACCGGCAGAGAGATTGTGGCGATCGCCCGCGATGCCGCCATTCAGGCCGCTGCCGAGCAGGCCCCGGTCCTAACCATGACCCACATCACCAGTGCCCTCCACCGCCGGGGGCATCGTCTGCCGCAATCCTCATCCCGACGGGGGCGGAAGATGGAAGATAAGAAGCCGGGAGTCAGGAGTCAGGAGTCAGAAGACTAAAGATAGAGTTTTTATTCTTCTTTCCTCGCTCTTCGCTCTTCACTCCGTCATGCTCCCTCGCTCCACTGGCGATAGGGATGCTGAGCCAGACTGGCGTTGTAATAGCGCGGATCGTCCGATACCTCCTGTCCCAGCCAGGCTGGACGCAGGAAGGGCTGATCTGGATGGGATAGCTCCACTTCTGCCAGAATGAGTCCCGTATTGTCACCGCCGAATTCGTCAATTTCCCAGCGGGTGCCGTCTACGTTCACGATGTAGCGGACTTTTTCGATGAGGGGGCGATCGCACAGTTCTTCAAGCAGCTGCTCGGCGTCGCTCAGCGGAATCTCGTACTCAAACTCTGAACGGCTTAGCTTTTGGACAGGTCCCTTGATGGTCAGGTATCCCATTGTGTCTACCACACGCACTCTGACCGTCACGTGATTGCGCGTAGGTAGGTAGCCCTGGCGGTAGACCCGACCCGTCGCGCCGCTGCGCCAGGCATCTCCAACCACTAGAAATTTTCGCTCAATTTCAACTGCCATGGGTCTGGTCCCGATTGAGGTACAAAAAGGCTTCCACCTCGGCGGCGGTAGGCTGGGCGGCGATCGCCCCCGGTCGCGTGGTGGTCAGTGCTCCCACCGCACTGGCATAGGCCACCACCTGGCGAGCATGGCCGGGGTCACTCAGGTGCTTAATGCCGCCCGCACAAAGCTGATGCACCAGCCCCGCCAAAAATCCGTCCCCCGCTCCCGTGGTTTCTTCGACTTCCACCTGATAGGCCGGAAAGGTCCCCTCCTGCCCCGATAGGCAGTAGGCACAGCCTTTGTCGCCCGCCGTCACCAGCACCCCTTCTAAATTCTCTAATCGATAGGTAATCACTCCCGGATCGGTGGTGTCAAACAGCCAGCTCGCCTCCTCGTCCGATAGCTTCAGAAAATCGATGCGCGGCATCAGGGAGCGAATGACGGGCTTGGCGGCATCGGGGTCGGGCCAGAACATGTGCCTCCAGTTAACGTCCAGCACAATCTTCACCTCATGCTGATCCGCCAAATCGAGGGCACGGTGAATGGCGGCGGCTGTCGTCGGGTAGGGCATCTCCAGAGTACCCATTACCAGAAATTCGGCCACGGCAAAGAGGTCTACTGGGAGCTGGCTGGCCTGCAGCTGGGTATCGGCAAACTCGGTGGTGTCGCGATCGCCAAACCCAACAAACTGGCGATCGCCCTCTGGCGTGCGAATCACGTAAATTTCACGGGTTGGAGCAGTGTCATGACGCTGGACCCCCGCTGTGTTAACGCCGATGGTTTGCAGCAAATCCACCAGGGAGTTTCCCGGCTCGTCTTCCCCCACACAGCCCACAAACCCGGCAGGGGTGCCCAATTTTTCTAGGGCACAGGCCACATTGGCAGGGGCACCGCCAGGATAGGCGGTCCACGAAGTTACCTGATCGTAGGGAACGCCGGGCTGGTCTGAGATTAGGTCAAACAGGATCTCGCCGATACACAACACGCGGGGATTGGTCACAGTCGCTGCTCCATCTGAAATTTAAGGCTCAAATTTCTAAAACAATCTTACCGAGCATTGAACCTGCTTCCAGCGTACGGTGGGCGACAGCAGCCTGGGGCAGGGGCAAAGTCTGCGCTAGCTTGACGGTCAAATCTCCCTGGTCGAATAGCCGGGCGCACTGGCGTAAAATCTGGGTCTGCTCTCGTTGCGCCGCCATGTGGCCCTGTAGCATCGGGGTTAGCATCAGCTCAAAGCTGACCCGCAGGTTGCGGTTGCGGGCGGTCTTCCAGTCAGCGTCGCTGTCGGGGGACAAGAGGGTGACAACGTCACCATAGAGGCGCGTAGCTGCAAAGGTTTGGCTAAGGACTGCACCCCCCACCGTGTCAAACCCCAGCTCGACTCCCTCGCCATCCGTCCAGTCCAGCACCGCCTGGGGAACGTCCGTTTCCCGGTAGAAGATAACGTAGTCAGCCCCCAGTGCCTTAGCCACCTCTGCCTTGGCCTCAGAACTGACCGTAGTGCAAACCGTCGCCCCCGCCAGTTTTGCCAGTTGGATCGCCACATGACCGACGCCACCAGCTCCTCCATGGATGAGCACCCGCCGCCCGGCCTCTAGCCGCCCCCGGTCAAACAGAGCCTCCCAGGCCGTGATTAGCACCAGCGGAGCGGCGGCGGCCTCCGTGAAGCTGAGGGAGGCAGGCTTGGGGGCGACTAGCTGTTCATCAACCGTGGCAAATTCCGCATAGGTGCCCGGATGCGCCCCTAGTCCACCGTTGCAAAAGTAAACTTCGTCTCCGACCTGGAACTGGGTAGCCTCGTCCCCTACGGCTGTGACAACCCCGGCTCCGTCGCAGCCAAGCACGGCAGGCATCTGATCGGGATAGAAGGTGCCCCGCGTCCTTAGCTTGGTGTCAATGGGATTGACGCCCGCTGCCCTTAGCTTCACCTGAAGTTGGGAGCCCGTGGGTGGCTTGGGATTGGGAACCGCATGGAGCTGGAGTACATCGGGGCGTCCGGTTGCGGTCATCAGGATTGCTTTCACAACGCACCTCCTTAGCAGAGATTCTGAGCATTGTTGAGGCACCGGCTTGGGTGCCTAGTTGCGGGGCACGGGGGGCAGTGGCGGCAAGTTATTGAAGTGAACGTACAGCTTGAGCAATAGCCCTCCGTCATCGCCACAGCCCCCCCGACCGTTGCCCAGCCCCCCACAGAGTACGGACTTCCACCAGGGAATTTCCCAAAACCACTTGGCGGGCAAGTGTCCGGGGAGGGATTCATCTAGGCTGAAGGTGAGCTGGTTGTAGTACTTAAAGAGGCCGACAAACCCCCGCTCCAGCATCATCCAGCCCACCTTTTTGCCGAAATGGGTGGCGACGTTGGCGACTGAGTGCTCGCGAAACGCGTCCATAAAGATGTCTCGCTGGATGCTAAAGCCAAAATGATCGCCGCTAGCCTCGCGCCACAACTGGTCGATGATTTGAAAATCCGGCGCAGGAATGTTGACCAGGTCTTGGGCATCCAGCCATTCAACCTGTCCCCGGCTGGTGACCCGGCTCCCTCTGCTAGCAAGCTGGCACAGGACTGCAAAAGTCTCATCGTCGGCAGCCCGCCAATCGCGCTTCTTGAGTGCTGATCGCAGCGACTCATAGCTCAGTTCTCCCTGGGGCGATCGCAGCGGCTTTTCCTGGTCTAGTAGCGAAAGCGGAAACGCGGACCGGCTGCCGTTAGCCCTAGGCAGGTCTTCGTGTAATACCGTCTGTTCAAGGAGGTCGCCACGGCTGTCAGCCCCCTCTAACCCTTGGGGCGGTATGACCTCGGCTGGAGCCGACCGTCCCCAACCGTTCTCGGCAGGTGGGGCGATCGCCTGGTGAACATCCATATCCGTCGGTGCCGATTCCCCAGAAGGGGTTGTCTCGCCTGCGTCTTCCCCGGTTGGTCCCTGCATTTGCTCGATTGCTAAGCGGGCCAAGATTTGGTGCTCAGCGGCTTCCACCTCCTGGGGATTGAGGCCCAAGCGCTGTCGCTGGTGATCGAGGGCCTGCCGATCTGCTGGCAGGAGCGGAAACGATCGCGCCACGGCTTGCTGGAAAGCGTTTTCATAGCTGCTCAGCTTCGTCACCTCAGCATCCGCTGCCCGCTTCACCTCAGCAATAACAGGCTCAGAAATTGAGCGGACGGTTTCCGGCGATAGCGCCAGATCCTCCTGAAGCTGGCGCAGTCGCTCCGTATCTTCTGGCGTAATGGGCAGGTGTCGCTGGGCTGCGGCTTTCAGTTCATCAGCATACTGCTGCTGGCGGTGCTGAAAGTCGGGGTCATCTGGTGCAGGGGGCATTCCGTGGGGATGGTCAAACATCGTCTCCTTCTCCTCATCGGGCGGGCGTTGCTCAGCGGTAGATGGTGCGGATTCGGGGCGGGACGGGTTGGGGCGATCGCCCGTACCGTTGACTGGGGCGGGGGTAGCGGCGACAGACGACTGCTGCGCCCCGTTGGGGCTATCGTTGCTATAGGGGCCACCGTTATTTCCGTGGCGATCGCTCCCCTGTTGGCTACCATTGCTGTCACGGCTGCCATTGCCCTGAGGCCCAGGGGATTCAGCTCGGGTCTGCCCCATCTGCTGCTCAATCTGGTCAGCATCGTGAGGGGTGAGGCCCAGGGACTGACGATAGGCGTCTAGCTCTTCACGGGTTAGGGTACTGTTGGCAATTCCCAGCGAGACGGCAGATTCTAGCGCCTGCTGGTACTGCAGGCAGCGCTGCTCGTGGCTAGAGCGTTGGGAAGAAATTTCCTGCTCCAGAGCAGCCACTTCTGAATCAGATAGGCCCAGCATTTGCTGGAGCTGGGCCAGCTCACGGCGGGTGGCGTCGCTCACTGGGTGGGCGTCTTTCATCGCGGTGGTCAGGACTTCCCGGAAGGTTTGCAGATTATGCAGGTGCTTGGGATAGGTGAGTTCCCGCCGGATGAGCAGCACGTCTTCAGGACAGAGCCCCAGCCGCTGGCGGGTCGCCTCTAGGTGGCGATCGCTCTGCTCGCTCAGGGGATACTCCCGCTGAATAATATCGGCAATTTGAGCCCGATAGCGAGCCAGATTGGCCTGATAAACCTGATGGGGGTGGAGCGACTGTCCCTCAATCGCGGCAGCACACTCGGCGGTGAGGCCCAGCCGCTGCCACGTCAGGTCGAGGATCTGCCGCCCCACGGGAGAAAACTGGCCCTGCTGGATTAATTCCTCCACCTGCTGGCGATAGCGCTGTTCAGCCAGGGGAAACTGGGCCTTTGCCAGCCTGACGGTGTTGGCTAACCCATCGCCATCGTGCAGGTAGGGGGCGATCGCCGGAACGGCAATCTGAAACCGCTTCTGGATATAGGCATGGAGGTCGGCAGCGACTACCCATCGCGACGATTCAGCGACGGCAGCACCGGTGAGCAGCCCTTCTATCCAGTAGTGGGTGTACAGCGAAGTCTTTCCCTGCTTGTGGGCTGGGCTATAGGTAGGCCGCCGGGATGCCGCCAGGATGAGGCGAGGCTGGGCTCCCAACACGTCAGATAGCTGGACTTCTGCATCCGGTGTGGACTCTGGCACTGCCGCAGGTGCCTGTCGGAAAGTCATGCAGCAGTCGAGCACGGCAATTTTCTGGGCAGCGGCGCTATGGGAGAGCCAGTGATGCACCTGGGTCAGCGGCAGCGCCCGCGACTGCAGCAGGCGATCGCCCTCCCAATGGGTGTCGCTGGCGGCGAGATAAATTTCCCCCGCAGCGGCGTGAATCAGATGACCAGAAATATAGATCAGGGCCGTATCCTCTGGCTCGTGACGGTGACACCAGCCTTCGATGGTTTCCGCCAGAGTCGTTGCGTCGATTGTTTCCCCGTCCGCTGCTGGGGTTAAACAGTCAACTTTCTGGAAGTAGCCCAGGTTGGGCGATTGCAGCACGCGCCTCAGTGCCTCCACGTCTCTAGGTGCCGCAGGCAGTGATTCTAATCGTGAGTTGTAGTCCCTGATTCCAATCAACAGTGCGACCCTAGCCATGCCGAATGCCCCGGGCTAGCTAAACAATGGGTGAGAAACGCAGTCTGGCCAGGTGGCAATCACCATCGTGGTCTACACCGTGGGCGGCGCAGTGGGTGGCCAAAATTTGTGGCAAGCATACGCGTGGTAGATGGCTACTTTGTGGTAGATGATTACTGCAATTGTAAGCCAGGACAGAACGGGCGATCGCACTTTGCGGGCCAAACTGGGGACAGACTTGCCCCAGCGGGGGACAATTAGCCCTGGAATAGAGAGCGTATCCAGCGGTTCAGTTGGTTTGAGACATGCCTCGCGGGGGCCGGGCGAGGGCAGCATCCACCTGTCTGAACAAGTCGGCAGGGCTAGCCGAATTGTCCAGCAGCACATCGGCCCGGCGCTTCTTCTTCTCGATGGGCATCTGACTATTGATGCGTGCCCGCACATGGTCTTTGTCCGGGCGGCTGCCGGGGGTCTGGGTCAGCCGCTGCATCAGCCGCTCCTCCTGCTGCTTGTCGCTGCAATATACCACCCAGATCTCGCTGACCAAATCCACCATGCGGGCCTCGAACAGCAGAGGAATGACCAGCACCACAATGGGGACGGACTGGAGGGCGGGGGTTTGGAGGGCCGCTTCGAAGCGATCGCGCACATAGGGGTGGATCTGCTGCTCTAGCCAAAGCCGCTCAGCGGTGCTGGAGAAAATCAGTTCACCAATGCGGAGCCGGTCGAGGGTTCCATCCGGGAGCAGTACCGCTCGGCCATACCGCTCAACAATCTTATCCAGGATGGCAGAAGGGGGCTGCACCGCTTCGCGGGCAAAGACATCGGCATCGAGAACTGGAACGTCGTGGACATTGGCCAGGTAGTCAGACACGGTGGTTTTGCCCATGCCGATGCCGCCAGTCAAGCCAATAGTGCGCCGATGGGAGGCCGGGGGAAGCGGGGGTTGGTTAGTCATATGGCCTTGCGATGAACGTTAGCCCACTCCACGAGCGCGTGGGTGAGGCCATCGAGGGTGTACTCCGTCGCCTCCACATCTACCCGCCCTAGCAGCTCATGGCAGGTAGCAGAGGTTTGGGGGCCGATGGACGCAATGCAGATATTGGACAGCAGAGGGGCGATCGCCCCAGCTACCTGAGCATCTGGATTTGGAGCAGAGGAGGTCGGCGCAGCCAATGCCTGGGTGACGAGCTGATGAAAGCAGCGCACTGTCTTTGAGCTGGCGAAGGTAACCACGTCCAGAGTGCCGGTCTCCAAAGCGGTGTAGACTTCTGGGGCGATCGCCGCCGGACAGCCCGACTGATAGGCCGCCACTTCCGTGACGATGGCTCCCCTTTGAGTAAATTCCTTTACCATCACGTCCCGACCGCCGCTCTCCACCCGCGGAAACAGGATGCGGCGACCCGCCAGGGCAGGGGCATCCGGGAAATGTTCAACCAGGGAGTCGGCAACATAGTTGGGCGGGATGAAGTCGGGCACCAGCCCCCGCTGCTCCAGGCTCTGAGCCGTTTTTTGCCCCACCACTGCCAGCCGCAACCCCGCCAGCGATCGCCCGTCTTTACCGTGATGTCGCAGACGATCGAAGAAATAGTTCACGCCGTTGCTAGAGGTGAGGACCAGCCAGTCATAGGTATCCAGTTGGTGGATAGCCTGGTCCAGAGACTCCCAGCTAGAGGGCGGCGTGATTTCCAGGGCAGGCATCTCAATGACCGTAGCTCCCGCCCGCTCTAGGCGACTGCGAAACCCACTGGACTGCCCCACGGAACGGGTCACCAGGACGCTCAAGCCAGCCAGGGGCAGCGTTGCCGTGGGCTGGAGGTAGGGCCGCAGATTCACCACCTCGCCTACCACAATGACCGCCGGAGCGAGGGACTGACGGGAGGTTTTTTGCTCGATGGATTCTAGGGTTCCTTCCCAGATTTGCTGCTGGGGATGGCCAGCCCAGCGGATGATGGCGATGGGAGATTTGGGCGATCGCCCGTGCCGCACGAGCTGCTCCACAATATCGGTCAGGTGTCGGGTACCCATCATAATAACCAGGGTATCGAGGGCCACCAGGGCCTCCCAGTTAAGGGCATCGGGGTCGTGGGCGGTGAAAATGGCGAAGCAGCGGCTAAGGACCGGCTCGGTGAGGGGAATGCCTGCCAGCAGCGGCGCGGCCAGAGCTGAAGAGATCCCGGGAACGACTTCGTAGGGGCAGTTGGCTGCCTGCAAAGCTTCTAGCTCGGCGGCACTGCGACCAAAAATAAACGGATCCCCACTCTTGAGCCGCACGACTCGCTGGCCGCGACGACAGTGGTCGATCAGCAGGTGATTAATTTCTGCCTGGGGAGTGCTGATTTGCCCCCCCCGCTTACCGACGTTAATTTGTAGAGACTGGGGAGACATAAGCGCCAGGAGGGCAGGGTCGACCAGGGCATCGTAAATGAGAACGTCTGCCTGAGCAAGGAGACGCCGCCCCCGGACGGTCAGGTGGTCAACAATTCCTGGCCCAGCCCCTAAAAGGTAGACAATGCCGGTTGAATTTGACATTCCTGATGGTTGGTTTTGCGGTCGTGAAATCACTTACCTCGAAGGTATCCCAAGTCGGCACGGATTGGATCAAGCCGATACGAAGATTCCACCCTGCCGACTGCCACTCACTGCCACAGACAGGCCACCGGAAACAGGATGTACTCCAGAAAAAACAGCTTCCAGATGAACTGATAGTAGCGGGCGATCGCGCCCCTATCGGCCAAGTCAACGCGAATACTGAGCAACCACAGGGCCACTAGCGCTATCCCATGAGTCACCATGATGAACAGGCCATTCACCGATGGCAGGAGCCAGCCAGCCACCATCATGGCTGCATAGCAGATGGTCAAAACTCCCCGAGCCAGCCTGAATACCGCTGCTCGCCCCAGCTTTACGGTAAAGGTGGTGATGTTGTAGCGGCGATCGCCCTCCAGGTCGGGAATATCCTTAAAGATGGCGATGGCAAAGGTAAACACCAGCACAAATAGGGTCAGGGCCCAAACGGGGGCTGGGATGGCCAGTTGGGTGCTCACTGCTGGCTCAACCAGTGGCTGTGCCAGTTTAATCAGAAGCGTTTGGTCAGCGTGCAGAAACAGCCCCAGGTTAACGATGACGCCCCGCACCGTGAAGATGCACACCGATGCCCAGAAGGGAAACCGCTTGAGCCGCAGCGGCGGCAGGGAATAGGCCGTGCCAATCAGCAGGCTGAGCCACACGGTTGCGGTCAGAAAGATCCCCTGCCAGGGAGCCAGCACCAGCGCTAATAGGCCCGTCGTCGCCACAATGCCCCGCCCCTGACGCTGCGAAAATTCGCCCGAGGCTAGGGGTAGATGGGGCTTATTAATGCGATCGATATCCACGTCCTCAAGCTGGTTTAGCCCCACGATGTAGACGTTGCCGCACAAGCAGGTAAACCACGCTGCCAATAGGGGCAGGAGGTCGGTTGGGGAGACGGGCCTGAAGGGGGTAGAGGAGAGGGCGATCGCCATACCGTACAGTCCAACCACGCTGAGGCTAGTACCGATTACGGTGTGGGGCCGAGAGAATTTCCAGAGGGCATAAAGCCACGGGGCATAGCGCTGGACTGGATTGACACGCCGGGGTAGGGGGGCAGTGACGGAAGACTTATCAGGGGAAGGCGGGCTCATAGCTCCTGCAATGATGCGACAGGCTTGATTTTACGCAATGGCGGAACACCAGCGATAGAGCAGCAAACTTGACCTTCGGACAGAAGGCTGCCGGGTGGAGGCAGTGTTAAATTTTAATAAGAATGTGCGCAACAATGAGCATCCTGTGGAGTTGTCCCAGGGGCGTTTGCCGCTTCAATGCCACCGAAATTCTGCACCTATGCCCAACGCGACGACTTCGAACCCAATTCAATCCCTTTCTCACCCCCAACAGATTGAGGCAGCCCTGCGCCTGATGCTCTTCAAGCACGGCATTTGGGTCGTCGGCATCCCATCCTGGCTCTTCGGAATTGCTGACCGCAGCATTGCGTCTTTTGCCGATGGTTATCTGTCGGTCGTGGAAATCATTCAGCTGTTGACCCTTTCCTTCTTCTTCTTTGGCTGGCTGGGGCTCAAGCCTGATGAAGAACTGACCAACAGCAACGCCGCGACCATCCAGAGCTACCGGCAGCACCAGGGACCGAATGACCCCGGCCAACTGTTTGCGACCCAGGCCCGCATGCTAGAGCTACAGGGTCAGCACATCGTCAGCCAGGCATACGTCCTGCCTTTTCCTTATCTATGTCAGATTTATCATCTGCTCAATCTCAAGCATCTGGAAACGGTTCACAGCTTTAGCCTGAGTAATCTCAAGGTCATTGGCGTCAGTCAAGTCTGCCCAACCCAGATTGGCGGTCATATCACCTTCGAAACCGTACTTGACTCGTCGGTGAATCTCCTGAGGATGTGGCGCGACGCTGTAGTGGAGGTCGATCTGGTGCTGCATACGCCGTACACGGTCGAGCTGCGCGTTCCCATCTACGCTGGTAAGCAAGTTATTGTTCTGTTCAACGCTCTCCCACAGGGCCAGGGCCAGCACCGCTTGCTAATTGACATCTACAGCGATTTGGCGTGGCCCAAGCCCCTGCTGCAGGTGGTATTTAACGCGGCGGCTTCCCTAACCCTCCTAGAGGACTTGCCCTACCTGCGGCAGCTCTCAGAAACTCGCTCGTCCCACTTACTGCGCACCCGCCGCAGCGGTGAACACAATATGATGTTTTTGTTTCGCCGCTTTGTCGATTTGTATGGTTCCGGCTTGGGATGCCCTCAACTGCCAGAGGGGAAAACTGTCCAGGCTGACGACTGCCAGGCGTAGCGCTGTAGCTAGTGGTCGGAATTAGTGTTTGAACTCGCGCTTTGAGGAATCTGCTCCAGCGTGATTAGAGATTCCATAATGAGCTTGACCACTGGGGCCGCAACCGTTGAACCGTATGTATTGCTGCCCTTTGGTTCGTCAATGCTGACCAGCACAGCGTATTGGGGCGACTCGGCAGGCACGACTCCTACGAAGCTGGTTATTCTGGCCCGGGCATCATACCCGCCCCGAGTGCTCGCCTTTTGAGCCGTGCCCGTTTTGCCTGCGATGCGGTAGCCAGGGATTTGGGCCGTTTTGCCAGTACCATCCTCGACGACCGCCTCCATCATGGCGATCACGGCTTGACTCGTCTCTGAGGAAAAAACCTGCTTGACGGGCGGGCGATCGGGCTGCCAATGGCGAATTTGCTCCGAGTCAAACAATCCCTCAACTACGTGGGGCGTCACCAGCTTGCCGCCGTTGACCACCGCTGCGTGAAGCTGAATCAGTTGAACCGGAGAAAGGGCAATCCCCTGCCCAAAGGCGGTAGTCGCCGACTCAATAGCAGCCTGGGTGAACTGCTCTCGGCTCTTGAGAACGCTGGCCACTTCGAAGGGCAAATCAGTTCCCGTGGTTTGACCCAGCCCCAGACGCTCCAGCCAGTCATAGTAGTCGTCAGACTGAAGCTGCTGCATGACCCGCACCATCCCCACGTTGCTGGAGTACTTAAGGATGTCGGTGACGCTAATCTGCCCCCTTGCACCGTAGGAGAGGTAATCAGAGTTGGCGATCGGCCAACCGTTTAGATAAATTTGGCCCTCATCGTAGAAGGTATCATTGGGCTGAATTGCACCAGACTCCAGGGCGATCGCCAGGTTGATTGGCTTAAACGTCGAGCCTGGTTCATAGACGCTGCTGATAGTCCAGTTCTTGAGAGTTGCCAGGTCTGCTTCGTAAAAATGGTTGGGATCGTACATCGGCTCCGCTACCATGGCCCGAATTGACCCATTTCGCACATCCATCACGAGCGCAAACCCCTTCTGGGCACTGTAAGCCTCAATTTGGGCTTTGAGGTAGTCACGGGCAACCTTCTGCAGCCGAGTATCCAGCGTGAGCTGCAGGTGGAGGTCCTCGTGCTGCACCAGGCCCTCGGGTATTTGGCTGGGGATGATGGAGCCATTCCCACTGCGGCTCAGCCGCACGGCGTCAGTGGGGCGGGCTAGGAGGTTTTGCTGGCTGTACTCCACACCAACCTGCCCCTCACGGTCCACGTTGACATAGCCGATGACGTGGGAGAAGAGATCGCGCTGGGGATAGTAGCGCTCCTGGTAGGGAACTAGCTCTAGTCCATTAAGGCGCAGGGCCTGGACCTGATCGGCAATGCTTTGGGGGAGATCATCCTGAAGCTTAATGCCTGTATCCGACTGGCTGAAGTCTTCAACCAGATCGCTCACCTCACGGTTGAGGACATCCGCGAGCTGCGCGGCGACGACTGTTCGATAGGCGGGAGAGTCTTCCTCAAACAGAGTGGGATGGGCGTAGAGGGCGTAGACCTGGCGATCTAGCGCCAGAATGTTTCCCTGGCGATCGCTAATTGGCAGCCGGGGGACAAATGGCGTGACCGATACCTCCTGCTGCGCCCTGGCCCGACGGGTTAATTCTATACGGGTAAAGATTTGTAGCCGGAGCAGGTTAAAGCCGAGACCCGCTATCCCTGCCAGCAGCAGCCCCCAGACCAGCATGAGGCGAAACCGGGGCAGGCGATTGGTGACGCGGCGGGGCACCACTTGGCTCCCACTCTTGAGCTTATCAATAGCGGCGGACCTGGGAGAGTTCACTAACCTGAGCGCAGTAGCGGGGCGCTGCCTCCCCGCAGCAGGGCGGGGGCGGGGCGATCGCCGCCGTGAACGCGTCGTACGTCGACGAGAACCAAAATCAGTCATTCGCCCTTTGCGCATCTTCTAGCCTCAATCTTGCAGAACCTGGTTGCTGCTGCGCGACATCCCTTGCTCTATCTGGTTTCAACCGCCGCCAGATTCCTAGTAGCCTACCACCCGTTGCCGATCCCAGGGTTGGGGGGCAGGCGCAGGCTCGGACGGCATCAGGGGACGATGTGGCGCTGCGGGGACCTCCAGAATGTCCGTCGGCGTCATTTGGTTCAGGCCAGACCCAGGCTGTGACGCTTCTTCGAGGAGGTCGTGCTTGAGCGTACCGATGGCAGACATCAGCTCCCGTTCGTACCGCTGCAAATCCTGTAGGCGGCCATAGGCCGATGTCCACCGCTGCTGGGAAATGACGGTCCACCCGTATAAAGATAGAACCACGGCAATGAGCACGGATGTTAGTGCAAACGTACCTCGCTGTGCAATAATCAAAACGTGCAGCCAAGACGGTGTAGCTGTCTGTTTAGGGAAGGGGCGAACTTTCGGTTTGACCGTTGGCTGAACAGACGGAGGGGATGTTTCTGGTGCAACGACAGCAAGCTGAGAGCGAGCGGATACTCGCTGCTGATGGGCTAGAGGAACCTGGGGCAGCGAAACGTCGGGCATCCGATCGGCACTGCGGGCGATCGCCCCCTCCTGATAGGAATTCACCTGATAGGAACCCACCTGATAGGAATAAGCCGCCCCCGCTTCGATGTCGTCTCGTCTCAAGGCCGCCGTCATGAACCTGCTCCTTCAGCAATAGATGATTTGAGATGAGTGATCATACACTCCAGCTTTCCCCTGCGTTTGCCCATCGATGCACACATACTATAGCTTTGACGCCCAGATATTCCAACATCATCTGGGAAAAGATTTCTAATGTCGCCTTACGCTTTCGCGTTAGGACGTTCAAGAGGTGTGGAACCTCCGCGGCGCGGGGGTTCCACACTCAAACCTTAGCCCGTAGGGCTATAAGTGCATAGACCCATCAGTACATGGACATAAATAAAGCCAGTGGGTGCGTCCCCCAGCGGGATAGGTAAGGAATTGCGACGTTTGAGTTAGCTTCAATCACTGAAATGGGCATTTTGAACAGAAGACAGTGGCTCGAACCAAGCTGTATCCGCTGGCTGAATGGGCCAGTCTCTGGGAGAAAGGAGGGTTAGCAGGCTACTCTGTAGACATAGCTCAATCGGGTAGGGTGCGACACTCGACATCTGTCGTAGGTCAGTAGCTCATGAGGAACCTCGCCGTGCTGGCAAATTCACAAACCGATCCGAATATTGGTCGTAAACTCCGCAGCGATCGCTACGAATTGGTTAAGCAGCTGGGGCAAGGTGCCATGGGACGTGTCTATGGTGCCAAAGACCTGACCCTAGGAGGGGTTTTAGTTGCCGTTAAGTTTCTCTCCCAAACCCTGCTCAATCGCCGCATGCGCGATCGCTTTGAGCGCGAAGCCAAAACCTGTGCCCTCCTCGGGCAGCGCAGCAACCACATCATTCGCGTCACCGACTACGGCGTCGATGAAAACGAGGTGCCCTTCTATGTGATGGAGTACCTGGATGGAGCCAACCTCAGTGACCTCATCCGTCACAAGCCCCTGTCAGTTCCGCGGTTCTTGAGCCTGTCGCGCCAAATTTGCCTGGGGCTGCACTGCGCCCATGAGGGCATTCCTATTAACGGCGATATTTATCCCATCATTCACCGAGACATTAAGCCCAGCAATATTTTCATCATCCCAGACAATGCCCTCGGCATGCTCAATGGAGGCAACAGTCCGGGGGAGTTTGTCAAAATTCTAGACTTTGGCATCGCCAAAACTCTCCAGGCCGACAGCCAGCAGACCAACTGCTTCATGGGCACGCTGGCCTACTCCTCTCCTGAGCAAATGGAGGGCTGCGAGCTGGACCAACGCTCTGACATCTACAGCCTGGGCGTGATGATGTTCCAGATGCTGACGGGCCGCATGCCCCTCTATGCCGATACTCACACTTTTGGCGGCTGGTACAAGGCCCACCGCGAGCATCTGCCCCGCAGCTTTGAGTCCGTCAATCCGGGTGCCCAGATTCCGAAGCTACTGGAGAACCTGGTGATGGCTTGTCTGGCCAAGTCGCCGGGCGATCGCCCCCAAAGCGTAGCCGAGATCATCAAGGCGATGGAGCCGCTAGAGGAGCGTTTTCGTTCCGGCCAGGGCATTGCTGACCGCATCAAGCAACAGCTCAAGGTTAAGCGAGTTCGGGCTGTGCCTAAACCGGGGAACCTATCCCCAGAGGAAATCTGCCGTCTGGCGTCCTGGCCCAACAACAAGCCCAGGGCCGAAATTGTCTTCCCCCACCTGCTGCAGACCAGCGACAAACCGCTGGCTACTCTCTGGGTCATGCTGCCCCAGCAAGACATCAAAACCCAGATGACGGCGATCGCCCACAACAAGTTTATGTTTTCCCCCTCGCCTCACCCCGTGCTCCTGTGGGTCACAATTTTCTACACCCACAGCCAAGGGCCGCGCTGGCTCCCCTGCTATCTCGATTTGAAAAGTCCAATGGGACAAAAATTAATCCGCGTCCTGAGCGAATCGAAGCATTACCAGGTTTTATTCTTTGCTCTAGAGCGGCCTGAGCACTGTGCCGAAGTTCTGACCCTGTCCATTACCGAACCCGCCGTTCTGGCAAGGCCCGAGCTGATCGATGAACAGTCAAAGCTGCTCAACGAATTTGCCTTCATGGGCTACAGCGCGCCTGCTTCGGAACCAAAATACAGCAAAGGTCTCCTCAAAGCCGAGCTAGAGAGAATCAAGCCCACAATTCTGCAGAAGCTAGAGGCCATTTGGTGAGAGGTCGATTGATACCCGGTCAGATTCCTCAGGATTAGCGCTCGGGATTAATCGGTTCAGCGTCCACGTCAGCGGGGCATTGGGAAGTAGATGACCGGGTGCCAACTGCGACGCAGCACTTCACCAGAGAAGCTGGGAATCGACCACTCTAAAAAATTCCTGAGACTGTCTGACGCCACCGCGATCGCGCTCACGTCATGTTCCAGAGCTGTTTCAATCACTTCAGAGATGGCCGTACCCCGCCGCACCATTGCCTCCACCTCCAGGCCGAGGGTAGCTAGGTCGGCCTTCACTGCTGCGATCGCCTCCTCCGCCTCCCGTAACTGGAAATCTCGAACGTCCTTCAGCCCTTTGCGACCGATGCCGTCAACGACCCAAACCAGCAGGCACCGCTCTAGAGATTGGGGCGATCGCCCCTCAGCATAAGCTTTGATGGTGCGAATTAGATAATTAGCGGCGTGGCTGCCGTCGTAGGGTATCAGCAGGTGGCGGAAGAGATGCTGACACCTTAGATTCAATTCCTCCACCGTGTAGGTGGAAATGAGCTGGGGGCGAAGAATCATCACCGGGATGGACAGGCGTTTGCAAAGCTCCATCGTCGTGCTGCCGAATAGCGTTTCGGTCAGGCGACTGCGGCTGGGGGTGCCCAGAATGAGCAGATCTGCGCCATAGCTGTCAATGGCATTGAGAATATGATCGGCGGGCCGTCCGGTGCGGACCTCGATCTCCACGGTCACTCCCTCAGGAACGTTGGCGAGGGCTGGAGAAAACCGCTGGCGAATGGCGGCCTCCTGCTCCGGGTTTAAGCGGGGGATCTCCCGATCCTCTGCGAGGGGCAGCGTGTGGAGGAAGACAATGCGCCTCAAACCGCCTGCTACCAAGCTGGGAACAAAATGAATTAAACGCTGCAAACCGTCTTCTAGGTCAGTACAAATCAGAACACGCTGAAACATAAGCGTTTGTCAGCCAGGACCTGGATATCTGTTCGATGAGAACCATTAGCCAACCTTATCATCCTGAGCTAGATTTGTTGGAGGAAATATAAATTTGTGCAGGAGAAAAATCGATGAAGGGGAGCGCATCCTTAAAAAATTTGGCTAGGGTATTCTTGAGAATGATCTTACCCGATGGTGTAACGGCAAATGGCCATTTGTCCCACCAACGGACCCCCAAGTGAATAATTCTGTTTAGCGACTTAAAAGCAGGCAATACGGACGACTTAAGAATAAAAGGCAATACTCGATACCGATATAAATAATTGGCTTAGGATGACGCCCCAGCATCCCCAGCTCATTTCCCAACGGAAGGGAGCAAGAGAAGGAGGTCGCCTACCCTAGGTTTAGGGAGACGCGCTTAGCGTTTAGTCAAGCTGAGGGCCTGACTCAATCCCCCACTGGTGTTTGATGAAGTGCTTGTACATGGTCTCGCGCAGCATCATTTGCTCGTAGAGCTTAACGAGAAATTGCTGGGCCTGTTCGCGACTCATGCGTTCGACCTGGGTTTCAAAGGATCGAAGGCTGAACTGCTGTTCTAATGAGAGTTGAGCTGGCTGGTTCATAGTTCACTCCGTGGTTAACAATCGTAGAACCCTTGATGCCCATCCGAAAACTCGTTAGAGTTCTTGATTCAAAAATCCCCGCTAGGGCTTTCGGATAGGTTCTTAGAAGAAATAGACGAGCCCAGTCCAATCCTTAGTGAATCGGTGGGTTCACCCACTCCCTGGTTAGCGTTTGGCCACCATATGGTTAGACTTCCCAAACCCTAGCCAAAGATCTCCTTCGCTTGTTACAAAGCATAACAACTATTTGACAAAATGTGCACTACCCTCAAGGGTAGGGTTTTGGCGACGAACAGATCTGCTGCCTGCGTATAGCAACAGCTCGCCCATCTCCCGTTACTAACCGAGTAGGCCAGTTTGGCTAGCTGGAATGATGTAAGTGCTTGAGCAAGTTAAATTACAGTTTCTCGGGGGTACGGCTCCCGCAAGGAACGCACCCCCAAGAAAATAATTTTGTTGGCCTAATTACTTCTAGCAAGTTACAAATTGTGAAAAAGTTTGCCTTGAACTGCTACAGGTGCATGCTTCCGCGTCCTCTGCAGAGCCAAGGCCAGGCCATCAATCCTGGTTTCTATAGGAATGATAAAGTTTTCGCTAAGGAGATTAGTGCCTAAGCACAATTAATCGCAGCTTATCGGGTTGCGCACCCCCGCCAAGGACGCACAACCCCAAGAAAATAATTTTGTTTAACTACTTACAGCGCTTCGCGCTTTGATGGAATCGGATTTTTTGTTGAAAGCCGCGCGTTATGCGGCTTTCAACAAAAAATCGGTACCTCATGCACCTGAAAAGTGCTGTAAACTCAGGTCTGGGAGGAGTCCTGGTTCAGCAACTGCCCAGCCACGATAACAACCGTGATGTTGTCGCGTCCGCCCTTATCTTTTGCAGCGTCAATCAGGGCGATCGCAGCCTTATCACAGGCCCGAATAGACTTGAGGTGAGAGGCAATCAGGTGGTCAGACAGCTCTTCTGTGAGGCCATCGCTGCACAGCAGGAGGCGATCGCCCGGCTGCCAATCAAACGACTTCACATCAATCTGCCGCAAGTCTTCCCGGCCCAGGCACTTGGATAGAATGTGCCGCCAGGGGTGGACTCGCGCCTGATCGGGGGACAAATCCCCCAGCTTCATTGCCCGCGCAACCCAGGTATGGTCTTCGGTAATTTGGTCTAGCTTCGCTCCTCGCAGGCGATAGAGACGAGAATCACCCACATAGGCACACTGGGGCTGCTCCTCCCGAAAGACAACCACCAGAATGGTGGTGCCCATATCAGCCCGTTCGGGATGATGCATCTGGTCTTGCAGGATAGCCCGATTTGCCTTCAGAATAGCTTCCTGGAGCAGCTCAGCCGAGGGCACCTGCGACTCCCAGTTCTCGTTCAGGTATGTCTGAATCACGTCAGTCGCAATCCGACTCGCCTCCTGTCCACCCGCATGACCCCCCATCCCATCGGCCACGATGAAAAAACGCCCATCAGGATCGTCTAGGTAGTAGGCATCTTGGTTAGCAGAGCGGACAAGCCCCGGATCAGTAAGACCCGTAAAAAAGCGTTTCATGGCTAGAACATGCGATCGGAGCGATTAATTCGAGCAAGCAGTCGCAAAAGTGCAACACCAAATACGAGGGTAACGAGGGCAGCCAGGGTCGCTAACACGACGAATCCGTTGACAACCAGAATCGTTGCTGACAAAGTAAATGCCGCCATTAGGATGGTGTAGTTCATCCCCATGTTGACGTTACTCAACCGCCGCAGCACCCGGTCAGTCTCAATGGAGCGGACTCGGATGCGTAGATCCCCTCGATCTAATTTCTCAATAGTATCCTCAATTCGTCTTGGCAGGCCAAGTGCAGTCGTACTGACCTGAGCAGCCTGACGGCTGATTTCGCCGAAGAGACTGCTTGATCCGTTGGTGGGTGATGTGTTGCCATTGGTCATAAGCTGCATCGCAAACGGTTTTGCGACCTCCATAAAGTTAAAGTCAGGATCGAGGCCCTTACCCACCCCTTCCAGGGTCGAGAAGGCTCGCATAACAAACGTAAAGGTAGCAGGAAACCGAAACGGCTGGTCGTAAGCAATTTCGTACAGATCGTCACTGATGGCGGCCACCGACTGATTTTCGAACGGCTGGTCCATGAAGTTATCGAGCATGTACTGAACCGATCGCCGCACCGGACCCATGTCGTCTGCGGGGGCGAGTGCGCCCAGTTCCACCAGTGAATTGACGACCCGCTCTGCATCCTTCTGGGCAATCCCAAAGAAGGTCTCCATCAGCCGCTCGCGAGTGATGGGCTGAACTCGCCCCATCATGCCAAAGTCATAGAAAATCAGGGAACCATCGGGGCTAGCGGCAATGTTGCCAGGGTGGGGGTCGGCATGGAAAAAGCCATCATTGAGCAACTGCTGGAGGTATGCCTTCGCCCCGAGTTGGGCAAGCTGCTTGCGGTCGAGCCCGGCAGCCTCCAGCGCCTCATAGTGGCTAATCTTGATGCCAGGCATGTATTCCAGGGTTAGAACGCGGGGCGAAGCGTAGCGCCAATAAACCCGCGGCACCTTTGCCCAACTCTGCTGCCGGAAGTTGCGGCGAAAGGTGTCGGCGTTGCGCCCCTCGTTGAGGTAGTCAATCTCCTCCCAGAGGATGCGACAGCACTCTTCGTAGATCCCCAGCCAGTCGCGTCCGCGCCCCCACTCGGGATGGCGCTGAAAGTAGCGAGCAATCCCTTTAAGAATGTCGAGGTCAACCTCAAACAGCCGCTTCAGGCCGGGACGCTGAACCTTGACGACAACCTCATCCCCCATGTGGAGCTGGGCGCGATGAACCTGACCCAGACTGGCTGCGGCAATGGGGATCGGATCGAAATTGGCATACAGCTCGGGAACGGTCTTGCCAAAATCTCGGTAGATGATTTGCTCAACCTGGACATAGTCAAAGGCGGGCACCTTGTCTTGAAGCTTGGATAGCTCTTCGACATACTCCGCTGGGAAGAGATCAGCGCGGGTGGAAAAGAGCTGGCCTACCTTGATGAAGGTAGGACCCAGGTCCAAAAAGGTTTCTCGAATCCAGACGGCTAGCTGTCGTCGTCGAGCGGCTTTCTTCTCAGGGGTGACGCCACCAGCATAGCTCCAGGGCTTGGTGTAGAGCCACTGGGCCAGCATGAGCCGCAGCATAAACGACCAGATATGCAGGAACCGCTGGCTATGGGAGTAGTTTTCTCGACTCCAGCGGTAGGTCTTGCTGGAATAGGTTGGCTTAGCGGTGCGATCGCCAGTCTCCAGAGCCTGGGCACGGTTTGCATCAGACAACGGAGAGGCCGTTAAATTAGACGGCCCCGCAGGCTGCTCATGAGTCGATTGGGGGTCGGGAAGAACAGACACCTAAAGAATCTTCAAAGTGAGGTTTAATAAAGGTTGACGAGCACGGGGCAGACATGAAAAAGGTAGCTGGGCCAGTCACAGAGCGCTCGGCAGCGCTATGAAGACGTGCGATTGCGGTATTGCTGTAGCTCAGCGCGAAGCTGGGCGATTTCTGCCCGCACTTCATCGATCGTAGCCTGTAAATCCTGAGGTTGTGAAGCAGTACCGGAGGTACGGGAAACTGGAGCCCGATTCTGCAAGGCCAGTTCCTCCTCAAAAGCAGCTTTCTCCAGCACTTGGCCGGTGAACTGCCGGAGGTTTTCACGCTGCTGCGCGTCAAACCGGCCCAACTCACTCAAGGCATCTGTGACAGCGGCCTCAATTTGTTCGCCAATTGCTTCCGCTGCCGCGCGACCGATGAAAAAGGCGCGGATGAGGGGATCACTCATAACCACCACTGCCATAAATGTGTTCGCAAAGATTATAGCGTTCTTGCCCATATTGTGCCCGATTTGCAGGACTCAGATCACAGACGCAATCAGCCAAGCTACTGCAGAGTGGGGTGATGGTCAGGGGCGATCGCACCCCTGCAGAACTGATGCAGCATTTGGGGAACAATAACCCCGGAGCGTCCGTAATCTCACCCGCATCTGCCCCTGCCTGGCACAGATCCGGCCTCCGTACTCAGGAGTTGCAGCGCTACGCATTGGCGTTAGGGCACTATGATGAGCGCATCCCTGGCGGCATGGGGAATTCGCTCACAAACCTGAGCCTGTAAGGCGGTAAACAGAATTATTCTCTTTGGGGGCGCACACCCCATAAGTTGTCGTGAATTGCGCTCTAGCACTTAATCTCAGCATATTTTATGTCTCAAAACTCTTTCCCCACCCGATTTGCCACCTGGCTTGAGTCGCGATGGGTTGCGCCATCCTACAGCGGCTGGCTCCTGGGGGGGCTGGCTCTATTCTTCTTTGGCGCAGCAACGAATACGATGGCGGGCTGGCTCTACGTCATCAGCGGCGTGATGCTGGCCCTGCTGGCGATCGCGACGGCCCTACCCCGACGCACTCTGCGCGGTCTGCACCTGACGCGCCAACCCATCGCCCCGGTTCATGCTGGAGAGGCGATCGCCGTTGAGCTGGCCATCACCAATTCAACAACGGCTGCCAAAAGCTGGATTCAGGTTTCTGACCGGCTACCCATTGTCATTGCGCCGCCCCAGTCGATGGTGATTGAGGCGATCGCCCCTGGCGAAACCCGTCGATGGCGCTACTATCCGCCTACCCAGCGCCGGGGCATCTATCACTGGCGCACCGTGGATGTTCGAACGGGTACCCCCCTGGGCCTATGCTGGTGCCGCCGCAGCCACGAAATGCCTGCCACCGCCGTCGTCTATCCCACGCTGCTGCCCCTGAGCCGCTGCCCGCTGCTGGATGATTTGGGACAGACCACTCACCTGGAGCTGCCAAGCCATACCCACGCTCAGCAGGCAACTGAAGGCATCACCCGCACCCTGCGCCCCTACCGCTGGGGCGATTCGACGCGTCTGATTCACTGGCGTACCAGTGCTCGCTATGGCGAACTGCGGGTACGGGAAATGGAGGTGATCACGGGCGGTCAGGAAATTATCATCGCCCTAGATACCGAGACCAATTGGGAGCCAGAGCACTTTGAACAGGCCGTTAGCGCCACCGCTTCGCTCTATGACTATGCCCTGCGGCACCAGCTCCAGGTCTCGGTTTGGACGGCTGTCACTGGGCATCAGCAGGGCCGTATGACGGTGTTCAACCAGCTTGCCAGCGTCAGCTTTGGGGAACCGGGTTCCCACGATCGCCCCACGGCCCAACCAATTATCTGGCTCACCGCCGCTGCTGGTAGCCTCCCTAGTCTGGCCAGTGGTAGCCGCTGGCTCCTGTGGCCCGGTGAGGGAAATGTTGCCCCCTTTAGCTCGGCTGCTGCCCCGCTGCAGGATACTGCTGGCATTCTGATGCGTCCTGCCGAGCCGCTTCAGCCCCAGCTTCAATCGTGGAGTCCTGCCGGTTCGGCATTAGTATAGAAGGGTCTGGAGACACAGCACGGAGATGGGCGATCGCCATGGATCATGAAGCCCCAATGGAGTTTTGGCGCGGGGTAGACCAGTTTAACCAGGGAGAATTTTATGCCTGCCACGATACTCTAGAAGAAATTTGGCTGACGGCGATGGAACCCCAAAAAACTTTTTATCAGGGCATCCTCCAGATCGCCGTGGCCCTCTACCACCTTACGAATCATAACTGGCGGGGCAGCGTTACCCTGCTGGGCGATGGCCTCCGGCGACTGCGCCGCTACGAGCCAGACTATATGGATGTGGATGTTGCCCGACTGGTCTATCAGAGTCAAGCCCTGCTGCTGCGCCTCCAGGAGACTGAGCCAGAGGCGATCGCTTCTCTCGCTGAAGCCATGATGCACTCCACCGACACCCCAATCGCAGACACGCCGACCTTACAGCGTCCTACCGTGGAGCGCCTCACCAACTAGCCCCGCCCCCTTTATAGCCCTATGGGCTAAGGTTTGAGTGTGAGACCCCCGCGTCGCGGGAGTTTCATACCTCTTGAATGTCCTAACGCGAAAGCACAACGCCATATCTATGTACTTACCAGTTCATTTACTGTCCAGTAGGCCGGCCAACTGCTGACTCATTGAGCGTCAGAGTTAATATAGTCATAATGGCAACCCTTAGAGCCAGCAATTAGCTAGTGATTAGTTGGCGATTGACTGGCATCCCAGTTGAGGACCGCCCTCGACTGGTCTGGTCATGATTCACTTAAGATTCACCCACCGTTCCCGACTCCGCTGATCGCGAGGACTTTCCCCATGGCTGCGATTTTTTCTCTCCCTGTCCGTCTAGGCCGACGTCGCGTGGGCCTCTCTCTCGTCGCTAGTTTGGCCCTGCTAACTGCCGCTATTCCTCCCCTCCTTCTCCAGCGCGTGTCTGCCCAAGAGGCTGCCCGGACTGGGCAACCCATCACGCTGCTGTCCGATGTGCAGGAGGCCAACTCAAATACAGGAGTCATCACTGCCAGGGGGAACGTACAGATTTTTTATCCTGCCCAAAACATGCAGGCAACGGCAGTCCAGGCCCAATACTACAGCCGCGAAGGGCGGATCGTTTTAACGGGAGATGTGTTCGTGCTGCAGGACGGTAACAGCATCCAGGGAGAGGTGATCACCTACTTGGTGGACGAGGGGCGCTTTGTGGCCCTGCCGGACGACGGTGACCAGGTCCAGTCGGTCTATCTGCTGCCCTCGGATGATGAAGCCGATACCACGGTGACGGCCCCCGCTGCCGACTTCAATCCCAAGCCTGAGTTCAAGACGCCGATTAGTCCCTGACGCGCAATCTCTTCTCAGCTTAGGCATGGGGTGTTGTGAATTACTCTTCTGGTACGATGATGAAAAGTTTTTGGCTTCTCCTGTTCAACCTCTCCTGATAGAAGCGCTGAGGCCAAATTTAGCTGGATTGGCGCTGTTTAATAGCATACCGCTCGGTTTATATTGAGAGTCTGCCTATGAAAATCGTCCTGGAAAACATCCGTAAGACCTACGGTAAGCGAGTTGTGGTGAATCGCGTCAGCCTCTCCGTATTCCAGGGCGAAGTTGTAGGATTACTGGGGCCAAATGGAGCCGGGAAAACGACCACCTTTTACATCGCGACCGGCTTGGAAAAGCCTGACAGCGGTCGAGTTTGGCTCAACGATGTGGACATTACTTCCCTGCCTATGCACGAACGGGCACAGCTGGGGATGGGGTATCTGGCTCAGGAAGCCAGCATCTTTCGTCACCTCAGCGTTCAGGACAATGTGCTGCTGGTACTGCAGCAGACAAAGATTCCCCGCAATGAACATCGCGATCGCCTCCAGGCTCTCCTCAAAGAGTTTCGTCTCGAAAAGGTGGCCAATACCCTGGGAGGGCAGGTTTCAGGGGGCGAACGGCGGCGCGCTGAGCTGGCACGGGCACTGGCGGCAGGACCAGCCGGGCCAAAGTTTCTCCTGCTGGACGAGCCGTTTACTGGGGTTGACCCCATCGCAGTATCTGAAATTCAGGAAATTCTATCGCGGCTGTGTCACGACCGGGGCGTTGGCATCCTTATCACCGACCACAACGTTCGCGAAACCTTGGCCATCACCGACCGCGCTTATATCATGCGGGAAGGGGAAACCCTGGCAGGGGGCAGTGCCGAGGAGCTCTACAATAATCCCTTAGTGCGTCAATATTATCTCGGCAGCAATTTTCAACTCTGACCCATCATCGGGCTGGCACCATATGGCTTCAGGAATCTCCAATCCATCTCCCAACCTCATCGAAGCCCGTTCCTGGCTTCCTACCCCTTCGGTAATGGATCGCTATATTGCGACCGAGCTTTTGTTTCCGTTTCTGTTTGGGGTCGGGGCCTTTTCCTCCCTGGGAATTTCGGTTGGAGCCCTATTTGATCTAATTCGCCGGGTTTCGGAGTATGGCCTGCCGCTGTCATCGGCGATTGAAATTCTCCTGCTGAGGCTGCCCGAGTTTGTTTCATACTCGTTTCCCATGGCAGTCCTGCTGGCCACGCTGATGACCTACAGCCGCCTGTCGAGCGATAGCGAACTTGTCGCCCTGAAAGGATGTGGTGTCAGCGTCTACCGCATGGTCATTCCAGCGCTGGTGCTCAGTCTGCTGGTTACCGGTATTATGTTCACCTTCAACGAGCTGATCGTGCCGATCGCCAACTATCGTGCTTCCACAACCCTGGAAACGGCCCTTGGTGGCGAGCGCTGGCCTAGCTTTCAGGAGGAGAATATCCTTTACCAGGAATACCAGGAGATTAAGGGCGATGGGCGCGACGAAGTGCTGACCCGCCTATTCTACGCCCGCCGCTTCGACGGCCAGCAGATGTATGGGCTAACGGTTTTGGACTTTACCCAAGAGCGGCTCAACCAGATTATTAGCGCCAAGTCAGCGGTGTGGAACTACGCCGATCAACAGTGGGATTTCTTTGACGGCACGATTTACCTAGTTTCCTCGGACGGCTCTTACAGCAACATCCTGCGGTTTGACCAGCAGAAGGTGCAGATTCCCCGCACCCCCCTCGATATTGCCTCCAGTGAACGCCAGGACCCCGATGAGATGAACCTGGCCGAGTCATGGGAGCGGGTGCGACTGCTGAAGCAGCGGGGTAGCCGCACCCGCCTGCGTCGACTGCTGGTGCGCATTCACGAAAAATACGCATTGCCCTTTGCCTGTCTGGTGTTTGGCCTAGCGGGGGCAGCCCTAGGCAGTAAACTCCGCCGCACCGGACGAGGGATGAGCTTTGCCATCAGCATTCTTATTATCTTTGGCTACTATCTCTTCTATTCCATCTGTAGCGCCCTTGCCCATGCCGAAATCTTGTCGCCACTGTTGGGGGCATGGCTGCCCAACCTGTTTGGCTGCGTGGTGGCTGGATTTTTGCTGATTCGCGCCGCTCGATAGGCGTGCCATACTGGTTAGATGATCTTTGGAAATGATTGGAAATGATGATACCCAATGACGTAGGGGCAAATGGCCATTTGCCCCTACCGACCGTGCAACCGGGGGTAGAATTTTCTCCAGAAATCGCCTTAAATCATTTTTTTGACCAACTGGCTATCGTCCACAGGAGGTGACGCTGTGGCTGCAGAAACTCAATCATCCGGCATCAATACGCTCAAAGCCCGTTTGCGGCTCCTCAGGCGACCAACCGTTTGGGCATCTGCGGCGGTTATGGGCATCGCGCTGATGGCCCTGATCAGCTACTGGCGATCGCCCAACCGCCAAACGGCGCAAAACACTCCCACTAACGTGAATGAGTTTCAAAGCGGTAGTGATGCTAGTCGTCTTCCCCCTGCAGAGGACAACTCCATCGGGGCTGACCTCGATAATGTGGAGCTGCTGCTAACGGAACTGTCGAATCAGCAGATTGGAGCAGATGGTCTCCAGCCAGATCAAGCCAGCACACCTGATGCCAGCGATGACGCCGCCAGCGACCGCTTGGTGCTACCTGATCGCTTCGACTCGATTAGCTCCATCCTGAATCCCTCGACGATCGCCTCCTCTCTCAGTGCAGAGGATGGCGCGATCGACCCCAGCTCCTTCGAATTTGCAGCCCCTGCTTGGTCAGAGTCACTCAGGGCAGCGGAAACCTCCTTGAGCTTAGGGCCATTGTTCACGCCCCAGGATTTCTCGGCGAGTCGTCCGGTCCAGCCTGGATCTGCCCTGCTTGCTAGCCCAGACAACCTGTCCACCGCTGACGCGAATGCCGATGCCTCGCTGCCGCTGCGGTTCCCCCTACAGGAATTTATGGAGGCGGCTGACTCTCGTTCGCAGGAGGGGAACTCAGGAGCGATCGCCGAAAATCCGCCAACCTCCACCTCCCCTGATTGGGCAACTTCGTCCCCATCACCCACCTCACCCCTGCTGCAGGGACTACCCTATCCCTACTGGGGAGACCCTACCCAGGCGATGGAAGAGCGATCGCCCCTAACCCCCCTGCCGGGAACGACGGGCTATCGCGTACCGCCTTCCCTGACCGACTTGCAGCGCCAAAATGCTTTGGGTAATCCACCAGCAAGCTCCAATATCACCGCCCCGGTGGCAGATCCTTTGCTGGTCCCCGCACCTGCCCTCCCTTCTTCCTTCACGCCTGCCGGAGTATCCCCGGTTAGTCCTTATGTTCCTACAGCGGTGCAGCCAACTACCGGATTAAGCGATTCGTTTCAGGTTTCTCCGGCTGCACCGCCCCTCCCGACCACCAGCCAGACCTCTACCCCTGCGCCCTACACTGGGGGCGGTCGCAATGGTCGGATCAACACCTTCTCTAACCCTTAAAGGGAATTATTTTCCTGGGGGCGCACACCCCCACAAGATGTAATGAATTGTGCTTGAGCCCTTAGGATCTGACTGGATTGATAGGATAGTAGGGCAACCCCTTGCGATTGATTCTCATTATCCTACCTTCTTTCTTGTCCTGCCGATGGCTCGCAGCTCTTTGCCCGCCCACCGCCGCCTATCCTGGCCTCTTCCTGGGATGACCCTCTGGTCGGTCGCAGTGCTGGCGATCGCCCTACTGATCCTCTTCCCCATCCTGGTCATTCTAAGCAGCCTGTTTGCAGATTCGGGTGAGGTCTGGCGTCACCTAGCCTCCACGGTGCTGCCGACCTACGTATTCAACTCGATGGCGCTGATGCTAGGAGTCGGGGTTGGTGTAGTCGCCGTCGGCGTGGGGACGGCCTGGCTGGTGGCCGCCTGCCAGTTTCCGGGGCGGCGAGTATTTGCCTGGGCGCTGCTGCTGCCGCTGGCCGCGCCGGCCTATCTGCTGGCCTATGTGTATACAGAACTGCTGGACTACTACGGTCCGATTCAGTCGGCTTTGCGGGCTGTTTTTGGCTGGCAGAGCGTGGCGGACTATTGGTTTCCTCCAATTCGTTCCTTACCGGGGGCGATCGCCATGCTGGTGCTGGTGCTCTATCCCTACGTCTACCTGCTGACGCGGGTCGCCTTTCTGGAGCGATCGGTATGTACTCTGGAGGCCAGCCGCTCCCTGGGGTGTGGCCCTTGGCGGAGCTTTTGGCGAGTGGCCCTGCCCCTGGCCCGTCCGGCGATCGCCGCTGGCACTTCCCTGGCGCTGATGGAAACCCTGAGCGACTTTGGAACTGTTCAATACTTCGGCGTCAACACCTTCACCACCGGCATCTATCGCACCTGGTTTGGCATGGGGGAGCGGATTGCCGCCTCTCAGCTTTCCTCCGTGCTGCTGCTATTCATCTTCGGGCTGATTGTGCTGGAGCAGTGGTCACGCCACCAAAGCCGCTACTACCAGACCACCCATCCAGAGCAGCACACCGCGCCCTATCGGCTGACAGGAGGACGGGCGATCGCCGCCTGGCTCGCCTGCGCGCTGCCCCTCAGCCTGGGATTTCTCGTGCCGTTTGGGGTGCTGCTGGAAATGGCAATGACGAATGCCACCCAAAACTTTACCCAAAACTTTTGGATTTATGCCCGCAACAGCCTGGTGCTAGCAGCCCTGACCGCCCTAATCGGCGTCCTGCTGGCCCTGGTGATGGCCTACGGTCAGCGGCTTCACTCCAGCCTGGCTATGACGGTAGCGGTGCGCACTGCAGCCCTCGGGTATGCCTTTCCCGGAGCCGTCATTGCCGTGGGGATTTTGATTCCCGTGGGGCGCTTCGACAATGCTCTGGATGCCTGGATGCGGAGCACCTTTGGCATCTCCACTGGCCTGCTGCTGAGCGGCACGATCGTGGCCCTGATTCTGGCCTATCTGGTGCGGTTCCTGGCAGTCGCCTTCAATACAGTCGAATCCAGCCTGGTGCGCATCAAGCCTTCCTTAGACGATGCCGCCCGCTCCCTGGGATATCCCCCCACTCAGACCCTCATCCACGTCCACGCGCCGCTGATGACAAGTGGCCTGATAACTGCCGCCATCCTGGTCTTTGTCGATGTGATGAAGGAACTCCCGGCCACCCTAATTATCCGACCCTTCAACTTTGATACCCTCGCCGTTCAGGTCTACCGTCTGGCCGCAGACGAGCGACTGGCAGAAGCCGCCGCCCCCGCCCTGGCAATTATCGCTGTCGGCATTCTCCCCGTCCTGCTGCTGAGCCGACAAATCCGCCAGGCCCGCGATCGCCAAACTCCCCAACCCAAAATCTAAAATCCAAAAATTCCCCAATCTAAAATCTAAAATCCAAAATCCAAAATCCAAAATGCCCACCACCCGACCCCAGCTTGCCCTCCTAACCGGATTCCTACTGGCAGTCGCCTCCGCCTGTTCCTCTGAGGCAGATCTCCCTTCCACCGTTTCTTCGCCCCAACCAGCGGAACAGTCTGCCGCCCAGCCGAGTGCGCCTAGTCCGGCAGCAGCAACCGGAGATAGGGGTGAGGACGAAAGGGCGATCGCCCAAGCGCCCCCTGACTCCAGCCTGATTGCCACGCAGCCGCTGAATCCTTCCCCCATTCGCATTGCTGTAGAGGAACTCCCCCCGCCCTATGCCACCGAAAGCGCCTCCCTATCGCCTCGGGTGATCGACATCCCTGCCGATCCTACCCTGCAGGTCCCTGAGGGATTTGAGGTTAACGTATTTGCTGAAGGACTGGACCGGCCTCGCTGGCTGGCCCTCACTCCCGATGGCGACGTGCTGGTGACCGAGACTCGCCAGAATCGGATTCGGTTGCTGCAAGATGAGAACGGAGACGGCGTGGCGGAGAGCCAGACAACCTTTGCCGATGCTGATAACGGGCTGAATATCCCCTTTGGCATGGCCTTTGCAGACGGGTTCTTCTTTCTGGGCAATACCGACGAGGTGCGGCGCTACCCGTATCAGGCCGGACAGGAACAGCTTTCGGGCCGGGGTGAGCGGATTGCGGATTTACCGGGAGGCGGCTACAACCAGCACTGGACGCGCAATGTGGTGGTAGCCCCTGATGGCCAAACCCTCTATGTCTCCATCGGCTCCCGCTCCAACGTCAGCCGGGAGCCCCTGCCCCGGGCCTCAGTGCAGCGCATGGACCTGGATGGCACCAATCAGGAAACCTTTGCCTATGGCCTGCGAAATCCAGTGGGGCTAGACTTTCATCCGGAGACGGGGGCACTCTACACAACGGTGAACGAGCGGGACGGTTTGGGGGATGATTTGGTGCCCGACTATCTCACCCGCATCCAGTTCGGCGAGTTCTACGGCTGGCCCTACACCTACCTCACGCCCAACAAGCTTGACCCCCGGCAGACCCAGGGCGATCGCAGCGTCAACCCCGACCTGGCCGCCGAAACCAAAACCCCCGACGTGCTCTTCCAAGCTCACTCTGCTGCCCTAGGGCTAAAGTTCTACGCCGGTCAAACCTTCCCAGAGCGCTACCGCAACGGCGCGTTTGTGGCTTTTCGCGGCTCCTGGAACCGAGATCCGGGAACGGGCTACAAGCTGGTGTTCGTCCCCTTCGAAGGGGGAAGCCCAGTGGGACACTACGAAGACTTCCTGACGGGATTTCTCGTGGACCCCAGTGGCCCCACCACCTGGGGGCGTCCGGTTGGGGTGCTCGTGATGCCTGACGGTAGCCTGCTCTTTACTGAAGAAATGAACAATCGCATTTACCGGGTGCAGTATCGAGGCGCAAATTGACCGGCTCAGGAGACGAACCAGGATTGCCATCCCACCTATTTAGGTTGTAAATGGCTGGAGCCGTTGAGAAAACCCATCCTGAGCCTGTGTCGGCGTATCAAATAGTGCCGCCATCGCCAGCCGCTGGGCGATCGCCATCTGTCCGTAGATAAACACCAGAGCCACGCCCGTGGGCAGGCGCGATCGCAGCGGCGCTACCAGATAGGGACTGCCGTAAACGACCAGTGCCCGTAGCTGATTCGCTTCAATTAGGCTGGTAAGCAGGCTTTGAATCAGGGGTGGAAGTCCGGCACTGCCTCTGAAGGGATTGCCCCGCACGAAGATCTGCACCAGCGTGGGGAGCGGGGGTGTCGTGAAATCAAGTCCAGGAGCGGGAGTGTAGCGATCCAGGAGCGTAAGGGCGGTGTAGCCAAATCCCAGGGGTTGGGCGATCGCCGGCGTATGGTGGCCCAGAAAGTCACAGCGCAAACCGTCATCCCGCCAAATAACGTTCCGTCCTGCTGGAACTGCTACCAAAGGCTGGGGAATTTCTGTCTGCATGGACGCTTGCAGGATAGCGGCTACTGTCGCCGCCGCCGCAGATTGGGCCACCTGGTCTAACTGGATGGGCGGCGGCGGTACCGCCTCCCAGGCATGGGGTGAACCGTCAGGATTGAGCTGAGCCGTGCTGATGCGCCGCTTGGCCCAGGCAATGCGCTCCAGAGACGCCTGCACCCGTGCCGCTGGAATCCGTCCAGACCCTACCGCCCCACAGATAGCCTGAACCGCTGCCGCCGCATCGAAGGGCATCAGCAGGATGTCAGCGCCAGCCTCCACGGCCAGGATGCAGGCTTCCTCAGGGCCATACCGTCGGGCGATCGCCCCCATCACCAGCGCATCTGTGACCACCAGCCCGTCAAAGCTTAAATCACGCCGCAGCAACCCCGCCAGAATCCGGGGCGATAGAGTAGCAGGTAAGACAGGGTCCAGGTCGGGAATCAGCAGGTGGGCGCTCATGACGCTGTCTACACCCGCAGCGATCGCCGCCCGAAAGGGAGGCAGCTCAACCGCTTCCAGGCGGACACGGCTATGGGGCAAGTGCGGCAACTCCAGATGGGAATCGGTGGCAGTATCCCCATGGCCAGGGAAGTGCTTGGCGGTCGTCAGCACCGGATATTCGTGCGCTCCCCGGATAAAGGCTGCCGCCAGCTTGCCTGCCAGGTCGGGATGATCGCCGAAGGCCCGCACATTGATCACTGGGTTGGCCGGATTGTTATTCACATCTACCACGGGGGCAAGCAGCCAGTTTAGCCCAATGGCGATCGCCTCCTGAGCCGTGATCTTCCCCATCTGGTAAGCCAAGTCTACGCCTCGCTCCAGGTCGCGGCGGGCAATGGGGGCGATCGCCATCGGCGGCGGCAGTTCCGTTGCCCCGGCAAAGCGCTGACCCACCCCTTCCTCGATATCGGCGGCTAAAAATAGGGGAAACTGTGCCCAGGATTGCAGCTGTTGCGATCGCAGCCCCACTTCCGCCGCACTCCCCCCTAGCAGAATCACGCCGCCCACCCCCAGCTCTCCCAGCCAGTGCCGCAGCACCTGCGAGGAAGGTTCCCAAGCCGGATAGCGAATTTGGTGGTCGAACAGGTGGCCCGATGCCCGCACCACCACCATTTGGGCTACTTGCTGAGCCAGGGGGAGGTGCTGCCAGTCGGGCTGCCCACCAAAGGGGGAATTAGATAATCGGGACATACCGCTAGTCGTCCCCTGCTTCGTCCCCAGCGTTCTGGCGTTGCTCGGCTTCATGCCGCTCCCGACTGAGCTGGTTGAGCAGGGAAATCACCTTGCTGCCCTCTTCAATCCCTCGGTCCTCCATGAACACCACTTCGGGGGTGCGGCGCAGGCGGATGCGCTGGCCCAACTCGCTGCGGACGTAGCCGGTGGCGGCCTTCAAACCCTGCATCGTTTCGGCTTTGGCCTCTTCGGTGCCGTAGATGCTGACATAGATTTTGGCGTGCTGCAGATCGCCAGAAACGTTGACGTTGGTGACGCTGACCATCCCTGCTCCGACTCGATCATCCTTGATGCCGGAGAACAAGAGCTGGCTCACCTCGCGCTTAATTAGCTCAGCAACGCGGGCGACACGACGACTGGTAGCCATAATTTTTCTCCTCAAATAAATTCTGCTGCTAGTCAACGGGCAGGGACTAGCCCATGTTTAGCCCAAGCATGGCCCGCAGCGTAAAGAAGAGGAAAGCAGCCCCTCCCAGCACCAGCCCGACCAGGGGAATGGCAGTAATGGGTCGCTGGAGCAGCGGGATGAAGGGCCGGGCGAAGTTGAGCAGAACGCCAAGGATGATGGAGACAAAATAGCGGGGATAGCGAGAAATATTTTCCCAAAAGTCTTGCATGGTTCAGTCCATCAACACGGTGACACAGACCCCCCCATTGTATGGGAGAACCTCGAATCTTGGCGGCGTCAACCGTGTTCCCACGGCCCATTTCTGGCTAAGATAGGGCATTACCTACACCTGCGATCGCTCCTTGTCCCATCTATCTGCCGCCCGTCCATCCATCGATCCGTTGCCTCAGCGCCAGCCGACTGACGGCCATGGGCAGAATCGAGTGAATCGGGCGATCGCTCCCCGTCCTTTTCTCAAGTGGGCGGGCGGTAAGGGGAGAGTACTGCAGCAGTACATTCCCTTCTTCCCTGAACGCTACGCCACTTACCATGAACCGTTTCTCGGTGGTGGGGCCATCTTCTTCCACCTCCAGCCCGCCCAGGCCGTACTCACCGACATTAATCCAGAACTGGTAAATGTCTACCGCTGCATCCGGGACGAAGTGGAAACGGTAATCGAGCTGCTTCAGCTTCACAAGCAGCACCACAGTCCCGACTACTACTACCAGATGCGGGCCGGAATAGGAGCCACCGATGCCGAACGGGCTGCCCGTCTGATTTACCTGAATAAGACCTGTTTCAATGGCCTGTACCGGGAAAACTCCAAGGGCCAGTTCAACGTGCCTATAGGACGCTACAAAAATCCGCGAATCTGCGATCCCGACTTGCTCTGCGCCGCATCACAGGCACTGCAGCCCGCCGTGATTGCCCCCCCTCAGCCGTTTGAAACAATCCTGGTGCGGGCTACCTCCTCTGAGGACCTGGTGTACTTTGACCCGCCTTATCATCCCATCAGCCCCACCAGCAATTTCACCGCCTACAACCGCTTCGCCTTCAACGCCGAGGACCAGGTGCGGCTACGGGATGTGTTTGTGGCACTGGCGCAGCGGGGGGTGGCCGTAATGCTCTCCAACTCAGACTGCCCCTTCATCCGCGACCTGTATCAGGGCTTTGCAATCCACACCATTCGGGCCGCACGGGCGATTAATTCCAACGCCAGCAAGCGCGGCAAGATTACAGAACTGCTCATCACGTCTTACTGAACTCATGCCAGTTAATCGACTGTCACCCAGAAAATTTCCGATTTTTGGGCGAATCTTAAATCTTTAGCGAGCCATTGCCCGAAATGGACAGTTCATTCGCTGTAGTGGCATAAAGCGCAACAATGCACTCGGCGACCTCCGGTTTTATAGAACCTATAGCAGAATGCCCTCAAATCAGTGTCACATCGATGCAAGTTCCCCTGCGCTACTCAAGTGACCTGGGCATGGTTCTATGTCATTTCTCACTATCCTGTTCTTTTTGTAGAGTTCATTTGAGCCCCTAACAATGAACGCAACCGTAACCCGTTCTAATCAATCCATTTCACAAAACCCCTTGCTAAGAAGTGCATCCGCAATTTCCGCCGACCCGCCGACTTTGCTGGAGGGCGTCATCGAAGGGCTGATCGATGGCATTCTCATCCTCAGCGAAAAATCCGAAGTCGTTTATAGCAACAGCTATGCTCGGCAGCTCTGTCAACATCTTTCAGCCCATTCCGATAGCCTCAGCGCAATTCCCAAACAAATTGGGCGAATTTGCAAAGCGTTGATCGATAGCCGCACCGTTTTCCCAGACCAGCCGATTATGATTGAGGATGAAATCGGTAAAACCAAGTCGGAAACCATTCGGGTGCGGGCCCGCTGGGTACAGCTCGACAGTGCTGCCGCGCCCTACCTGCTGGTGATGCTGGAAGATCGGCACCAGTCGGCTAAACGGCGGGCGATCGCCGAAGGCCAGCGCTATGGGTTAACCGCCCGGGAAAATGAGGTCTGGCTCTATCGATGCATCAACTACACCTATGAAGAAATTGCTGCCGAACTCCACATCACCATCAATACGGTTAAGAAGCACATCAAAAGCATCAACCTCAAGCGCGATTTGTTCTTATGCACGAATGAGGAGTGAATCTGCTGAAACCTGACTAGCAGCGTCTAATACCGTTTTTCTGGGAAGCTGCACATAACAAGGGGCTTAAGCCCCTTGTCTGCCCGAATTTCTCCTATGCGTCTTCACACGAAATTGGTATGAGCAGGTCGCATCAAACCTGTTCTCCAGCTATCTAGGCGATACTCATTGAGTGTCGCCTTTTCTGCGCTGAAAAAGCGGGCGGCGGGAATCGAACCCGCATCATCAGCTTGGAAGGCTGAGGTTTTACCACTAAACTACGCCCGCAGATCAGGGTTTTAGGCTTTAGCCCCTGAATATCCCATTATGTAGTGAAACTGAAAAAAGTTGCAGCTTCTTAGTAAAAGTTTACTCTGCAGGAGGCTAGAGTGCCCATCTATGGTAGAAGCTAGGGCGTTGACCTTCTAGACCCTATGTACAACAGGCGATCGCCCAGTCACGCTAATGCTATTCTATGAGCTAGCCCCCAATACCAAGCCCTGCTCGGGTCCAACACATCACGGTAAGTGAGGATCAGCCCCTCATTTGAGTAAAGGTACGACTTACCTGACAGCATTTTATGTTGAACAGCGTTGAGCGTTTGCTGTTTTTGCGCAAGGTTCCCCTATTTGAAGAATTGCGGGACGATTTTTTGGTGCGGTTGGTTTCAGTGATGGATGAGGTGGAATATCCTCGCCATCACACCATCTTTCGTAAAGGGCAGGAAGGGCGATCGCTCTATGTCCTCTTTTCGGGACAGGTGAAGGTCCACATTGGCGACCAGGTTTTAGCCACGATTCCGGCGGGGAGTTGCTTCGGCGAGATGGCCGTCTTTGATGCCGAGCCCCGTTCGGCGTCAATTACCACCTTAGAAGCCTGCGGGTGCCTGGTGCTGACGCAGCAACAGCTCTATGAAGCCATCGACGAAACCCCTGAAATCGCTGTCAATATTATTCGCATCATGTCTCGCCGCATCCGGACGCTTAATGCTGATTTATCCCAAGCAACCGCAGCTCACTCAGCCCGGCTCACTCCTGAACGGTAACGCCCAGTGGACAGATGGGCGGCGGGCTGTTACTGATTAGTTAAAGAATCTTTAGAGCCGTGAACGCAGGAGACACTAATGAACCCCCAACGCATCCCCCCAGAGCCGGGTCAAGAGTCCGTATGGGATTACCCTCGCCCGCCCCGTCTGGAAGATTCGTCTCGGCACATTCAGGTTGTTTTCAACGGCGAAACTCTGGCAGACACCCACCAGGCAAAGCGCGTTTTGGAAACCAGCCATCCTCCAGTCTATTATATTCCGCCAGAAGATATTCGGATGGACTACCTCATGCCTACGCCGCGCGCCACCTTCTGCGAATGGAAAGGGCAGGCGGCCTACTATACAATTCAGGTGGGCGATCGCCGAGCACAGGACGCTGCCTGGTACTATCCCGACCCGACCCCAGCCTTCCGTGACCTCAAGGATTACGTAGCCGTTTATCCCAGCCGGATGGATGCCTGCTACGTCGATGGCGAACGAGTGCAGGCACAGGCAGGGGATTTCTACGGTGGCTGGATCACCAACAACATCGTTGGGCCGTTCAAGGGGGGAACGGGAACATGGGGATGGTAAGCCCACTAGACTGGGGTGCTAGGATTCGAACCTAGGAATGGCGGGACCAAAACCCGCTGCCTTACCACTTGGCGACACCCCATCGCAATTCATAAGCCTATACATAATAGCAGTTGAATCGCGGGAAATGTCAAGCAGCCCCATTGGCGCTGGTGGTTGTTAAGACTAAAAATCGGGGTAAACACTGCAGAGATTCACCCTAATTTTCACCCATGACGCGGCACTAGAACACCTCTGGTGTGAAGCTACCGTGGAGGCCATAGGGAACGTGGTGCTTGAGATGCAGAGTGGCGATCGCCCCCCGCGTCAAGTCGCGCGCGTCTAGGATGACCAGTTCGGACCGCTCCCGCTCGGCATTAAACACCAGGGTCAACAGCCAGCCCCCATCCTCGTCGGCAGCGTCAGGACGGGGCACAAACACGGGTTCGCTGACAAAGCCACGGGGAGCCGCACTCCAAATTTGGCGATCGCCCGTCACCAAATCGAGCTTCAGAATAGCCTGTAGCGGCGCATTACCAGTGAGGGCATGGGTTGTCCCCATGTAGAGATAGCGATGGGGTCGTCCTACCCAGTTAGGATGCACCTGGGGAAACTCACAGCAGCGATCGCTCAGTAGCTTTGCCGCGACTGTTTCTTGGTGGCGATCAATGGTAAATCGCCAGAGCTGGCCGTAGGGAATAGCGGAGAAATCTACATCGAGGTAGTCTTCGTCGGGCTCGACTGCCGGGAAGCCGTTATAGCAGATTGAATCGATGTAGAGATAGCCGTCCTGCTCAAAGGCATTGGCATGGTGGAAGACAAATCCAGCCTCCGCCGGAATTGTCTGCATAGGAGCTGTCCCATGTCGGGGGATGAGAATCATCTGGGTAGGCTGGTCAGCCCTGAAGCCAATGCAGTATCCAGCCGACCTCAGGCCCAGCGCAAAGGGAATGGGGTTAAACGTAACCGGGTTTTGGAAAAAGATGCAGTAGTTGGGCGTGATGGCGAAGTCGTGAATGAAGGCAAATCCGGGGACGTTATGGGCGTGCTGCTGCACAACGCGGCCCTGGAAATCCAGTTCGTAAACAGTAATCGTGGTGGAAAGCCCGGGGGTAATGGAAAAGTTGACCAACCGGGGCTCTCCACCGGCAAATTCGCAGGCTGGATCAATCCAGGGATGGGCACCAAAGGCTTTGCCGCCTGCCAACACGCCGCCGAGGTCATCGAGGCCGAGGGTGTCTAGGGTAGCAGGGTCGAGGCGATGGGGCGGGGCTGCCTCCCAAAGGGCCAGAAGCTTGTCGCCCCAGTAAATAATATTGGTATTGGCGATATTTTTGACCCGAAAATCAAAGGCGTTGGCCAGCCACCCCCCTGGCTTCTGGGTGCCAAATACCCCCCGATAGAGAATGCGCCCAGCCTGCTGCTCTGCTAGATATCCTTCAGTTTTAACGTAGCGGTTGCGGAAATGGGCCTGCCCTTGGTCGAAGGCGATCGCACACACCATGCCATCCCCATCAAAAGGGTGGTGAATGCGCTGCCCATTCACCTCCAGCAGCCCTGGTCCGTTTCGAAAGAGGGTACCTCGTAGCTCAAGGGGGATTGCTCCATCAATGTCGTCGATCCAGTAGTCAAACTCGTTCCGGAGCGAGCGGTAACCCTTCTGCCAATCGGCTCGGCGATAGGACGGGATAGTTGGGGATGAGGGCGTTGGGGTTTGCATAGAACCTCAGGAAGCGCTAAATAAATAGTTTTTTGATGAGTCTAAGTGGGATAAGCAGACCATTGGACGCTTGTCCATCGGGTCACCCCTCTACATGATAAAGAATTGTAAATGTACTGCTCTAAGCAAAATTATTTTCTTGGGAGGTTCTGGGGAGGTATGCGCCCCTGGCGGTGGTGTGCACCCCCATAGGCTGCCGCTAATTGTGCTGGAGCACTTACACCAATTTTGCATGAAGGCGCATAGGAAAAGTCCAGTCAGGCCAGGGGCTTAAGACCCTGGTTGTGTGCAGCTTCACAGAAAAACGGTATTACCCACAGCTTGGCTTGAAAAGGGGGTGTCACTTGTCGAAATTTGAGGTATAGTACGATTGTACTTCAACGACAGCCAACTTTCCACTTTCGACCAATATTTGCAACTCGTCGGCTGAGCTGACCCCGCTTCAACTTCTTCAAACCCCCTTGGAGGTTCATATGACAACGATTTTTCTTGGCGTTGCGTGGTTTGTCATAGTCATGTCTTGCCTGCTGATGACGAAAGGAGAACACGACGATGGAGCAATCTAACAGCCCCCCCCTTCATAATCAGACGCGCCAGTCATCCCCGCAACTTCCCCAGTTTACTCAATCGGCCCACAGCTATTCGGCGCGAACCACCCGTGCACCCACGCGGCCCAACCCTTCTGCCGAGACTGGTTTACCTGAGCCCGCTCCCCGAAAGCCAGCCCTGCGGCAAGGTCGTTCCCGGTCCGCTAGCGATCGCCTCCCCAGCATGCGCTACCTGTTGGCGGGCAGCTCCATTCTGGCGGGGCTGGTGCTCATGGTGGATGTCAGTCACATCTTCCAATCCGAGCCTTCCCAGGATATCTGCCAGGAGGTGGTACGGGCCGAGTCGGTCCTATCGCGGAATGAGCTGGTTCAGCTATTGAGTATCCCCGAACGCAGTACCCGTACGGCGGTGCGAAACGTCGTGAGTGCACCCTACTGCATGATGCCTGCCATGGAGGTGCGGGCAGGGGCGATCGCAGAACGGGAGGCGTATCCGCTTGAATTTGACCCTAAAACCTGGCTGGTCATTCTATACGAAGGAGATGAATACGCTGGCTATGCATTTAGCTTCCGTCAATAAATGGGCTGTTTTCGCTGGGCTGCTTGCCGTATTAACGAGCTGTGGCGATCGCCCAGAGCCGATCCCCCCGCGCGCGCTCCAAATTCAGCAGCAGTGGCAGCTCGAACCGGGCAGCATGGTGGCTGGTCGCCGCGTTAGTGGAGGACTGGGCGATATCTCTATTGACTTAGAGGGTGGCACGGTGCACGCCCCTTTTGAAGGAGAGCTTCAACCCTTCCAAGCCGACTGTGTTGTCTTTTCCAGCCCCGAGCTGCCGGCCTATCTGCTGCGGCTCTGTGGGCTGCAGGCTCCTAACTTAGGTAAGCGTCGGGAAGGGCAAGCCCTTGGTTCAGGCCACACCCTGCATTTTGCAGCATTGCGGAAGCAGCCCAGCGGTCAATGGGCGATCGTTGAACCGTCCAGCGCTATCCTGGAGCGCATTCTCACAAAGCCCTAACGGTTCCGTTAACGCATGGAATTGCCTACAGTACGATGAACGCTATTCGATTAAATCAGACCCGAGTTTATTTCTTCTGTTTGATAGGGGCTGCTGCCGTTCTGCTAGGCGGCACTGCAAGGGCAGAGGTTGCCCCTGACGCGATCGCCGGAGCAGGTGGCCTATCCTTTGAGCTGCCTGCAAAATCACCGTTGGCAAATTATGAAGCAGCATCTTCCTTAACCTCACCAACCCCTTTGCCCGTCCCGCCAGCGGGGACGACTCCTCCGGTCGGCAAAGCCAATTCAAATAATGCCGTCCGCGAACTACCCCCGCCCCCGCCTACTTCTCGCTTCTCTACGCCATCGCCAGAGCCAGATCCTAAGGCACCATCGCCGCCGCCGTCACCACCGACTCCCCCTTCAGACAATCCGGTAGAGCTCACATTCGGTCCGGGAGACTCGCCCCTAGCATCGAGGTCGTCTATCGATCCAGTCAATTCAGGTGATGCTCCAAAGACGACTCCGTCTACGTCGCCAGAACCGGCCACAGCTACGAATCTGCCGTCTGATTTCGACTGGCTATTTGAAGGAGGGACAAATTCTCTCGTTGCCAGGGCCATTGGCAGCGCGGAGGGGACCCGTACCCCCACTGGCAGCAAAACGAGAGCGTTTAATGGCCATGTCGATCCCGGGAACGGCGTTTGGAATCTGGGCACCTTTTCCTATCAGCACGGCGCTGCTTCTCCTGAGGAGGCAGACCAAAAGCAGCTGGCAAGGCTCCGTCGGCAGGCAAACCAGCTTCAGCAGCGGGCGATCGCCCATCAGGTTCCCTGGGGGCTTGAAGAAAAGCTCAATGCTCTAGATTTGGCTAACCAGTCGCCGCTGGCAGCGCTGGGTCGGGGAGGCTACATTGTCCGCCTCAGGCAGGCCCACGATCAGGGGATGCGCGGCTCGGAGGCAATCTTGTGGGCACGGGTGCACTCCTACCTCGACCCAGACACCAATCGCTGGAATGCTCCAGGACTAGGTAACACGACCGAAAGCATCACGGCAGACCAGGCCCGACGGCAGCGGGCAGTCGCCGATGCGATCGCGGCAACTCCAACTCCTCGTCAAACGCTTGACGCTCCTGACCTCGCCAGCCTGGCTCAGGCGTTGGCTATTTGGTAAGAAGCTAACCAAACTTATCTTCTTGAGAGTGTGCGTCCCCCATCAGGAGCGCACACCACCATGAGGCTCATGGCCCTACTGAATATTGGAAATCACTTTTGCCATCTCAAAGTCATTTTCAGTTAGCCCTCCAGCATCATGACTGGTCAGCTCGATAGTGACTTTGTTGTAGGAAACTGCGAGGTCGGGGTGGTGACCGGCTGCCTCTGCGGGCTCAACTAGCCGGTTGATGAAATTGATGGCTTCCACAAAATCCTTGAACTGCCGCTGGCATCGAATTTTTTTGCCGTCAAGCGTCCAGTTTGAGAGCTGATCAACTCGGTTTTGAATTTCGTTGTCGTTGAGGAGCTGTGCCATACAAGTCACTTGCTTCAATTCATGCTTCGCTGAAACTCTACCACACATGAACTGAGCAATAGCCCCATACCTTAGAAGGAGCTTGTGATCTTGCCGCAAAAATATCCCCTAAAAAAACTATCCGCTTCTGCCGGGGACGGATATACCGTCAGTGGCAGAAGCGGTGTAGCGGGTCGTCTGGTTGAAACTCGACTGCCGGGAGAAACGCTATCGTCCCAGCAAGGCTTCAATGAAGCAGTGCTGATTCTTAGTGAACAGCCCCGGCACACAGCCAGCTTACTCCAACCAGGTGACCCATACATTTACTACTCTCTTGCATGGGCATCACCTCCTTAATCCTAATCGGATGAATCTATCGATGGACCTGTCGCCTAAGCACTGACTGCACTTTGGCAGCGGCTGGCTACCTGTTTAAGATAACACACATGCCCCGGCTAATGTCTAGTCTCAAGTCCTCACAAAATTTCCCGATTTGAAATTGGAGCCCCCGCTTAGCTATTTCCTTAAATATAGCCCTGCGGGCTGAGGTTTGAGTTTGGAACCTCTTAAGCGTCCTAACGCCAAAGCGTAGCGCTATACATACTCTGTAAACAAAAGCTAGTGGAATGCGCCCCCCGACGAGAGGCGACCCCACCATAGCTACATTTTCTTATGACCACTTGCTTATCAGATCCGGTAATCTCGAACGCTTCCATAAGCATCTGCATTTTGTTAAGCTTTCATCCGATAACGCTGCTATCGACGACAAATGTTAGAGTTTCTGTTTGCGGTCGGTCTAGCCTGGGTCAATATTTCAGCAAATGATCTCGAGCAGTGGACACTCATT